>DASZVX010000124.1:0-43565 GCA_035547255.1 Hyphomicrobium sp.
GACGCAAAACCTCCGGCCCCCCTTCCCCCTGCTCTGCAGAAAGCGCCGCCGTGGACGGACAGCGAGATTGCGGACGCCAAAGCAGAATGCGACCGGCTGCTCGATAAGCTCACTGTCGTTACCGAGCCTTTGCCCGCCGAGAGAGAGGGCGTGTGCGGAGCACCGGCGCCGCGAGAGCTTCGAAGCCTCGGTGAAGGCAAAGTGAAGTTTCAGCCGCCCGCGACGCTCAGGTGTCCGATGATCGCGGCGCTCGACACTTGGATTTCGGACAAGCTGCAGCCCGCTGCCAAGAAAAGCTTCGGCTCGCCGATCGTGCGCATATTGGCGGGGTCCTACTCATGCCGGAATCGCTATGGACTGGCGCGCGCTCCGCTCAGCGAACACGCCTTGATGAATGCGATCGATATCTCCGGCTTCGTTCTCGAGAACGGAAAGATCATCCGGGTCTCGAGATCGTGGGGCGCGCACAAGGATGAAGCGACCGATGACACGCCGAAGGCAGGCGTTGCTCATGGCAAGGGATCGAAAACCGTTACGGTTGTCGCTGTACGGCTCGGTGCTCCAGGCGCTGTCGCGCATGATGCCGACGACAGATCGAAAAAGAAGGACGATGCGAAGGAGCCCGAGCAGGGTGCGACGTCCGAGTTCCTGCATCTGGCGCACGACGACGCCTGCAAGATATTCGGGACCGTCCTCGGCCCCGATGCCAACGCGGCCCACCACGATCACTTCCATCTTGATATGAAAGCGCGGAAGTACCGCTCGATCTGCCAGTAAGATCTAGCCCGTGACCGCAAACGGACGCGGCGGCTCGCCCGCACGCGCGATCTCGACCATCGTCGTGAACGCGCTTTCAAGATGACGCGTGTAGCGGGCGCTGTCGAACAGCGGCGCGGTCTCACGCTGTCTCGCAAGCTTCGCGCGAATATCAGCAAGCTTCGTCTTATCCTGCGCCAGAGCGAGTGCGACCCCGGTGTAGTCTTCGAGGTCTCTCGCAACGAGTTCCGGCAAGCCGACTGCCGTCAGCAAACTTGCGGCGACGCGACCCGAGAAGGTTTCACCCATCGCCGTGAGCACCGGGAGACCTGCCCACAGTGCGTCGCTCGCTGTCGTGTGCGCGTTGCAGGGGAGTGCATCGAGAAACAGATCGGCGAGCCGATGCCGCGCCAGATGCTCCGGGACCGGCTGACGGCTCGCAAAAACGAGCCGGTCCGGATCGATGTCGCGTGCAGCCGCTTCGTGCCGCAGGTTCTCGCTGCAGGCGCTGTTCGGAACCAGAAGCCAGAGCACTGAATCCGGAATCTTCCGCAGCAGCGACATCCAGACGTCGAACATCGTCGCGTTCAGCTTGTAGCAATTGTTGAACGAGCAGAAGACGAATGCATTTTCCGGGAGCCCGCAATCAGCGCGCGTCACCGGCGTGTCAGAAATCTTTCGCTTCCGGTCGTTCGGCTGATAGCAATTCGGCAGATGCACGATCCGTTCCGAATAATCCGCCTGATGCTCCATAGGCGCGACGACCGGATCCGCAACGATATAATCGATACCGTCCAGACCCATTGAAGATGGGTAGCCAAGATAGTTCACTTGGATGGGAGCCGGCCTATAGGTCAAAATTTCCGGCCGACCGTCTCGCGTATAGCCTTTGAGGTCGACGAGAATATCGATGTCATCATCGTGAATCAGCTGCGCTGCGCTGCGGTCTGTCATGCTACCGATCGGCATGTAGCGATCGAACGAAGCAACGATGCGGCGGCGCAAGTCCGTTCCATCATCGGGACTGAAGCAATATCCGAAAAGCTCAAATCGGCTGCGGTCGATGCTTTCCAGAACCTCGACGAGCAACATCGCGGTGGCATGGTTGAAGAAGTCCGCAGAGAGGAATCCGACGCGAATGCGCTGGCCGACACCGAAACGATTGCTATGGTCTTTGAAGCGCAATGCTGCAGGTGGCGCAATCGTTGCGACGTGGCGGCGTCCTGCTTCCAACTGATCGGCGCGGGTTGCAGGCATCGAAATCAGCTGGAACGGAGCGACATGCGCTCCCTGCCGCCGGAACTGCTCGAGAGACTCCCGTTCTTCCTGATCCAATCCATCCCAATCGCAAAGAATGCGGCGCAGGTTCACCAGTTCGAAGCGATGGACAATCGAGTCCGGCGCATGCTCGACTGCCTTGATGAATGCCGCCTTCGCCTCGTCGTATCTTTCACGCGCTTTCAGCGTCACCGCCAAGTTGTAATGCGCGATGGCGAGGGTCGGATCTAACTCAATGGCTTTGTCGAATGCCTGGATTGCGCCGTCCGGCATGTTCATGCCGCGGAGCAAATTGCCGACATTGGCATACGCTTCGGCGCGATCAGGGTCGATCGCAAGGCCCGCCTGATAGCTCGCGAGTGCCTCTTCCTTACGACCGAGACTTTCAAATGCGAGCGCCATGTTGAGCAGCGCGTCCGCGGAGGACGGATCAGCGAGAGCGGCTCGGCTGTAGGCATCGACCGCATCTTCGTAGCGCCACTGCGTACGGAGATATGTGCCGAGATTGTTCAAGCCTGTTGCCAGCTCTGCCGGACTTGCGGCCCGGGCGGCGAGTGCCGCTTCGACGTCATGAATCGAGCCCAACGTTGCCAGTATGCATTGTTCAAGCCGCTGTACCTCCGGCAGAGTGGGATCGATTTCGAGCGCCTGCCGGCAATAGGAAAGCGCATCCTGAATATTGCCATTCCGAAGCATCAGCTCGGCCAACCACACCAGCACCTGCGGCTGTTGCGGCTTCAGTCGAAGGGACGTCAGATACGCCTCCACTGCCTCCGCATCGTTCTGCGCGACGCGCAGGAGATTGCCCAGTACTTCATAGGCTTCTGAATTCTCGGGTTGCAGCGCCACGCACTGCTTGCAGGCTTCGATCGCTTCCTTCGAGCGCTTGAGGTCAGCGAGAATGATGGCGAGGTTCAGCCACGCCTGGTGATAATCGGGGGCGGCCGCGAGGCTCCGGCGAATGTATTCGACGGCCTGCGGACCCTCGTTGCATTTGAATGCGATCAGCCCGAGATGATGAAGCGTCGGAGCATGGCGCGGTGCCTTCGCCAGGACCCGGCGGTGCGCCATCTCCGATTTCAACCATTCACCGGCCTGCAGATAGTTCACGGCCTCGCGGTAATCACCAGCAACGGCGGGATCAATCTGATGCGGCGCCGCGCGAGATGTCGCGTGCGCACGCCGTCGCTCTTTGCGGTTCATCGGTCACTCGAATGAATGCCTGATCGGGACGTTCGGGCCCAGTCATGACTCCGGCAACGTGCGTGGAGCTTGCGTGGGATTGGGCGCGGGACACCGATCGCAAAAAAAGGCGGCGTCGCTGCCGCCTTTTTCTTATTCAGCCGGGTGCAGCTCCTCTGTCGACCGGCGGCGGCGGCCGAGCCCCGCAAGCCAGCGGCAGATGACGTAGAACACGGGCGTGAAGATCAGGCCGAAGACCGTGACGCCGATCATGCCCGAGAAAACCGCGGTTCCAAGCGCCTGGCGAAGCTCGGCACCGGCACCGACGGCCCAGACGAGCGGCACGACGCCGAGGACAAAGGCGAGCGACGTCATCAGAATCGGCCGCATTCTCAGACGTGCAGATTCCGTTGCGGCCGCGAATCGATCACGCCCCTGCGCCTCCAGTTGCTCAGCGAATTCGACGATCAGAATTGCGTTCTTCGCGGCAAGGCCGATGAGAACAATGAAGCCGACCTGAGTCAGGATGTTGTTGTCCATGCCGCGCAGGATGACGCCGGAGATCGATGCGATCAAACTCATCGGAACGATCAAGATAACCGCGAGCGGCAGCGTCAGACTTTCAAACTGCGCCGCGAGCACCAGGAACACGAATGCGACGCCGAGCGCGAACGCGAACACGGCGGTATTGCCTGCGCGGATTTGCTGGAAGGCAAGATCCGTCCACTCATAGGTAAAGCCAGGAGGCAGCGTCTCGGCTGCAAGCTTCTGCATGATGTCGATCGCCTGCCCCTGCGAATATCCCGGAGCGGCAGAGCCATCGAGTTCGGCTGCTGGATAAAGGTTGTAGCGCGGAACACGCGAAGGACCCGAAACGTCGCTCACGGTCGTGAAAGAGCCGAGCGGCACAGCATCGCCGTTGGCGTTCCGAACCCGGATGTTGAGAGCGTCCTTGCTCGTCAGGCGGAACGCGCTGTCGGCCTGCGCAGTCACACGGAATGTTCGGCCGATGATGTTGAAGTCGTTGACGTAGATCGAGCCGAGGTAGGCTTGCAGCGCCACGAATACGTCAGGGATATTGACCCCGAGCATCTCCGCCTTGACGCGATCGATATCAAGATAGAGTTGCGGCGTCGCCGTCTCGAACAGCGAGAAGACTTGCCTCACACCCGGCGTTTGCGCAGCTTTGCCCATCATGGCGTTGACGGCATTCTGCAACACCGCAGAACCGGCCCCGGAACGATCCTCGATCATCATACGGAAACCACCCGCACTACCGAGGCCGCGAACGGGCGGCGGCGCGACGACGAGAACCAATCCGTCCTGGATTGCAGAAAACTTGGCGAGGAGCGCAGCCTGTATCGCTTTCGCGGACTGGGCGGGATCCTTGTCCCGCTCCTCGAACGGCTTCAGGACGACGAATACCGCGCCGGCATTCGATGCATTGACGCGTGTTGCGCCCGAGAAGCCGACAAGGCTGACAGCGTGCGCGACACCCGGAACCTGCAGCGCGAGATCGACGATGCGGCGATTGACGGCGTCGGTGCGCTCAAGCGATGCGGCGGGCGGAAGCTGCACGACGGTGATCAAGTAGCCGCCGTCCTGATCGGGAATGAAGCCGATCGGAGTTTTGCGGAACTCATTCAATCCGAACGAAATCAGGCCGACATAGACGACAAGCATCACGACCGCGAAGCGGACGATCTTGCCGACGAACCAGCCGTATCCCACGGAAAGCTTATCGAAACTCCAGTTGAAGGCCCCGAAGAAGGCGTGAACGGGCCACATGATCAAACTGGTGCGGTGCGTCTCTGTATGAGACTTCAGAAGCAGCGCGCACAGCGCCGGGGACAGCGTCAGCGAGACGATCAGCGAAATGACCGTCGCACCAGCAATCGTCAGAGCGAACTGGCGATAGAATTGGCCAGAGATGCCGGTGATGAACGCCGAAGGAACGAAAACCGCCGTCAGCACGAGCGCAATCGCGATCAGCGCCGTTCCGACCTCTTCCATCGTGCGATAGGCGGCTTCGCGCGGACTAAGCCCGTTTGCGATATTTCGTTCGACGTTCTCGACCACGACGATGGCGTCGTCGACGACGATACCGATTGCGAGCACCAAGCCGAACAAGGACAGGTTGTTCAGCGAGAACCCGAACATCGCCATGATGAAGAAGGTGCCGATAAGCGACACCGGAATGGCGACGATCGGAATGATCGCGGCGCGCCAAGTCTGCAAGAAGAGAATGACGACGAGGACAACGAGGACGATCGCTTCCAAAATCGTATGTACGACCGCGTCCACCGACTGTTGAATGTAATCGGTCGGGTCGTAGATGATGTCGTACTTGACGCCGGGCGGGAAATTCTTCGCAATTTCCGCCATCGTGTCCTTGATCTTCTGAGCCGTCTCAATGGCGTTCGAGCCCGGCAACTGGAAGACGCCAAGACCAACGGCGGCGGTCTTATCGAGATAAGAATTTACGCCATAGTCGAGGCCCGCGAGCTCGACGCGCGCAACGTCCTTCAGCCTGACAACGGCGTCGCCGCTGCGCTTGACGATGATTTCACCGAATTGTTTCGGATCGGCAAGGCGGCCGAGCGTCTGGACGGTGATTTGAAATGCGCCGGGATTCTTGACGGGTGGTTGGTTCAAGATTCCCGCGGCAACCTGCACGTTCTGGCCCTGCAGCGCCGCGACCACATCGTTCGCCGTCATCGCCAAGGATTGGAGGCGATCGGGGTCCATCCAGACACGCATCGAGTAGTCGCGGCCGCCGAACACCGTGATCGAGCCGACGCCCTGGATACGGCTTAGCGTATCGACGACGTTGACGTTGGCGTAGTTCGAAATGAAGAGCGTATCACGCGAGTTGTCCGGCGACAGCAGATGGACGACCATCATCAGGTCGGGCGACGCCTTGGCGACGGTTACGCCAATATTGCGGACATCAGCAGGCAATCTCGGCTGCGCGATCGCCACGCGGTTCTGAACCTGCACCTGCGCGATATCGAGATTCGTTCCGATGTCGAACGTGATCGAGATCGAGAAGCGGCCATCGTTCGTCGAGTTCGACGAGATGAACAGCATATGCTCGACGCCGTTGATCTGCTGTTCGAGCGGCGTCGCAACGGTCGCCGCAACGACCTCGGCGCTCGCGCCGGGATACTGTCCGGTGACGTTGACGACCGGCGGCGCAATGTCGGGGTACTGCGCGATCGGCAGACGCGTGACCGACACCGCGCCCAGGATGATGAGCACGATCGAAATGACGGCCGCAAAAATCGGCCGGTCGATAAAGAAATGCGAGATGCGCATCCGCTGGCTGCCTGATTAGTTGGTCCGGACCGTCTGGTCCTTCGCCGTCATTGCTTCGGCGGTCGCTTCTTGGGGAGAGACCTTGACGCCCGGGCGCACGCGCATCAGGCCGTTGACGATGACGACATCATCGGGACTGAGGCCCGCCGTAATGACCCGCAGACCGTCGACAACCGGTCCGAGCGTCACGTACTTCGGTGTTGCGACGTCGTCTTTGCCGACCGCGAGAACGAATTTCCGCACCTGTTCCGTGCCGATAGCGGCATCGGGAACGAGCAGAGCTTCCGCAGGCGGCGACGCGGAGATCCTGATACGCCCGAACATTCCGGGTGTGAGCTTGCCATCAGCATTGGCAAATTCCGCGCGCGCCCTGATCGTCCCTGACGAGCGGTCGATCGCGTTGTCGACGAAATCGATCTTGCCCTGATGAACGAAATCATTCTCGTCGATCAGCTTCAGCGACACGGGCAGCTTCATGCCGCGATCGGTGCTTTCAGCCTGCGTGCCCGACGCAGCCCGCAAATAGCGGAGATAGGACTGCTCATCCATCGTGAACTCGAAGCGGATCGGATCAACGGAAACGATGGTCGCAAGAAGCGTCGTCGTGCCCGAGGCGCCACCCGTTACGAGATTGCCGACCGAAACGCGGCGATCGCCGATACGGCCCGAAATCGGTGCCGTGAGTTCGGTAAACTCCAGATCGAGTTCGGCTTGGCGGGTCGCCGCTTCCTGCGCCGTTACGTTCGCTTCCGCGACGCGCTTCGTCTGAACGCGCTGGTCCAATGTCTGCTGCGTGATCGAAGTGCCGCGAACGAGGTTTTCACCGCGCTTCAAATCAGACTCGGCAAACGCAAGGTTCGCCTGAGCCTGCGCAACGGAGGCTTTCGATTGGTCGAGCGACGCCTGGAACGGCCGGCGGTCGATCGTGAACAGCGGATCGCCCGCCTTCACCATCTGGCCGTCGGTAAAATGAATCTTATCGAGGTAGCCCGAGACGCGCGCGCGCACCTCGACGAAATCGACGGCGACGAATCGGCCGACATATTCGTCGTAGTCAGAGACAAGCTTCTTGACGGGCTTGGCGACGGTCACAGCAGGCGCCGGCGGAGCAGCGGCCGTCTGAGCATTCGACGTCCCCTCGCCGCATCCGGAAAGACCGGAGACAACAAGAAGCATAGACGTTGCTATCAAGGCGGATCGGTTGAACAGCTTCTATCTCCGTCTTTTTGACTTCGCCGTTGGCTGCATCATTGCCGAGGCTGCCGGGGGAAGTTCATCCCGCCCGAGTGGCGTTTCGCGCATATGGTCGCGCGCATCGAATTCACAAAGAATGGAGGCGTGAGCCCCCTAAAGAACCAAATGACAAGGCACCATGAGTCGTGGTACCCGTTACCGATCGGTAACGTGTAGGTACCGATCGGTAACATACTCGTCAAGGGGCCATGAACACATCTCAGGTCAATAGATTGCGCATAGGCTACACCACAGAGCTCGCAGAACTGCCGCCACGTGAGCGGATCATGGTTGCCGCACGCGACCTTTTTTACCGTTATGGCATTCACCCGGTAGGGGTCGACGCCATTGCCGAGGCGGCTCTCACCAATAAAATGACACTGTACCGGCATTTCAAATCAAAAGACGATTTGATTGTCGCCTATATAAAAAGGCTCGCAGACGAAGGCGATGAGGTCTGGGAGCGCATTATTTCAGAAAACTCGGGCGATCCGCAAAAGTGCCTCGATGCCTGGGTCGATTATGTCGAAGACGTCCTTACAAATAAGCTCGAGCGCGGCTGTGCCATCGCAAACGCCGCCGTCGAACTCGACCCCGAGCATCCTGCTAGAGCATTGATTGAAGCCTATAAACGTCGCAAACGGTCCAATCTGGTAAAGCTTTTCAAGGCGGCACGGTATCGGGATCCGGAAGTCCTGGCGGACGAGGTATTTCTGCTTTTCGAAGGCGCAAGGATCAATATCCAGTGCGGCAAGAAGGGCCCCGCCACCCGCCTCGTTCAAATGTTGCGCAATCTACTTGCAGCCAGTCCGCGGCATGGCTCAAAAACCCGCCGAAGTCAGAATGCCGTCTGAACCGCGATCCACAAGGCTGTTTTTCTTTCAATTTCAGAAATTTATATGCTTCCGATTTCCAATGTCGTTCTGGCAGCGCGCTTTGCGCGGCAGATGACCTGCCCGTCGTATTGGTGGTATAAGTATTCGGGAAGGTTTGCAGCCGCCGAGGGTTGAACCGCTTGGCGGTCTTTATCCGAGATAAGAGGACGCCATGCGTAGGGCAGTGATCCGGTCAGCAGCAATCGCGATGCTTGGTGTCGCGGCAGCATTCGCGACGCCGTCGAGCACGCGCGCGGAGGATGATTCGGCCGCATGGAATGGCATCAAAAGCGCCACTTTCGGCGCTCGCGACATTCTCGATGGTGCGAACAAAGTGACGCTCGATGCGCCTTATCGCGCGGAAGATGCCTCGACCGTCCCGATCAGCGTCCGCCTGCCAGCCGAGTTTGCCAAGGGCGTCAAATCGCTGACATTGGTCGTCGACAAGAACCCCTCCCCTATCGTTGCGACATTCACCTACGGCGAGGCGGCAGGAACCGGTGATCGGGTTCTCGCGACGCGCGTTCGCATCGATCAGTATTCGAATGTGCGCGCCATCGCCGAGACTGCGGACGGCAAGCTCTATATGGCGGCGCGCTTCGTGAAGGCTTCAGGCGGCTGCTCAGCACCTGCCTCGAAGGATGCCGAGGAAGCCGCAAAGACCATGGGTAAAATGAAGATCAGGACGGCCTTCAAGGATCCTGACGCTGCCAAGCTCCAGGAAGCCGAAGTCATGATCAAGCACCCGAACAATTCGGGCCTGCAGATGGATCAGGTAACCGGCCTCTACACACCCGCGCATTTCGTCGACAAGCTTGAGGTCCGCACGGGCGAGAAGCTCGTATTCACAATGACGGGCGGCATCTCGATCAGCGAAAATCCGCACTTCCGCTTCACGTACCAGGGCAACCCGGCTGACGTTATGAGCGTGCGCGCCGAAGACTCGGAAGGCATGAAGTTCTCGGGCAACTCGACGCCGAGTCAGTCCTAGCTTTTTCCGAGCGCGGCCAGATGGCCAGCAAATTTTCGGATGGCGATCTGACGCCAATTGCGGGCGGTGGTCTTTTGGATCGCCGCCTTTTGCTTAAGAGCGGCGTAGTTTTTGCTGCGGCGGCATCGTCGCCGAGTGAACTCGTGCGCGCCGCTGCGGGCGAAGATGCGAGTTTGGCTGATCCACCCTGGCTGCACAAAACGGGATTGCCGTTCAGCGGCTACGGCACGCCGTCGAAATACGAAAAATATGTCGTGCGCAACATCGGCGGCAATCGAGCGCCTGCCGGTGACGGCGTTTCGTGGACGCCGCTCGAAGACCTTGAAGGCATCATTACGCCAAGCGGATTGCACTTCGAACGCCACCACAACGGCGTGCCGGATATAGATCCTGAGCAGCACCGCCTTGTGATCCATGGCCGCGTGCGGCAGGCGCTGATGTTCACAGTTGAAAGCCTGCTCCGCTATCCGATGCGTTCGCAGTTCTTGTTCATCGAGTGCGGCGGCAACAGTAACGCCGGCTGGCATGAAGAACCGATTCAGCGCCCCCTCGGATCGTTTCATGGCCTCGTCTCATGCTCGGAATGGACAGGCGTGCCGCTGTCGGCGCTTCTCGATGAAGCGGGCGTCGATCCAAGCGCCTCGTGGGTCATTGCGGAAGGCGCGGATGCGAATCTGTTGAATGTCAGCCTTCCGCTTTCGAAGCTGATGGATGACGCGATCGTCGCGCTCTACCAGAACGGCGAACGGCTTCGACTGGAGAACGGCTATCCCGTCCGGCTTGTCGTTCCGGGCTGGGAAGGCATCACGAACGTCAAATGGCTCAGACGTCTGCACATCACCAACCAGCCCGCCATGACGCGCAACGAGACGGCGAAGTACACGGAACTGCTTCCGTCGGGCAAAGCGCGGATGTTCACGTTCGTGATGGATGCGAAGTCGCTGATCACGTCGCCATCGCCGGGGCAAACACTGAAGGGCCCGAACGTTTACGAGATCCGAGGGCTTGCCTGGAGCGGGCGTGGCAAGATCGTCAAGGTGGACGTCTCGGCCGATGGCGGCAAGTCGTGGGCGGCGGCGCATCTCAATGAGCCGGTGATGCCGCGCTGCTTCACGCGCTTCCGCATGCCTTGGAATTGGGACGGAAAACCCGCCACCCTCAAGAGCCGGGCGACGGATGAAACCGGCTATGTGCAGCCGGAGCGGGATGTCCTCATCCAGGAGCGCGGCCGGAACGGATATTTTCACTACAATGCCATCGTAAGTTGGGCGGTCGACGAGGATGGTACGGTCACTCATGTCTATGCGTAGGCCGGCGGGCGTGTTCGCGTTGCTTACGTGCGTTGCGCTCAGTAGCCATGCCGGCGCGCAAGACAGTCCGCAGACGCCGCATCTCGGAACACCGATGTCGAAAACCGAGGTCGCAAAATGGGATCTCACGGTTTTCCCGGACGGGCGCGGGTTGCCTCCCGGGCACGGCACGGCCAAAGAAGGCCGCGCCATTTACCTTCAGAAATGCGCAAGCTGCCATGGCGACCGGGGTCAAGGCGCAACTGCGGAAGATCTCGTCAGCGGTCCGAACCCGCCGACGTCCGACAACCCGAGCAAGGCAATCGGGTCTTATTGGCCTTATGCAACGACGATCTTCGACTTCATCCGGCGCAGCATGCCGCCCGCCGCTCCGGGCACCCTATCGTCCGACGAACTCTACGCGCTGACAGCCTATCTCCTCGCCGCCAATAAGATCATCGGAGAAAGCGATGAAATGGATGCTCTCTCTTTACCGAAGATCGCGATGCCGAACCGGGACGGTTTCATCCCCATCGACGCGAAGAAGTGAACGGCGAAAGGCATTTGCACTGTCATAATCCGGCTCCAGGCCATCCGGTGCCCGGCCCGACCGCAGCCCGAACGGCTAACGCCTTTGAATTAGTATTGAAATACCCCGCCGCGTGCCCTATCTCCCGGCCCCAGCGCAATTATCGCGCTTGCTCAATTGCCGGCTTAGCCGGCTGTTCAAACGTGGGAGCGGCCGTTGGACAACGTACTCATCATCGGGGCTGGCGCGGCGGGTTCGGTCGTCGCGAAAAAATGCGCGATGAACCGTGATGTTTTTAAGAAAATTCACCTCGCCTCGCGCCGCATCGAAAGCTGCAAGAAGGTTCAGGCCGAGTGCGTGACGCCGATCGAGATTTCGCAGGTCGACGCAGACAATGTTGCCGAGACGGTCGCTCTTCTGAACAAGGTCAAGCCTGACCTCGTCATCAACATGGCGCTTCCCTACCAGGACCTGCCGATCATGGATGCCTGCCTCGAAGCGGGCGTCCATTACATGGATACGGCCAACTACGAGCCGCGGGACGAAGCCAAATTCACCTATAAGTACCAGTGGCCTTACCACGACAAGTTCAAGGCCAAGGGCCTGATGGCCGTGCTCGGCTGCGGATTCGATCCCGGAGTCACCAACATCTTCTGCGCCTACGCGCAGGAGAAGCTCTATGACGAGATCCACACCATCGACATCATCGATTGCAACGCCGGCAGCCACGGCAAGGCGTTCGCGACGAATTTCAACCCGGAGATCAATCTCCGCGAGGTGACGCAGCGCGGCAAGTACTGGAAGGATGGCGAGTGGATCGAGATCGACCCGCTGTCGATCTCGACGACGATCGACTATCCGGAGGTCGGGCCGGTCAAATCCTACCTCATCTACCACGAGGAAGAGGAAAGCCTCGTTCAGAACATCAAGGGGCTGGAACAGATCCGCTTCTGGATGACGTTCTCCGACAACTATATCAAGCACCTCGAGGTGCTGGAGAACGTCGGCATGACGCGCATCGATCCGGTCATGTACAAAGGCAACCCCGTCATTCCGATGGAGTTTCTGAAATCGCTGTTGCCTGAGCCTTCGTCTCTCGCGGAGAACTACACCGGCAAGACATCGATCGGCGTCGTTCTCAAGGGCGAGAAGAAGGGCAAGAAAAAGCGCTACATGATCTGGAACGTCTGCGATCACGCCGAGACGAACAAGGAAGTCGGTGCGCAGGCCGTCTCGTACACGACCGGCGTGCCGCCCGTCGTCGGTGCCATTATGATGTTCCGCGGCGAATGGAAAGGCACAGGCGTCTTCAACGTCGAGCAGCTGCCGCCTGTCCCCTTCCTCGAAGAGCTTGGCAAGCAGGGCCTGCCGTGGCACGTGAAGGAGATCGAGAAGCAGGATCAGAAGAAGCTGTTTTCCGTCGAGACCTGATGAGCGAAGCCGAGATCCTTGCGATACGCAACGACGTGACGGGACTCGTCATTTCCGTCGTGTCCGTCAGTTTCGGAATGATTTCGGCTTATATCGCCGGGCTCTGGCTGTTTCTTCGCGAAGCTCCGATTTCGCTCCGGCTTCTCGCCTTCGGACTTCTCTCGTGCGGATTGGCGTTCATGGGCGCATTGACTGCGGGCTTGAATGGTCTCCTGATCGGGACCGATCACGCATGGGCGAAATTGACGACGCGCGCCTCTGACATCGAGAGCTTCGGAGACGTGCGTCCGCCCTGGCTTCATGGTCTGAGCCTTTATGAGGCTTCGGCCGCGCTCGGCGCACTAGCCTTCGGCGCGATCTATCTTGCGCTTGCGTATCTGACGTTCGTCTACAGATGGCCCGGTGCGACCGCCGGACCCGTTCGCGTCACGAATTAGCGCGCCCTCAAACCTCGAATCTGGTGGCAGGATTGACAGACACCTCAGAGCTTCAGTTGCAGTCCTTCGATTGGGCGCGCACCATTGCGACACCGGCGTATGTGCTCGACATGGCAGCGCTCAAGCGCAACCTGGCGCGCGCTGCCGAGATCAAGCGCGAAACCGGCTGCAAGGTTCTGCTCGCGACGAAGGCGTTCGCGCTTCCGGCTGCCTTTCCGGTGATGCGCGACGTGCTCGACGGCACGACCGCCAGCGGCGAGTACGAAGCGCGGCTGGGTCACGAGGAGTTCGGAAAGGAAGTTCACGTCTATTCGCCGGCCTATGCTCCGGGCGAAGTGGAGCGCCTGACCAAGCTCGCCCAGCACATCTATTTCAATTCGCCGGAGCAGATCGAAAAGAATCTCTCGGTGCTGAAAGCGCATCCGGGCCTCAAGATCGGCATCCGGATCAATCCGGGATACTCGAATGCGACGCTCGGCGGCGCGCTCTACGATCCCTGTGCGCCCTATTCCCGTTTCGGTGCGACGCGCGAGATGCTCGACCGCGTACCGTGGGATCACGTCGATATCCTCCACACGCACGCCCTTTGCGAATCCGGTGACGCCGGGTCGGTCGGCCTCATCGAGCACGTCGCGCGTGAATTTGCCGACTATATCAGCCGTGTCAAAGTGGTGAACTTCGGCGGCGGACATTTCATCAACAAGCCGGGATACGACATCCAGAAGCTGATCACGGCGATCCAGGCGTTCCGGCGCGCGTTCAACGTCGACGTCATTCTCGAACCGGGCGCAGGCCTCGCGGTCGACGCCGGATATCTTGTCGCGACCGTGCTCGATCTCCATCACAACGAGAAGGATATCGCCATCCTCGATGCCTCGGCATCGACGCACATGCCGGACGTGCTGGAGGTCCCTTACACGCCTTCGATCGTCGGCGCGGGCGCACCCGGCGAAAAGCCGCACACGTACATTCTTGGCGGCAAGACGTGCATGACCGGCGACATCATCGGCGAATACTCGTTCGACCGGCCGCTCAAGGCCGGCGACCGCGTCGTTTTCACCGACATGATGCAGTATTCCTTCGTCAAGAATAACACCTTCAACGGCGTGCCCTTGCCGGATCTTGCCGTATTGAACGAAGATTATACCTGCACCGTGCTTCGGTCGTTCGGGTACGACGAGTTCCGGCATCGCCTTGGCTAGATGGCCAGGATAGCCTTCCGTTCGCCGAATGGCTAAGCTCCAATCCTGGTCTCCAGCCCAATCTGGAGCAAGAAAAGCTGTCGGCGTTGGGGCGCTATGAAATCAGAAAATCCTAAGCCAGTTCTACTCGCTGATTATCGACCTCCTGAATATCTGATCGATACGGTGGATCTCGACATCGCGCTTGATCCGACGAAAACGCGTGTGGTTTCGAAACTTTCGATCCGGCGCAATCCAGCGTCGAAGGCTACCGGCAAGGTGCCATTGAAGCTCGACGGCGAACTGCTGAAACTCGAAAGCATTTCCCTCAACGGAAAGAAGCTCAGACGCCCGGCGTACGCCACGAACGAGACGGGCTTGACGATCTCAGCGCCGCCGAAAGACCCCTTCACGCTCGAAGTCACGACGCTCGTCAATCCGGAAGTGAACACGGCGCTGCAAGGCATCTATCTTTCGCGCGGCGTCTACTGCTCGCAATGCGAGGCACAGGGCTTCCGGCGCATTACCTATTTCCTCGACAGGCCCGACGTCCTTGCGCGTTACACCGTCCGTCTCGAAGCTGATGTCGAAACCGCCCCGGTTCTGCTTGCCAACGGTAATCCGGTTGAGCGCGGCACGCTGGCCGATCGCAAACGCCACTATGCCCTCTGGCACGATCCGCATCCGAAGCCTTCATACCTTTTCGCGATCGTCGGCGGCGATCTGGCGCCGGTGGCTTCGACATTCACCACTCAATCCGGCCGCGAGGTCGATCTCAGAATCTACGTCGAGCACGGCAAGGAAGCGCGCGCGCATTGGGCCATGGATGCGCTGAAGCGCGCCATGCGGTGGGACGAAATTCGTTTCGGCCGGGAATACGATCTCGACGTCTTCAACATCGTCGCCGTGTCCGACTTCAACATGGGCGCGATGGAGAACAAAGGACTCAACATCTTCAACGACCGTCTGATCCTTGCGTCGCCCGATACGGCGACGGACGCAAATTACGAGTCCATTGAAAGTGTCGTTGCGCACGAATATTTCCATAACTGGACGGGCAATCGCATCACCTGCCGCGATTGGTTCCAGCTCTGCCTCAAGGAAGGCCTGACCGTTTATCGCGATCAGGAATTCTCGGCCGAAAGCCGCAGCCGCACCGTGCAGCGCATCACCGACGTTCGCCTGTTGCGGGCACTGCAATTTCCCGAGGACCAAGGTCCGCTTTCGCATCCCGTGCGGCCGGAGAGCTACATCGAGATCAACAATTTCTATACGCCTACCGTCTACGAAAAGGGCGCCGAGGTCGTCCGAATGATCGAGGCGATCCTAGGCCGCGAGAAGTTCCGCGCCGGAATGGATCTCTATTTCGATCGTCACGACGGGCAAGCTGTGACCATCGAAGATTTCGTCGTCTGCTTTGCCGATGCGAGCGGTGTCGACTTCACGCAGTTCATGCGCTGGTACACGCAAAGCGGTACGCCGGAACTCGTCTGCGATCTGACGTTCGACCGGCGCAAGAAAGTGGCCGAGCTGACCGTGCATCAAACGCTGAAGCCGTCGCCCGGCAAGGCGAAGAAGCAGCCGCAGTTCATTCCGTTCGCCATGGCGCTCCTCGGCGAGAACGGCAAAGAAATGGATATCGACGTCGAAGACGGCAAAGAAATCCGCCCGGGCGTTCTGGCCGTCACCGACCGCACCACCAAATTTCGCTTCCGGAACGTCACGTCGCGGCCTGTGCCGTCACTGCTCAGAGGCTTCTCGGCACCGGTCAACGTCACGATCGCGCTGTCGGATGATGACCTCGCGTTCCTGATGCATCACGACAGCGACCTGTTCAACCGCTGGCAGGCGAGCAACAAGTATGCTTCCCGCAGCGTCCTCGCACAGCTCGACGCCAAGAGGCCGAAAACGCTCGTTGCCTCGAAGGCTTCGAAATTCGCTGCGGCGCTCGAACATGCGCTTCACGATACGGCACTCGACGACGCCTATAAAGCCGAGCTTCTGAAGCTACCCGCCGTGGCCGACGTTGCGCGCGAAAAAGCAGTTCGCGTCGATCACGCGGCAATCTTCGAAGCGCACCGCGCGTTCAGCCGCGCGGTTGCCGAAAAGCTTGCCGACACTCTCGATGAGGTCTACGCGAAAACATCGAACGGGGCGAAATTTTCTCCTGACTCGGCAAGCGCCGGGCGCCGGGCGCTCAGAAACGCTGCACTGACGCTCATGACAACGCGCGGCACGGAAGAGGACTACACCCGCCTCGAAGGCCATTATCGTCAAGCGTCAAGCATGACTGACGCCGCGCATGCTCTCGTTCTCATTGCGGGCGTAGATGCTCCGGCGCGTAGCGACGTCCTTCAGGATTTCTTCGAGCGGTGGAAAGACGATCACCTCGTGATCGACATGTGGTTTGCGGCGCAAGCGCAATCGCCACGCGCCGAGACGCTCGACGAAGTGAAAGCGCTCTGCGGCCATCCGCTCTTCAAGATCACGACCCCGAACAAGGTCCGCGCCCTGATCGGAACCTTCGCGATGGCCAACCCGCTGCAATTCAACAGGGCGGACGGCGCAGGGTATAATTTCCTCGCCGAAAGGGTTTTGGAGATTGACGCCCTCAACCCGCAAGTCGCGGCGCGCATGCTCGGCGCTTTCCGCAGCTATCGCTCTCTCGAACCGAAGCGTAAAGGCCGCGCGAAGTCAGCCCTGAAACGAGTTGCAGCAGCATCTCGACTATCGCGCGACTGCCACGAGATCGTCTCCCGCATGCTCGAAGACTAAGACTCGTTTTGAGTCTAACGAAGGCAGCCGAGCAGCTTCATTCTGCTCGCTGCCACGTTTTTAAGATTTGATTCGGAATCGATTTTTTCTCCCTCGACAGGTGAGTCGCAAATCGGTGATTGTCGAATCAATGGCGCGCGGAGCCGATTCGGCACCGGCCAAGATTTGGGGCACACTTACAAAATTCGGCAGGGGAATTGAAAGATGGCTCGGACTTGGTCCGTTCATCACAGGGAAAGCTTTGCCGGTTCGACCGCACATGGCGTGCGCTCGCACGCGCCGCTCAAGGCGCTCCTGCACGCAAGCAGCCATGAGGTACGGCGCGGTCCCCTTTTGCTGCTGTCGGCGCTGCTGACGACCATCGGCATTGCGGTCCTGAACTTTGATTCGCAATCGCTCGCGACAGTGCTGCTTGTAGCTGGTGCGGGGCTGGCAGGGGCTCTCATTCTGGTTTCCGGCCACGCTTCGACCGACGCTGTTCTCCCCCGGAGCGGAGCTTCTTCGCGGCAAGCCATGCCAGCCCAATTTGCGGAGCTTCTTGCCCGCCCCCAGTCGAACGTGGACCTCGACCGCGCTATCTGGGCCAAGCTCACGGCGCACATGAGTCATGAACTCAGGACACCGCTCAATGCCGTGCTCGGATTTTCGGAGTTGATGTCGAAAGAGGTCTTCGGCCCTCTCGGATCGAGCGCCTACGGCGACTATGCCCGGGATATTCACGCGAGCGGCCGCATGCTTCTCAAGTCCGCAGAAGACGCGCTTGCAATTACGGCATTGCTGACCGCTCCGGCACGCAACGGAGCGCCGCAGTCGTGCCGCCTCAAATCCATCCTCGACGAAGTCTGCGCCTTTGCTGGGGGCGATCTCGCCTCACGCTCGATCACGATCGAGTCCGATGTCGATGCAGAGGTCGAAATCATCGGCGATCCACAGGCGATGCGGCAGATGCTGATCAACCTCATTACGGAAGCATCGCGAAACGCCTGCGCGGGCGCCGTCGTCAGCGCCAAAGCATACACCGCGAACGACTCCGTCGTGCTTTCGATTCTGCTGTCAGGTCAGGAGAACTGCGAGGTCTCGAACAGCGATGGCTTCGCTATGATCCTGGCACGGACACTATGTGAGCTTTCGAGCGCCCAGCTTAGCGTAACCGATACCCCTGCGGGAGCGCGCTCTTGGACTGTGCGATTCCTCGCTGCGACCCAAAACGATCTCTTTTCGAAGCGAGCGTGAGGGGTTCGTTCCACGGGAAGAACTGATCCCGCCGTCGAGAACTAATCCGTTTTTTCGTCGCTGCCGGACGTAGACTCGCTACCTGACGTAGACGTAGACGTGTCCGCGTGCCTCAGGAAGTGGGGCCTGCGTTTGTCACGCCATGTTTGCAACAGTTTGCGTTCTTCAGGCGTTACGCTCGCCGCGATCTCGGCGAATGAATTGTTCAGGCTGGTCCTGAACTGGTTCTCGGTGTCCCGCAGCTTCGCCATCGCCGCTTTCAATTTTTCCTTATCGAACGGTTCGGTGGTCAGCAAAGAATTGACCTCAAGCCAAGCGTTGCGGACGGCCTCACGCTGATCTTTCATTGAGGCTCGTGCGTCGATAACCTGCTTGCGAAAAGCATCGCGATGTTCCGCCGGCAATTGCTGCGAGAAGGCAAGAAGGCCGAATTCACCGCGTGCATGGCGAGTATAGTAATGCCAGGCAGCGGTCGCCAGGCCGCCAATGAAGAGCAGGTTGAGCGCGAGCGACAAGATCAGCGCCGGATAAACCAGCCGCGAACGCCGCGGAGTGCTCGGATTTGCCTCGACCGTCACAGCATATCCTCGTCCAACAGGATGTCGCCCTCATCGGTTTGAGCAACCTGCCGGGATACACTCACCGAATTCGTCCCCAACAGCGCGTTCACAACGCTCGACTGTCCGGCAAGAACGCCGAGAACAAGCGACGCAGCCAGCGCTGTCGCAGCCAAGCCGTGGTGACGGCGCAGAACCGGCGGTCGCGCCGCTTCGGGACGCGTCGCGACGAGGCGCGGCTGATGCACAGCCGTCGTTGCAATGCGCTCCTTGAGGCTATCAAGACGCGAGGCATCGTACTGCGGTGCGCGATCGAGCAGTTCATCGAACAGCTCGGCATCGCGGAGCATTTTCCTGGCTTCACCGCTGTCGGCGATCAAGGCCGACAGTTCGTGACGGAGCGGCGCCGGCCAGCGCGTACGATCGGCACCATAGGTGTCGAGCGCTGCCTCCAATCCATCAAGGCCGATGGGCCTCAAATTCCGTGTCATGGTTTCGCCGTCTCCCGCATTCAGGGCTCGTTGTCGTTGCGCAACGATTCCCATTCTGATTTCAATTCTGCCTTCAGTTGCCTGCGTGCCCGGCTCAAGAGCGACTCGACCGCTTCGTCCGAAACGCCCAGAATGTTGCCGATCTCGATCTGGCTCAGCCCCTCGAAATGGAAGAGGGTCAGGGCCAAGCGTTGGCGCTCGGGGAGCTTCTGCATCGCAGCTCCAACTCGACGCTGCACATCCTGGCTTTCGAGTGCGGCCAGCTGCTTGGCTGGCTCGGGAACCTCCGGCAGTTCTTCAACCACTTTCACACGCCCCTGCCCGCGAACGCGGTCGAGGCACAAGTTCGAAACAACGCGACGCAGCCACGGCCTGATGCCTGCAGGCCCGATCTCCAACGTCGCCCCCGAACGCCAAAGCCGCAAGAACGCCTCCTGCGCTACGTCTTCAGCTTCGGCATCGTCGCGAAGCATCCGGCGTGCGACGGAGACGATGCTTCCGAGGTGCCGTTCCATCAGCACACCGAAAGCCCGGCTATCGCCAGCACCCGTCTCGGCGACGAGGAGGGCCTCGTCGTTTCGGGCCTCGGCCGCGGATCGCGGACGGGCCGGGTTGCCGTCGCTCTTTATCGCCGCCACGTATCCCCTCGACATGCTTTCCGCTGCCTACCTGGCTGTCGATCTGCCACGAGGCGCACAGGGTTAACTCCTGGGCGCCAATCTGCATCATTTGTCCACATGAACGCTATAGGGCAGCGCAATCCGTCGCTCGCAAACGAGCTCAGACAATAAGGCGCTCGAAAGCCTCTCGAACGTCGGCAAGCGATTGTTTCAGCTTGCGTTCCAAATCCGCGAAAGATTCGGCTTCTCCGGCCCGGACGAGTAACGATTTAAGACCTTTGGGGGCGGAAGCAGGATGGAACGGCCCTTCGAGGGTGAGCCGCAGAATTTGCGTCAAATCGTGAAGAAGCTGCCCAGCGGCCGATAGCCGGTGATGGTCCTCCGCCGAGATAAGCCCCTCGGAAGCCGCTGCATCCAGCGCGGCGAGCGTCGTCTGATCGAGGATCCGAGGGTGATCAGCGGCGAAGATAAGTTGCAGATGCTGAGCGATGAATTCCAGATCGACGAGGCCGCCCCGAACCTGTTTCAGGTGCCAAATATCGGTTGTCCCTTTTTCGGCCTCTATCCTTTCGCGCATGCTGCGGATGTCGGCGGCAATCTGGGTGCGGTCGCGGCGGGTCGTCAGGATCTTGCGAATTTCCGTTTCAACGCGTGCGGACAAATCCGGCGAGCCAGCGATTACGCGGGCACGCGTCAGCGCCATGTGCTCCCAGGTCCAGGCTTCGTTCGCCTGATAGCTGGCGAAACTCGAAAGCTGTGTTGCGACTGGTCCCATCTGGCCGGAGGGCCGAAGCCGCATATCGACCTCGTAGAGGTCGCCCTCTGCCGTTCGTGCCGAAATGGCGTTGATGAGGCGCTGCGTCAGTCGCGTGTAATAGTGCTGCGGCGCGAGCGGGCGCGGCCCATCCGACTGCTCGGCGCCCCGATCGAAATCATAGACGAGAATGAGATCGACGTCGGAAGCAGACGTCATTTCGCGGCCGCCGAGCTTGCCCATTGCAATGACGACAGCGGAACCGCCCGGCACGCGGCCGTGCTCTTCCTGCATCTGACGGCTGACTTCGCGGAGCAGCCCGGCAATCAGGCGCTCGGCAACGATCGCGTAGGCGAGCCCCGCACCAGCCGCCGAAATGCTACCGGTCAGCTCTCTGACACCGATAAGAAACTTCTGCTCGCTGCCGATAATGCGCGCGGTATCGAGCACTTCCTGCATCGGGTCTCCGACGCTTGCTGCGCGCGCTGCGGCAAAGGACTTGATCAGCAGATCGTCGATCGCATCCTCATCCAGGCGGCTGCCAAGCACGTGAGGATCAAGCACGGCATCGAGCAGACGGCGACGTTTCGAGAGGATGTACGCCATGCGCGGCGCTGATCCCATGATGTCGGCGAAAAGCCTGATCAATCCCGGCTGCGCCTTGAGCAGCGAGAAGAACTGTACGCCGCCCGGCAGCTCGGAAAGAAAGCGATCAAAGCTCGCGATGGCGGCGTCGGGATCGACGGTATCGGCCAAAGCCGAAATCAGCAGCGGCTGCACTTCCGTCAGACGTTCGCGGGCTCGCGGCGATCTTACGGACGGCGTGCGGCCGTGATGCCAGCCACGGACGATCTCCAAAACCTGTGCCGGCCGCGAATAGCCGAGGCGCTTCAATTCTGCAGCGGTCTGCGGATCGTCCTGTGGGCCCGTGAAGACCATGTTCGAGCTTTCGCCCGTCAGGGAGGGCGCGTCCTCGAACAGGCCGGCGTAGTGCCGCTCGACCGTTTCGAGCTTTTCGATCAGCTCGACCGCAAGCTCCTTGGCGGTCGGATAACCGGAGAAGCGCGCGAAAGCCTCCAAAGCCGATGGGTTTACCGGCAGCTCATGCGTCTGGTCGTCGGCGACCATCTGGACGCGGTGCTCAAGGCGGCGCAAATAGCAATAAGCTTCATCAAGCTCGGCGCGGCAGGCCGACTTCACCCATCCTCGCTGCTCGAGCGCCGCAAGGGCGTCGAGTGTTGCCCGCACCCGCAAGTCCGGCTGCCGGCCACCTGCGATCAACTGCTGGGTTTGTACGAAGAATTCGATTTCGCGAATGCCGCCGCGACCGAGCTTCAGATTTTGCCCCGGAACGGTGATGCCGCCGATTTCCCTGTAGGCATGGATCTGGCGTTTCATCGCATGGATGTCGGAGATCGACGCGAAATCGAGGTACTTGCGCCAGATGAACGGCGAAAGCTCGCCGAGAAAATCATTTCCTGCATCGATGTCGCCGGCGATCGGGCGCGCCTTGATCATCGCCGCGCGTTCCCAATTCTGGCCGACGGTCTCGTAATAACCGTGCGCCGCAGTCGTCGAGAGCGCGACCTGCGTCGCCCCGGCGTCGGGCCGCAGGCGGAGGTCGGTGCGGAATACGTAACCGTCGGACGTGCGCTCTTCGAGCAGCAGGACGAGATCGCGCGTCAGGCGAACGAAAAACGATTGCAGATCGCCTGACCCCGCAAGGCGGGATTTCTCCCGGTCGAAGAAAACGATGAGGTCGATGTCACTCGAATAGTTGAGTTCGAATGCCCCGAGCTTGCCCATCGCGAGGACGAAGTAGCCGGAGCCCTGCTCCGGCGCCGCAGGATCGAGCGGCTGCCAAACGCCCTGTTCGGATGCTTTGCGAAAAAGAAATCGGACCGCGGCCGCGACGGCGGCGTCAGCACTTTCCGACAGCACGCGCGTGACCGTCATCACCGGCCAGACGCCGCCGAGATCGGCAAGCGCCGTCAACAGCGCGACTTCCGCCTTGTACTGCCGAAGCACTTTTTTCGCGGCATTCATATCCTGCGCAGAGCTCATGCTCTGGGCGAGGTTCTGCGTAATGGTCGCGAAGTGATCTTCGGGCGGTTGCGCCAGGACGCGACCCAGGCGCGCAGTGTCGAGCGTCGCCAATGTCGTCAGATAGAGCGAGCCATCAAAAGCGCCCCGCAGCAGGGCTTCGACCTTCGGATCGCGGAACACCGCCACGAGAGCCGGCGCGTTTGCCTCGGCCTCGGCAACGAGCGACGGGAGACGCTCGACGCCCCGACCATCAGGGGCGGCAACCGGCGTTTCGACGATGCGGGAGGCTAGGCTTGACTTCAGAGGCTGATCCATCGGCTCATTGTGCAGCAATACCGGCCGACACGTCACTATCCCTGCTGTCGCCGGCCGCCGGCGGTGCAATCATGCATTTTCCGGAAAGGAGCACCACGACCTTGAGGCCGGGCTGATTGTCCTCAAGGCGAACTTCGCCGTGGTGCAGGCGGGCGACCGCCGCAACAAGGCTAAGCCCGAGCCCGGTCCCTGGCTGCGTCCGGCTTTCCTCGAGGCGCACGAACCGCTTCAGCGCCCTTTCCCGGTCGTCCGCCGCGATGCCGGGACCATGGTCGCCGACTGAAAATGCAGGCCGGCCGCCCTCGCGGAAGGCGCGAACGGTGATGGCGCTGCCGGGTTCGCCGCCGCGGGAATATTTGATCGCATTATCGATGAGATTGGCGACGGCCTGACCGATGAGCTGGCGGTTGGCGCGAACGACGACGTTCCTCTCGGCTTCGATCGAAAGTGCGAAGCCCGCCTCCTCGGCGGCCGGCATGTAGAGGTCCGTCACGTCCTCGACAAAGCGCCCGAGATCGAACGTCTCGACGCTTTCTTCCAGAGGTCCGGCCTCGAGGCGTGCGATCAGGAGCAGCGCATTGAAGGTCTTGATCAGCTCGTCCGACTTCTCGATCGTCCGTTCCAAACCTTCACGATACGCCTCCGCCCCGCGCGGGTCGCGCAGTGCCGCCTCCGCCGAATTGCGCAAGCGATTGAGCGGCGTCTTCAGGTCGTGCGCGATGTTGTCCGAGACTTCGCGCAGGCCGCTCATCAATCCCTCGATGCGATCGAGCATTTCGTTGAGGTTTTGGGCGAGCGCATCGAGTTCGCCGCCGCCACCGCTCGTCGGAATGCGTTGCGTGAGATCGCCGTCGATGATCGAGCGGCTGGTCGCGGTGATCGCGTCCATGCGGTTGAGAATAAGGCGGCTGACGGCGAGACCGCCGAGAAGGCCGGCGACCGACAGCACGCCGAAGCCCAACAGAAACACCAGCCGGATCGAATTCGCGAATGCCCGTTGGTCTTCGATGTCACGGCCGACGATGAGACGGATGTCGGACCCGAGATCGACGGGAATGGCGACGGCAAGATGAGAAGCGCCGTCGTCTCCGGTAGGCTGATAGCTGAAGACACCGCCATGCGCGTCTTCGGTCAATTCAGGTGGAATGCGGTTCAGGTTGCCCGCGATCTTCACGCCCGCGGCGTCGGCCAGATAATAGAGCCCGGCACCCTGCAAGCGCGACATGGCGCCGACGGTCTCGGCGAGTTTTGCCCGGCCGCCGACTTTCATTTCCGACGACAGAATGCGTGATTCGGCCGTCAGTACACCGAGGACCTGGTTCGTCAGTAGATTGTTGGTCTGCCAGAACAGGAAACCGACGACGAGCGCGGCGGCCAGAAGGAAAAATGCCACCGCCGCCGCGCTCAGTCCGAATGCTGTCGTCGACGCCGCCTTCGCGACGCGTTCAAGCAGGGCCGTCACGGATCGTGTATCCTGCGCCCCGAACCGTGTGCAGCAGCGGCTTGTCGAAGTTCTTGTCGATCTTGGCGCGCAAGCGAGAGACGTGCACGTCAATGACGTTCGTCTGCGGATCGAAATGATAATCCCAGACATGCTCGAGTAGCATCGTGCGCGTCACGACCTGCCCGGCATGCTGCATCAGATATTCGAGAAGGCGATACTCGCGAGGCTGCAGAAGGATGTGCTCGCCACTGCGGGTCACGCGATGGGAAAGTCTGTCGAGCACAAGATCGCCGACGGAATAGCGCGTCTGCTGCTCTTCCGGAGCCGTGCGGCGTCCGAGCGCTTCGACGCGCGCCAAGAGTTCGGAATAGGCATAGGGCTTCGTCAGATAATCGTCGCCGCCCGCCCGAAGGCCTTTGACGCGGTCATCAACTTCGCCCAGCGCCGAAAGGATGAGGACGGGAGTGCGATTACCCTGGGCACGCAACGACTTGATAAGCGAAAGACCGTCGAGGCGCGGCAGCATGCGATCAACGATCAAAACGTCGTATGCGCCGTCCGTCGCGAGCGACAGGCCCGCCTCGCCATCGACGGCGAGATCGGCGGTGTGCCCATTCTCCTTCAAAGACTTCTGCAGGAACTGCGCCGTTTCCCTATCGTCTTCGACTACGAGCACGCGCATGGCGTTTTTCTGATCCTGGCCTTCTCTCGGATAACTGTTTAGCGGGACAGCATCCAAACGTCGAGGCAGCCCCGCCGTGTGGTTGACGGAGCTGCCTGAACTTCCCATGGCGTTAACCTCAGCCCTTCTTGGAGGACAGTTGTACGGCCACGAACCGCTTCTGGTCGGACGACTTAATGTGCAGAAGAACGGCCGTACGCTTCAGATTTTGTGCCTTCTTAACACCGGTAACGACGTCGTCCGGCGTCTTAACGGTCTCACCCGAGACCTCGAGGATCACGTCTCCCGGCTTGAGGCCCTTCTCGGCCGCGTCGGATGACGGGTCGACCTCGGCAATGGCGACACCCTCCTCGTTCGAGCCGGTGCGGGCCGGCATCAGCGTGACGCCGAGCTGGCTCAGCTCCATCTGCGAAGATTTGTTGTCGTCGTTGTTGTTGCCGTTGTTATCGTTTTCGTCGTTATCGCCGTTCATCAAAGCTTCGGCGTTCTTCGGGAAGAGGCCGAGCTTGACGTTGATCACCTTCTCGGCGTTGTTGCGCCAGACTTTGATATTGACGGGCGAATCCGGAGAGAGCTCGGCAATCTTCCGCGCGAGGTCGCGGCTGTCTGCGACCTTGGCATCGTTCACCTGCAGGATGGCGTCCTGGGTCTTGATGCCGGCCGCCGCAGCCGGGCCGTTCGGCGTGACTTCGCTGACCAGCGCCCCATGAGCTTCGCTCAAGCCGAGGCTGGCGGCGGTATCTTCGTCAACGTTCTGGATCTTGACGCCGAGCCAGCCACGCTTGACCGTGCCAGTCGCTTTGAGCTGCGTCACGACCTCATCGACGGTCTTCGCTGGAATATCGAAAGCGATGCCGACGTTGCCACCCGACGGAGAGAAAATCGCGGTGTTGACGCCGATCACTTCGCCATCGAGGTTGAAGGTCGGACCGCCCGAGTTGCCGCGGTTCACGGCAGCGTCGATCTGCATGTAATCATAAGGGCCTGAGCCGATATCGCGTGCGAGCGCCGACACGATACCAGCCGTCACCGTGCCCCCGAGACCGAAGGGGTTGCCGACGGCCAGCGCCCAATCGCCGACGCGCGGCGCCTTCTTGGAGAAGGACACGGCGGGGAACTTCTTGGTGCTCTCGATCTTCAGAAGCGCAACGTCAGTACGCGGATCGGTGCCGACGAGCTTGGCTTCATACTTCGTTTCGTCGTTATCGAAGCTGACCTGAATTTTCGTCGCCCCGTCGATCACGTGGTTGTTCGTCACGACATAACCGTCAGACGAAATGACGAAGCCCGAACCCTGGCCTTGAACGATCTTCGGGCGTTCTTCCTGCTGGCCGAACTCTTTCGGCAGGTGCTTGAAGAAATCATGCAGCGGGTGGTCGGGGGGAAGATCGGGAAGGTTGAAGTTGCCGCCGCCCTTCTTGTCGCCCTTATCGCCTTTGCTGTTCTCGGCCAATTTCGAGGCGCCGCCATCGTTGACGACAGACACCGATACGACCGAAGGCTTCACGCGCTCGACGAGGTCCGCGAACGAGAGCGGAGCCCTGCCCATCGGCGTTTCGATTGTCTGTGCGGCCGGCGTGTCGGCGCGGACCGTGTGGGATGGAATGAAATAACCAAATCCTGCCGCAGCAACAGCGGCGAGCGCCACGAATGACGGCGCAATTTTCGATGAACGAACGTTCGACGTCGTCGAAGCGCGTTGGGGAAGTCGCATCCCTTGGGTCTCCAAGCTGAAATCGGCTTTTCTAGCCTCGTCCTCAGCGGTAACGGACGCGGGATTACCGCAGGATGTCAGGCACCTTAACAGTTGGTAATCTCAGCGGCGTGGCAATGAAAAGGCCACTCTACGTGATGCCCCCCACGCAATGCGGAGCGTGCCTCCGGCATGTCGGCGATCCACGGCGGCGGCCTCGGCTGTCAGAGCTTGACTCTGGATGGCAGGGCCGATCCCGGCCACGGAGTGAGGGAAAGAGCTTCTTGGAGAATGAAATGGGACGTCAGCTCTGATCGCTGGAAAGGATCTTCGAGAGCTCGGCTTTTTCGTCGTCGGAGAGCGCTGCACTCTCGACAGCCTTAGGTCTTGCCGCCGCGCGGGCTGCGAGCGTCAAACCCGCCAGAAATACCAGAACCGGCGTCAGCCACAGCAGCAGCGTCGAAAGCTCGAACCTGGGTTTCAGCAGCACGAATTCGCCGTAGCGGGCGACGATGTAATCGATGACTTGAGCGTCGGTATCGTGAGCGACGAGCCGTTCGCGTACCAGCCGGCGCAAATCCCCCGCTAGCGGCGCATCGCTGTCGTCGATCGACTGGTTCTGGCAGACGACACAACGTAGTTCGGACGAGATCGTGCGGGCGCGCTTTTCAAGCACGGGATCGGACAGCATTTCACCCGGCTGAACGGCGAACACCGTCGGTGCGTTGGCGAAGATCGCCAACGCGAAAACCGCGATCATAAAAAGCCGCCGCATCGCCCTACTCCGCAGGAACTGCAATGGGCTGTCGTCTACTGCGGCCAGCCGGAACGCCGATGCGCAGCCGCCGGTCGGACAGCGAAATGCCGCCGCCGATGAACATGATCAACGCCCCGATCCAGATGAAGCGGACGAGCGGATTGAAGTAGGCGCGAACGGCATAGCCGCCGCCCGGCTGGGGATCGCCGATGACGAGATAGAGATCGCCGCGCCAAGACGCATGAATGGCTGCTTCCGTCGTCGGCTGCGGCGGGGCGTCGTAAAGCCGCTTCGACGGCGTCAGGCGCGTAATAGATGCGCCGTCGCGCTTGACATTGAAGTCAGCGAAGTCTTCGCGATAGTTCGGGCCGCGTCCGCTTTCGACTCCGGTGAACGTCACGTCGTAGCCCGCGACCGAAAGGGTCTGACCGGGTTTCATGACAAGGATGTGCTCTTCGCGGTAGGCGCTCGTCGCTATGATGCCGACGACGAGCATGCCGACGCCAAAGTGCGCGAGCAGCGTGCCGTAGGCGGACCGCGGAAGGTTTCGCGCACGGCGAACGATCTCCGCACGTGAAGCCTGGCCGAACTTCACTCGGGCCGCCCATTCGCTGAGTGCGCCCATCATGACGTAGACACCGCCCCCGATGCCCAAAGGCGCAAGCCACGGGCCGCGGTGACCGATCGCGAAGAACGCGATGATCGCAACGATCGCAGCGAGCACCGCAAATGCCAGACGCTGCATGGCGCCCGCGAGATCACCGCGCTTCCACGCGAGCATTGGACCAAACGGCAGTGCCAACAGAAGCGGCACCATCAGCGGACCGAACGTCGCGTTGAAGAACGGCGGTCCGACCGAGATTTTCTCGCCCGTCAGGCCTTCGAGCGCCATCGGATAAAGCGTTCCGACGAGCACCGTCGCGGCGGCGGTCACGAGAAGCAGGTTGTTCAACACGAGGCTCCCCTCGCGGCTGATCGGTTGAAAGAGCCCGCCCGTCTGCATCTCGCTGGCGCGGAGCGCGAAGAGCGCCAAGCCTCCGCCGGTGAACAAAATCAAAATCGCGAGAATGAAGATGCCGCGCTGCGGATCAACGGCGAACGAATGCACCGACGTCAAAACACCGGAGCGAACGATGAACGTTCCCATCAATGACAGCGAGAACGTCAGAATTGCCAGCAGGATCGTCCAAACCTTGAGCGCCTCGCGCTTCTCCATTACGAGCGCGGAGTGCAGAAGCGCAGTCCCGGCGAGCCACGGCATGAGGGACGCGTTTTCGACCGGGTCCCAGAACCACCAGCCGCCCCAGCCAAGCTCGTAGTAGGCCCACCACGAGCCCATCGAGATGCCGATCGTCAGGAACATCCAAGCCGCGAGCGTCCACGGCCTAACCCAGCGCGCCCACGCAGCATCGATGCGGCCTTCGATCAGCGCCGCGATGGCAAAAGAGAACGCAATCGAGAAACCTACGTATCCGGTGTAGAGAAATGGCGGATGGAACGCGAGCGCCGGGTCCTGCAAAATGGGATTCAATCCATTGCCGTCCGACGGCGCGGGATCGAGGCGGATAAAGGGATTCGACGTCAGCAGCGAGAAGAGCAGGAAGGCGACGGCGATCGACGCCTGTACCGAAAGCACGCGGGCCTTCAAGGTCGGCGGCAGATTGTTGCCGAAGACCGCGACCGCGGCGCCAAAGAGCGCCAGGATCAGCACCCACAGAAGCATCGAGCCTTCGTGATTGCCCCAGACGCCCGCCATTTTATAGATCAGCGGTTTCGTCGAATGTGAATTTTCGGCGACATTGGCGACCGAGAAATCCGATGTCACGTAAGCGTGCATCAGGGCCAGGAATGCGATCGCGAGCAGGATGAACTGGGAAACGGCCGCAGGCTCTGCGACACGCATCATCCGTTCGTCTCGAAGAGACGCACCCGCCATCGGTAGGACGACCTGCACGACGGCGACGAGTAGCGCCAGGATCAATGCGAAATGTCCAAATTCGACGATCACGGCTTAGCCTCCTATGGCGTCTTGGTTTCCAGCGCGGCCGGATGTGCGCTCGAGCCGAGCTTCACGCCCTTCTCTTCCAGCGCCTTCGCCACATTTCGCGGCATGTAGTTCTGATCGTGCTTGGCGAGCACGCTATCGGCCTTGAAGCCGCCGGCGCCATCGAGAACACCCTCGGCGACGACGCCTTGTCCCTCGCGAAAGAGATCGGGCAGAACGCCCGTGAAGGTCACGGGCATATCCTTCAAGGTGTCGGTCACCTTGAACTTGATCGTCGTCCCCTCGTGTACGACCGAACCGTTCTCGACGAGGCCGCCCAGCCTGATGCGCTGTCCGGCGGGCACACCCTTTTCGACGATGTCGGACGGCGTATGGAAGAAGACGACGCTATCCTTCAGCGCAAAGAGCACGAGGATCAACGCCACCGCAAGCGTTGCGACGCCGCCTCCGATCAAAACTCCGCGCTTTTGTTTTCGTGTCATCCGAAATCAATACCCATCGCGCTTCAGCCTCCGAGTCCCAGCTCGCGCGCCAGATCATCGATACGCGCCAAACCGACCTGATCGCCTTTCAGATTCGTTCGGGCGTCGCCCAGAGCTTTAACGGCGTCGTCATGACGGCCGAGGACTTGGTAAGCGCGTATAAGCTTCAGCCATCCGGCCGTATCGCTGCCATTCTCTTTGAGGCGCGACGCAAGACCGTCGACCATTTGCCCAATGAAGGCTTGCCGTTGCTCAGGCGTCATCGCCATGACGGCGGACGCGTTGGGCGCCGAAGGCTGCTGCGGTGCGGATGTTGCCTCATCGGCGCTCTTTTGCGGCGTCTCGCCGGAAGCCGGTTTGCCGCCAGCATCCGGTGTCAAACTTGCGAGCCGTGCTTCGAGCATTTTGCGCCATGGCGCATTGGTCGGCGCTTGATCGATCAGCTGGCGGTAATCCGCGGCCGCTTCTGTCAGCTTGCCATCCTGTTCTTTCGCCAGCGCCAGCCAGATGCGCGGCTCTTTCTTATCGGGAGCAATGACCAGGATACGTGCGAGCGCCTTGCGCGCATCTTCCGGAATGACACCGTTCTCGACCCTGATCCGCGCATTGGCGAAACCTTCCAACCGGTCGGGCGTTTCCCCGACGAGCCGCATGGCTTTCGCGTAGGCGTTCGCTGCGTCGGCGTAGCGGCCCATCGCGTAATAGACCGGCGCGACGACGCTCCAGCCCTTGCCGTCCTCGGGATGCTCGCGGAGACGTTCCTCGACCTTGGCGACGAGGTCGTTCGGCTTTTCCAAAACGGATGACTGGGCGATGCGCGCGCTCAGCGGATCACCGGGCAGGCCCGGCGCACCGTAGGCGAGATAAAGCACCAGACTCACGATCGGGACGACGATGGACGTGAGGACGGAAGCGTATGTTGCAATCCTTGCCCGTCCGCTCCGTCTCGGCACTTCCGCGCTGTTCTTTCCCGCGTTTGTGCGCAAAAGACGGCGTGCGATTTCCGAGCGTGCGATTTCCGCTTCACTCGAGGCCAGCGTGCCGCTCGCCTCGTCGGCGGCGACTTCCTTGAGTTGATCCTTGTAGACGGCGATATCAGCGGCCGCCGTGACGGCGTCCGGGTCTTCGGGCGCCAGCGGCGCAGCACCCAGCAACGGCCGCGTAATGACAAGCGTCACCACCGCCACCAAGCAGGCCACTAGAATCCAGAAAATCATTGCCGCGCCATCCTCGACTTTAGAAACGGAATAAGATCGCGGCGGCGCGCAGGCAAGCCGACACAGATCACTTCAGCGCTTCTGTCGCGGATATGAATTAACTGTCATGTTCGCTGCGACACTCTTCCGCTGCGCTTCGCGCTGCGTCAGCCGACGCTTTGCCATGTCCCGTCCGGATTACGGCAGGCCGTTCCGCGCATCTGCTGAGGCCGACCGTCGACGTAAATGGTGTGGGTGTAATCGCGGCAGTCCGCTACGCCACGCTTATAAGGCCGGCTCGGCACCACCTCACCGTAATGGCCAGTATCCGGGTCTCGCCATTGGCGCGATACACCGGACTGGCCACGCTCAAGCGCGTCGAACTCGGCTTCCTGCGCGTAACGGCGGTCGCGCTCATCGAGGTTTTTGCCGATCTGGCTGCCGACGATTCCGCCAACGACGGCGCCAGCCACTGTCGCCGCCACGTTGCCGCTGCCTTTGCCGAATTGATTGCCAACGAGCCCGCCGGCGACGCTACCGAGAACCATCCCGGTGCTCTGGTTATCTATGCCGCCCTGCCCATTGCTGCACCCGGCAAGCATGGCAACCGCCAATAGCGAAATCGAAAAGCGCGCGACGCGCATGGCGAACCTCGTTTTCGGTTTTCTTTTCCCCTGCGCCGATGGCCCCACCCAGCGCTGTGTCCCTAATGTTGGCTAGACCGATATTGTGCGCGCGACAAGGCAGAAATCCACCACAATTCAGGCAAACAAAGGACATGAGCGACTGGTGCTGGTCTGCAACAGGCGAAATGAGCAGAAGGCCGAAGACTTGCTACCGGTCAGGCCGCCGGAAGGTCGAGGATGACCTTGAGCCCGCCGTGCTCGGAGGCGTCGAGCGCGAAGCCTCCCCGGTAGGATGCCGCAAGATCGCTGACAATAGATAAGCCAAGCCCTGAGCCGGGCTTCGTTTCGTCCAGACGCAGGCCGCGCTTGCCGATCTTGGCGCGCTGCTCGGGCGAGAGGCCCGGACCGTCGTCCTCGACCGTGATCCTGAGCTTCTTGCGTCGGGCGGAACTCGTCTGCGCCTCGATCGCCGCAGCCAGATAGGCGCGCTTTTTTCCCCACTTGCAGGCATTGTCGAGAAGATTGCCGAGCATCTCCTCGAGATCCTGCTTTTCGCCCTGGAACTTGGCGCCCGACTGCACCGAGAACGAGATTTCTATCCCCTTTTCGCCATGGATGCGCTCGATCGCCCGGACAAGCGGCTCGACCGTCGCATCGACCGGCGTAACGCGGCCGATGGCTCCGGCGCGTGCGGCCATACGCGCCCGATCAAGATAGTGACTGATCTGATCGCGCATCAGTTGCGCCTGCTCGGCGACCTTGGCGCCGAGCTTGGAATGATCGTCTCGCGCCTCATTCGTGATAACGGCAAGCGGCGTCTTCAGCGCATGGGCAAGGTTGCCGACCTGCGTGCGGGCGCGCTCGATAATGTCCTGGTTGGACTCGATCAAGGCATTGAGCTCGGTTTGCAGCGGCTCGATCTCGGCAGGAAGCTGGCCTTCGAGACGTTCAACCTCGCCCGACCGGATACTCGCCAAACCGCGCTCGATGCGGCGCAGCGGCAATAGCCCAAACCGCACCTGAAAGACCGTTGCCGCCAGAAGTCCAATGCCGACAAGCGCCAACGCGCTCGTCAAGCGAGTGCGGAATTTTGCAACCGTTGCTTCGAACCAGTCGAGAGGCCCCGCTACGATGATCGAATATTTCGTGTTGTCCGGATCGTGCCCGGGGGAATCGATGAACTCTAGGATGCGGATCGTGGAGCCGGTCGGCCCTGGGACGTTCATCCAGCGCGTGCCGGAGGTGTCGGTCGGAAATCTGCGTTCATAGGGGGATGGAAGAACGGCGGTCGCCAGGGACGGCGAAACGAGCGTACGCCCCGGTGCACCGTCGATCGGACGGATCTGCCAATACCAGCCCGATTGCGTCACCTCGAAGAGCGGCTCGTAAAGGTTCGGCGGGATGACGGGCACATCGCCGCTCGTGCCCATGCTGTCGACGGTGATCTGCGTCAGCAGCTTGCGGAGCTGCGCGTCGAAACTCAGCTGCACGTCCTCGCGGTAGAGCGAATAGATGATGTAACCCGCAAGCGGCAGCGCCAGAAGCGTCCACGCCGCCGAGGTTGCGAAAAGCCGCAGAGCGAGAGAGTTAAGCCTCATCGGGTCCTTGGCTCATGCGATAGCCGAGACCGCGGACGGTCTGAATCACATCGCCTGGGATTTTCTTGCGCAATCGGCCGATGAAGACCTCGATCGTGTTTGAATCCCGATCGAAGTCCTGATCGTAGAGGTGCTCGACAAGCTCGGTCCGCGATACGACGCGACCATTGTGGTGCATCAGATAGGCGAGCAGGCGGAATTCGTGGGACGTCAGTTTCACCGGCTGGCCATCGCAGGTGACGCGTGCCGACTTGGTATCGAGACGGATCGGACCGCATTCGATCTCCGATTTGACGTGGCCCGATGCGCGGCGGATCTGCGCCCTGACGCGGGCCAGCAATTCTTCCATATGGAAGGGCTTTGCCAGATAGTCGTCGGCCCCGGCGTCCATGCCGGTGACCTTGTCGCTCCAGCGGTCGCGGGCGGTGAGCAGGATGACCGGCATCTTGCGGTCGCTGCGGCGCCACTGCTCGAGGATCGAGATGCCGTCAATCTTCGGGAGGCCGATGTCCAGGATAACGACGTCGTAAGGTTCGGTATCTCCGAGGAAATAGCCCTCTTCCCCGTCCGCCGCCGTGTCGACGGCGAAGCCTGCATCCCCAAGCGCCGCCGCAAGCTGGCGATTCAGGTCCTTATCATCCTCGACGACGAGCGCGCGCACGCTGATCCACTCCCATGGTGCCGAATCAGCAAGTTGTAGGGGTGTTGGAATAAAATCTCCACCCCGGCAACCGGAACTCTTCACCGGACTGTCGCGGTAATAACGGTGGTTCTGAGCTGTCCCGTCGGGCTACGAACGACAATGCGATAGAAATATCCGTCCGGGGAACGGCAAAGCGTGGTCTTCACGAGTTCGCCGACACCGTCGGCCGCCAGGGATTTCGAGACTTCTTCGACCGTTACGAGATTTTCGCTGCGGACGATCTGACCCGCCATCCCCCAGTCCGTCAGGCAGTCTTCAGCGCATGCCGAGCCGGGCAGCACCAAGGCCGCCGCAGCCGTCACCGCTACCGCTCCAACAAATCCGGTCATACGCACTCATCCAGACGTTAGCCGGCCTTACAGATCTCTCGTTGAACGGCCCATGAACATCGCCAGGGCGCACGGTTAAAATCCGCCAAGACCGCGAAATTAACTCTTTCGCAGAGCGAGGGGAGTGTCGGCCTTGAGGCGGCCGTAGATCGCCAAGACCGTTCCGAATAACCCGGCCAGCGCCTGAACGGCCGTTATTGTCTGGTCGCCGAACGTCTGGATGATGTCCGCCGGGAGGACGATGCCCAAGGCCGGACCCATGGCCGGAATGACGGTTGCAGCCGCAGTGATCAACGTACCCCACATCGTTTTCGATTGAACCCACCATTTGCTGCCGTCATCCCCGGCTGCTTGAGTTTGGCCGTTCGTCGCGTCGCCCATCTTGCTTTCTCCTTTTGCGATTTGCTGGGGCTCGAGCAGGCCCCGGTTCGTTGCGTCGGCGGTGACCCACGTTCGGGCCAGCGCCAATGTTGCATCGACGCGTTTCAGCCAGCCGCGGCCGAAGCGCCAGAAGTGCGGAAGGGCGCGGTATCGCGTGCGGCGCGCCTCGGCGTAGTCGTCGAGCAAATCGGAAAGACTTCGTGCGCCGATCGCGGCCAGCGTCTCCGGTCCGATCTCGCCGTCGATCGTCACACCGGCGACGCCCTGCAGCATGCGGATCGCTGCGCCGACGCCGTGGTTCACGGCGGCATCGAAGTGCATCAGCGCTAAGGGCGCCGTGAAGACGGTGCACGCCGCCGGGTCGAAGTAGCGTTGCCGATAGATCGTTTTGACCGTCGCATCGGAAATGCGCTTCAGTTCCGCGATCAGGCGGGCACGCGAAGCATCGTCAACGGTCTCGTTCTTGAAGCTCGCATAAACGTCGAGCGTGATGCCGCGGTTGGTCGGGCCGCCTGGATCGTAGGGATCGTTCGAATAGCCGCCTTCCATTTCGAGCACGTGCGCGAGCGCTTTCGCGAAGATCGCGTCGTCTCCCGAGCTGGGCGTCTCGATGTCTTCCTTCGGCCAACGCAAGCCGAGAAGCCGCGTTTTGTCGAAGCCCGCGACAGTGACGGCATCGCCCTGATTGCCGCCGAGCAGATAAATTTTGCCGTTCGTGTTGCTCAGCAGAAACCCCACGTGTCCGGCGTTCGGATCGTCGCCGCGCGACAGCACCGCAACGGCGCCGAGGCGCGCGGCATCGAGTGCGTCACCCCAGTCGAGATACGATCGCGCGAGCAGTGACCCCGTTCCCGTGTAACCGGCGCGCTTCAGCATGGCGCCCAAGAACGCCGCACACCACGGCGTCGCTTCGGTTTCGATGCTCGTGTCGCCAGCTTCGCGGAAATAGCGGAGGATCTCCGGCGCATCCTCCTTGCCGGGAATTTCGCGCACGCCGAATTCGGCCCACGCAGCGGCAAGCCACGGTGGTTGGTCCATTTAGCACTCACTTGCTTTAGGATGGTATCAAACGACAGCGGTGCGGGGAGCGCCGCGGCCGAAGAGCGTGTTGGTCTGATAGACCTTCACCGAAACGACCGATTGAACACTGCCGAAGTCGGCGATCTGGTCGGCGCCTGCATAGACGACGCCCGGTGTGGATGCTGAGATCGTACGCTTCACGGCAGCGCCGTCGAGAATGTCGATTTCGTATGTCTCAGCGTCTTCGCCAAGCGGCACCTCCGGCAGCTCCCAATTGTCGCCGCCACTCCGCGTTCGTCTGATCCAGGAAATGTTGAGATCGCCTGACGCGCGTACCCCCCTGACGTGCACCGGCGACAGCGGCCTTCGTCCAAGACCTTGATATGCGAACGACGTCGTCGCGTACGAGTCGTCGCCAATATCCCGGTTGCCGGGGCCATAGCGCCAGTTGAGCGGCAGCTTGAGTTCACTTTCCTGCAACGGTACGCGCGTCACGGCTCCGTCCAGAAGAACGAACGGCGCGCCCGCCGCGACGGCATCGTGCATCGCGCTCTCGGTGCCGAACTGACCGCGCAGAAGTCCGGCGAGCTCGTAGGTCTGAGCATCGACAAGCGTTGCGGTGAGGAACTGGATGACTTCCCAGTCGCCGTCACCGTTGCGAACGGCGGCGAGGTTGGCGCCGCCGAGCATCGTAACGAGATCGGCCGACGCCAACATGCCGTAAGTCAATCGTACGCGCAGGCGCGCGCCGTTATCGATCCGCCCTTCGGGACCCGGAGCTAGCGCATCGAGCGTGACGCCGACCGTCGCGGGCGCGCTCGCAAGAGCTTTCAGCTGATACCCCGTCGTCTGCGGCGACATATAAAGTGCGACGCTGCCTGGCCACGGCTTTTGCATCGCCGCCACGTAGCCAGCCTCGGCATCGACCGATGGGTTCCACAACGGCAAATCCATCAGCGTTACGGCTGGAGTTCCGACTTGCACCGGTGCTGGCTCAGATGCCGTCCGTGCGGGCGCGTCGATCCTGTCGTAGACATCGAGATCGATGCTCAACGCTGCGATCTCGCGCACGCCGCGCTCCGTAACATCGGTCAAGCGCAGCAGTCGGCTGCGTCCCGCAATATCGACCGAAACGACGTCGCCCGGTTCGAGCGCCAGCGCCGACGGTGGCAATTTGAACGACGCGGACTCGCGCGCCGCCCACGTTTCATAAAGCCAGCTTTCGACGAGCGATCCGGCCAGACCATCGTCAAGAACGATCGGCAGATCTGCCTCGGCGACGCGACCGCTCGCGCCTGTCAGCCGCCGCGCCTCGGCGACGGCCTGCGGATAGACGTCCGCACTCGAGATGTATCGCACTTTGGCAGACGCGGGCAGATCGGTTTCCTGCGCGCGCGTCACTTCATAAAGCGGATCGTCGGCATGCTCTTCGACGAGGCCGTCGGCTGTGAGCGTCATCTGCGGCTCAGCGCGGCCGCGATGACGGAAGACGATCCTGCCGCCGCTTTCGATGCTATCAAAGAAATAAGCGAGGCTCAGCGGCTGCAGGGCATCGCGCGCCGACATCGTGTCGTCGAGCACGTAGCCGGGCACGGTTCCGGTCAGACCCGATGCATCGAAATCCGAGAAACCCAGATCGACCAGTATCTGCGCCACCAGTTCGTCGAGCGGCGCGCTGCCGAGGCGGCCGTTGATCCAATGACCGAGCGGCCAGTTCTCGCCGTCGCTCCAATAGGTCGTGGCATAGGGAAATGCCGGATAGGGACGCGCGTCCCAGCAATAGACGTGCATGTGTGAGAGATCGACCATGCGAGCGCCTGTGATCTCCGAGACCGGATTGAGACCGGCGACGTAACCGCTTTTCGTCCAGTCGAAAGCGTCGCGCAGAACCTGCAGGAAACGCGCCTGCATGAAATCGTCGCGAATGCCGCGCGAATAATAGGGCAGCGTCGATTCCGAACTTTTCGGATCGACGAAGACGTTCGGCTGGTTGGCGCCTTTGTCGACCGCAGGGCAACCGACCTCCATGAACCAGAACGGCTTCGATTGCGGCACCCACGCGGTTGCCGTCGCGCTTTCGATGCCGCCCGGTCTGTTGTAGTGCCGATTGCTCCACCACGAGAGAATGTCCTTGTAGCGAAACACCCACGGCTTGCCCGCGCCGTCGGTGATCGCGGTGCGAACCTGCGCATCGCGATCGGCGCCGGATGCATAATACCAATCGTAACCCTCGCCGCCCCGGACGTTCGAGCGCAGATAATCGGCATCGTAGATCGAGGTTGCGCCTGCGATGGCGTCGAGATGATCGCGACCGTCTCGCCAATCGGCGAGTGGCCAATAGACGTCGACACCGATCGCATCGATATTTGCAGACGACCAAAGTGGATCGAGGTGGAAATAGACGTCGCCCGATCCATCCGCCGGCTGATGGCCGAAGTATTCCGACCAGTCGGCTGCGTAGAGAACCTTGGTCGATGAGCCGAGGACGGCTCTCACGTCGGCGGCGAGCGCGATCAAAGCGTCGACGAAGGGATAGGCGTCGGCGCTCGAACGCACTTGCGTCAGGCCGCGCAATTCGGTGCCGATGACGAAGGCTTCGACTCCGCCCGCGGCCTTGGCGAGCCAGGCATGATGCAAGACCATACGCCGGTAAGACCATTCGTTCGGTCCGGAATAATGGACCGTGCCGCCTGACAATGAGAAGTCCGTCCGCGATGCCGTTCCGACGAACGACGCGATCTGACTGGCCGCGGTCGAGGTTTTGTCTGGCGTCCCCGACTGCCCCGGCGCCGGGTGGCACGTGATGCGTCCTCGCCAAGGATAAGCGGGCTGAGAGCTGCCACCATACGGATTGGCGAGATCGTTGCTGTCCGTAATGTCCATTAGGACAAATGGCGTCAGCGTTACCTTGAGCCCGCGCGATTTGAGATCGCGAATGGCTGAGATCACAGTTTGGTCGGATGGCGTACCGCCGTAGGCCGCATTGCCGTCGCGCGCAGTGATGAGATGCGCACCGTCACGATTAAGCCCGGCGACAGACCAACTGAGCGGCGCCGTCGATTTGTGCCGCGTCTCGATTCCGGGCTGCAATCTGCAGTTTCCAGCGCGGAGATCGGTTCCGAACCAACTGGCGATCAGAGATACCGATTTGGCGTTCGGAAGTGACGCTTCAAGCTGATCGGCCGCGACCTGCCAATCGGTCGACCCAATAACCTGATGGACGTTTTCCGATTGCGAGACGCCATCGTCGAATGTCTGATGCACGGGCTCAGTCGCGTAGACGAATTCACCCGAGCCCGGGATCATCACGACGCCCTGAATATCTTTTTCGGCGCTCGAAATGCTGCGAAAAACCTCGAACGAAAGCTGAGGCACGCGGTTGCCGAATTGCGCGAGCGGCAGGCGTTCGAAAACGATATACGCGACACCGCGATAGGCTGGCGCGTTCTCTGTGCCGTCGCGCGCGGCAATCAGGCTATCGGGTTCCTGCGTCTCGGCGCCGTGATAAAGTCGGAACGTCGTGCGCGAGAGGTCAAGCTCCTGCTCGTCGGCCCATATGCGCCCGATACGCGTGACGACGCCTTCGCCTAGCGCCACCGCGAAGTTCGCATAGTAGCGATATTGCGTCAGCGTCGTGTCACCGCCCGAACCGCCTTTGCCGCTTCCGGCAGACTCCTTCGTCGTGACGATGTCTTCTTCGAGATCCGTCGCCCAGATGATCTGGCCGCCGACGCGGGCTCGTCCATAAATGCGCGGCAGGGGCGATCCTTCCGTCGACGCCGTAACGCGCAGATCGCTCAGGCGCGGACCTTCGACGGCGCGGCCTTGTCCCGAAGCGCCGAACAACGCAGCGTCGACATAGGCACCAGCGACTGCGCCGACCTGCGATCCAATTGTAGCGCCCGAAAGCGCGACGCCAAGAAATCCGACACCAGCCGGAAGAACGCTGCTGCCGACGGCAGCTCCGGCGGCGGCAAGTGCAAGCGTCGCCATGTTCATAAATCCCAGTTATTTCGAGCCGCGCTTGCAGCCATTTCCGGCAGTTCGTCGAATGACGAGGCTCAGTCCGCGAGCTGAGGAAATCGGAATACGCCAGCGACGCGGCGGCGCCACCAATTCGAGAAAGACACTTCGCAAACGGGTGCGCCTTCCATCGCGTGGATGATCGTCGAGGCACTCACGACGATTGCCGCGTGCTTCGCGACGACGCCAGGGCGCAGCCGAAACACGACGACATCGCCCGGCTCGATATCCGCCAGCGAAATTTTTTGAAGGTGTCGCGCTGCAGCGTCGAGCATCGTTTCTCTCCCTCCGGCTTCCGCCCAATCGCGGCTGTAAGCGGGCGGCGTCTCCGCGTCCGATCCGTAGATGTCCCGCCAGACGCCCCGCACGAGGCCAAGGCAATCGGTGCCTATGCCGCGGCGGCTCGCCTGATGATGATAGGGCGTGCCGATCCATGTGCGCGCGGTCTGGACGATCGTCGCGCGTGTCAAAGTTGCCGACATGTCTCAGCTCCGGCGCCCGACCTGCATCAAAAATTTGTTGCCTGGCATCGATGGGAAGCCGCGAAAATTGATGACATTCGCGAAGCGCGCCCTGCACGTCTCGACGCGCTTGTCGCATCCGGCTGTCACGGCGAATGCATCTCCGGCTGCAGGCGGTCCTTCGGCATCGACCCAAAGCTCGATTGCGTCGACCGCCCCGAGCTTCATGTGCGATTTGACCTCGATCTTCAGCCCCTCGGACACGCCGGAAGTAAACGTAAGAAGCCCGCGCGCGAAAAAACCGTTCTCGAAATCGCCAAGTCCTGAGACGGTGAAGCGCCGCGCCGAGAATGCCGAGAGGATCGTTCCGGTCCCGCGAAATGCAGGTGACGATAGATCGACCGTGCAGCGCGCGTCGCCAAGATCAGCATCGCATGTCAATTGCAAGAGCCGGCCCTTTGGCTGCTGCAAATAATGCGCGAGGCCGCGCAATTCCGCAGTGAATCCGGTGCCGCTGCGGCGTACTTCGCCGATGCTGCCCGAACGCATCAATACATGCTGGCTCGTGTCGTTCCAGTTGACGCGATAGATTTCGATGCGCGCATCGTCGTAGCGTCCGGCGGCGAGATCGCCGTCTGTCAACGTCGTGGACGAGAGTGCGCCGGTAACTTCGAGATTGTCGACGGCGAGGCCAAGACTGTCTTTGATGTCGCTCGCGGTAAAACCGCTGCCTGCCTCGTACGTCGTCCCGCCGAATGCCAACGCCTTGTCGTGATCGGTGAAACCCATCACGACGCCGTCGCGGCGCTCGACGCGCCAGCACCAGCAGAGCGTCGTCGCGCCCGACGCGAGGTGCGCCGCAAGCTTCGGTGAGAGCGCTTTCATAGCCGCACCTCGACGATCGGAATGTTCGGAATGGCGCCCGACGTGAAGCCCGACAAATTGATTTCGAGCTTGTCCGTATCGAAGCGGACCGGCACGTCGAATTCGAATCCGGCCGTCACGCTTTGCCCGGTTTCGGGAACATGGCCCGCGAGGAACGTCACGATGCCGGTCGACGGGTCAACGATAAAGTCGGTTCCCGCAGCGCGGGCAGAGCCAGCAACCGCGAGCTTCACCGTGCCCGCCACCGGCTTTTTGATGTCACGCGTCCAAGGCGCGAACGCGCTGCCGTAGCTCTTGCAAAGCTGGAATGTTGCCGTTGCGCCATCGCCGCTTCCGATGGCCTGATCGAGCGCCGACGGAGATGCGTTCGGCGCGCACGACTTCCAGTCCATCGGATCGCGCCACCGGAAGGCGTGCAGTCGGCCGCGCCGCTCCTCGAAGAACGCGATGATCTGATGAAGATCGTCGAGCGACTTGACACCGTAGCCGGCGTTGTAGCTGCGGCGACTGTCGGCCCAGCGGCTGTTACGTTCTTCATATCCGGAACCGAGCACGACGACATCGGTGCGGCGCTCGGGACCGCCCTGCGCATTGCGCGAAATCGCCGTCGAAAATCTGACATCGTGGAAGGACATGAGATCACTTCGCTTTAGAGGTTACGCTGACCAGCAGCCGCAGCGCGGGCGATCATCGCCGCGATCTGCGTCTGCGAGCGATTGAAGCTCGCGGCGTCGGGTGTCGCGATGTTGATCGTGATCTGCTGGCCACCACCGCCTGTCGCAGCAACGCCAAGGCGTCCATCGGAGCCGCGTGTCAGCGGCATGATCGCTTCTGGCCCCTTCTCGCCCGCCAGTCCTGACGCACCGCCCGCAAGCGGAAACGAGATCGGACTTGCGATGACGCCGCCGCTCGCAAACGGCACGGGCGTGCCCTGCTGAATGACGCCACCTTTTGCGAACGGCATCGCGCCGCCGATCATTCCCTGAAACATCGAAGCCAATCCGCTTGTCAGCGGCTGCAACGTCGCCTTCAGCGCAAGATTGGAAATGTTGAGTGCGAGCGACTTGAAGACATCGCCGACACTCTTGCCCTTGATCGCGAGATCATCGAACGCGGTAACGAGCCTGTTCGAGAACTGCTGTCCGAGACGGCTCGTCGTCGCGAGCTTCGCTTCGAGATCGCTCGTATCGGCCGTGATCGTGACGTTCCATGTCTCGAGCTGCTGGTCACTAGTCAGAGGCATCGCTTCGATTCTCTCAATCGGGGTATTGCTGTATGAGCGCTTCGAGGTCCGTCCGCGTCGGCGCCTGGCCTTCGCCCGCCATTCCGAATTTGCCGCGCAGTGCGGCCTGAAGCTCGCGCGGGGTCAGCGACCAGAAGACGGCGGGTGCAAGACCGAGCACGCCGAGTCCCATTTCCATCACGAGGTCCCAGCGAAAGGGTCGCGCGCTTCGGCGTTCGCCCCCTCTCCTCGCGCTTCTGCGGCGTTGCCGCCGAAGGTTGCCGTCAGCAAACGAGCGACGATATCGACGTAACCCGCAGCGCCGTCATCGGTCTGCATCGCCCCGACATCGGCATCGCTGAGCGAATGTCCTCCTGCGCGCAATCCCGCTGCAATGACGCGCACGCAATCGCGCGCCGAGAGGCGGCCTTTTTCAAAACGCGCCGCGAGTGCCAGCATATCGGCGTCTCCGAACGCATCTTCGAGCTCGGCAAGCGCGCCGAGCGTTAGCACGAGCGTGAAGCTCCGACCGTCGAGACGCGCTTCGATTTCACCGCGGTGTTTGTTGGCCAAAATTGGATATCCTTCGCGTATCCCATATTCCCCTCCCCCTCGCGGGGAGGGTTAGGGGTGGGGAACGATCCAGCGCGATGCTGTCTCAACGGTGGTTGTCGCGATGTCGCGCTTTATGTCTGGTTGCTCGCCTGGTTCTTCGCCCCACCCCCGACCCCTCCCCGTCAAGGGGAGGGGCGAAGTGGTCAAAGGCC
>DASZVX010000125.1:0-53558 GCA_035547255.1 Hyphomicrobium sp.
GAAAGCGCAGAGACAGCCGGTGCATGTGGTCGAAGGTTGCGAGCGCCAGCGTTCGGACGGCGTGCATCGCGACGCGTGCGAACATTCCTTCGCGCACCTGCATCAGCAGCGACATCACGATGCGCGCCAAGCCGTAGAAGATGCAGGCGAGGATCGGCGCGCCGATCAGCCACGGCAGCGTCTGGTTCGTCGGAACATGCCCGCCCGTCGCGGCGACAAGGGCGTCGGTCGCCCACTTCAGCGTGAACGGAACGCCGACCGTTACCGCCTTCGCGATAACGATCATCACAAGCGAGCCGACGACGGTGCGTTGCAGGTCGGGCCGGTCGCGCGGCCAGATATAAGGCCACAGCGCTTTCAGAATCCGTCCCGTTTCGGTCGACGGCCTAAGGCGCGCAAAAAGAAAGCCGCGGCCGGCGGCACCGTTGAATTGTCCTTGTTGCATCGCGTTGAAATAAGATCAGTACCCGCGAATGTCCATCATCGGCGACGCGGAATGAAGATGCGCTGGCAGGGATAAATCAGGTTCGGATTGCGGATAATCGAGCGATTGGCGTGATAGAGGCGCCAGTAAAGCCGGCCCGCCCGGTAATGCCGCCGCGAAATCCGCCATAGGGTGTCACCGTTCAGAACCGTGTAGTGGCCGGGCGGCACGATGCAGCGGCCTGCAAAACGGCAATGCGGCGCCCGCCTGATCCAGCGCCTGACGACAGGCCCGTGCGCCAGCCTGCGCGACGCGACCCTGATCCTGGCTGACCGAACCGGCTGCGCTTGTTTGAGGTCGGCATCCGGCTCGGGCTCCGAGGTCGTGCTTGGACCTTTCTGGGGTTCAGCGGAGCCTGGTTCCGGGACCGTTGGAGGCGCTGCTGCGGCGTCCGGCTGTTGCTTGTCCTTCTCCGCCTCAGCGGCCGCCGTGCGCTGACGTTCTGCCTCTGCCTTCTCAGCCGCGAGCTTGGCGCGTTCGTCCTCGAGACGTTTCGCTTCGTCGGCCTTTCGCTGTGCCTCAGCCGCCTGATACTCCGCATCGATACGTGCAGCTTCGGCTTCGAGCCGTTCGCGTTTCTCTTTAGCCTCTTCAGCGTTGCGAGCGTCTTCGGCTTGCTTCGCCTCCTCTGCGGCCTTGCGCTCGTCCTCGATACGCTTTGCGTCTTCGGCGGCCTTCTGCGCTGCCTCCGGCCGTTTCGTTTCCTCAGCGGCCTTTCGAGCTTCTTCCGCCTGTCTCGCTTCCTGGGCCTGTTTTGCTTCCTCAGCTAGCTTGCGTTCTTCTTCTGCGCGTTTTGCTTCTTCGACCGCCTTGCGCTCCTCTTCTGCCCGTGTTGCCTCCTCTGCGGCCTTGCGCGCTTCCTCCGCTCGTTCCGTTTCTTCGGCAGCTTTGCGAAGGGCTTCTGCCTGCTGGGCTTCTTCCGCCTTGCGGGTTTCTTCGACGCGCTTCGCTTCCTCGCCAGCCCTGCGTGCTTCCTCCGCCTTTTTTTCCTTCTCCGCCTTCATGGCTTCTTCGGTGCGCCTTGCAGCCTCGGCCGCCTGCGCGTCCTGGTCTTTCACTTCCTCAAGCTTCTTGGCGATCGAGTCCTTGTCGACTGCAAAACCTCCGGGCACCGGCGTCGACAGACGCGGGATCACAGTCGTCTGGAATTCGCGGTTGGCGCGCGCCAGCCAATCCTGAACACGGTCTACGAATCCAAGGTCCTCCGGCGGCTTGTCCTCGCCGTGAGGTTTGGCGGTCTGAACGCTGTGCGGAGCGTCGGGGCTAACCGTTGAGTTATCCGCGTCGGCCACCTCCAACCGCATGTCGGCCGAGGCTCGATCAATCCACGGAATTCTCGCTTCCCCGACCGTCGCGACCGCGTCGCGAAAATCCTTTTCGCCGGGAATTGCCGCGTCGAGGGGAAACGGTGTCAGAAGCACAACCAAAGCGGTCATGACGAGGCTTCCCGCCCGCATGACTGCAGCGGCCGTTTTCCGCACAGAAACGGCTGGTTGCCCCGGTTTCATAACAACGCCTTGCAAGCCGATTATTGAGCTAAGCATCCTTCGAGCCGAGAACCAAGACGGGGCGAAAATTGCACCGGTCATAGTGCCTCATCGGCCACCCGCCTCATGCAACACCGGCCGCAGCCATGCCCTCAGAAATGCCTCCATCGAGGCGCTGCGATACCCTGGTGACCTGGGCAGCGGCTTCTTAAGTTAAGAGTATCGATGACTGAAAATGGAATGCGAATGGACGGAACCATGAAAACGGCGGTGGATACGTCTACCGCCAGCAAACGTACTCTGCCGTCTCCCATCCAAGGCGTGTGCGTCTATTGCGGTTCGGGCAAGGGACTCGATCCAGCCTATGCGGTTGCTGCGAGAAAACTTGGAAAGGCGCTTGCCGACAATGGCTGCCGCCTCGTGTACGGCGGCGGCAGCCTCGGGCTAATGGGCGAGGTCGCCCGCGCGACGCTTGGAGGCGGCGGCAAGGTGACCGGTATCATTCCCGACTTTCTCGGGGCGCGCGAAATGATGCTGAAGGATGTCGACGAACTGATCATCGTCGAGAGCATGCACGTGCGCAAACAGCTGATGTTCGATCGCGCGGACGCGTTCGTTGCGCTTCCCGGCGGCATCGGAACGCTCGAAGAATTGGTCGAGCAGCTTACCTGGTCGCAGCTCGGGCGGCATTCCAAGCCGATCGTCCTTGCCAATATCAAAGGCTTTTGGGATCCGTTCCTGAAGCTGCTGGAGCACATGAAGCGCGAAACGTTCATCCGCCAGGGCCTCGACGTGCACCTCAACGTCGTCGACCGGATCGAGGACGTTCTGCCGACGATATTCCAGCTGGCGCAGCCCTATGCTTCCGCCAAGGAAGACGAAGTGCTCGAAAAGTTCTGAATCATGCCGCTCAAGGCGCCGCCCGTGTTGCTGTCGAGAGCCTCGGGTCTGGCGTACCCCGCGCCGGACAGAACCCCTTCGGACGGCTCTCGTGTGGTTAAATCCCCCGCAATAAACCGCAATTTAGGCTCAGCCGTTGCACTTCCTGCCCTTCCCACTTATCAGCGCGTATGATGAAGACCGATGAGAAAACACTCGCCCCTGTCGCGCGCATTGCAGACGCCGATGTGCCGGGCATGATTGAACGCATGCGCAATGGCGAGCGGCGTGCCATCGCGAGCGTGATCACAGAACTCGAACGCCTGTCGGCCGCCGCACCGGCGCTGCTCAGGACGCTGCAGCCGCATCTCGGCCATGCCCTTGTCGTCGGCTTCACGGGGCCGCCGGGCGCGGGCAAGTCGACGCTTGTCAACGCGATCATCGCGCAACTCCGGAAACATGGACGGACCGTCGGCGTCATTGCGGTCGATCCGTCAAGCCCCGTCTCGGGCGGCGCCATTCTCGGCGATCGCATTCGCATGACCGCGGCGCTCGACGATGACGGCGTGTTCGTGCGTTCGCTCGCGTCGCGCGGTTACCTCGGCGGTCTGTCGCCCGCGGCCGTGCGCATCATCGACGCGCTGGACGGCGCGGGCTTCGACGTCGTGCTGCTCGAAACTGTCGGCACGGGGCAGAACGAGATCGACGTTGCTGAGGTCGCCGACATCCGTGTCGTCATCGCGGCGCCCGGACTTGGCGACGACATTCAAGCCATGAAGTCCGGTCTCCTCGAGATCGCTGACGTGATCGTCGTCAATAAAGCCGACCGCCCGGGCGCCGAGCAGACGCTGCAGCAGCTCGTCGGGGCGTTGTCGATCCGCGCGACGATGGCTGAAAAAATTCCGGTTCTGAAGACGAGCGCGATCAACGGCGAAGGCGTGCCGAAGCTCATCGAGACGCTGGATCAGCTCGGCGGCAAAGTCCGCGAGCAGGAGCCGTTGAGCCGCAGGCGTCGCCGTGCCCGGTATCTGATCGCCCGGGCAGCTTCGGACATTGTCGCCAATCGCATCAAGGCGGGCGGCAAGGGCGGGCTCGATACGCTCGCCGATTCCGTCCTATCCGGCACGATGTCGCCGCACGCTGCCGCGACGCGCCTGCTCGAAGACTAGCGGCGTCGCGCGTGCTTCAAGCCATCGCGAGCTTGCTGCGCCGGATCGAGTAGCCGAAGTAGATCACCAGCCCGACTGCAAGCCAAACGATGAAGCGCAGATGCGTTTCATAGGGCAGGAACACGATCAGGGCGCCGCACGACAGGATACCCAGGATCGGCAGCACGATGCCGCCTGGCGTCTTGAACGGACGCGGCATGTCGGGGTGCGTAATGCGAAGCGCGATGACACCTCCGCAGACGAGAACGAAGGCCGCCAGCGTGCCGATATTGACAAGTTCCGCGAGGACCCCGAGCGGGATAAATCCGGCCATGATCGCCATCACCGTGCCGGTGATAACGGTCGTCCGTACGGGCGTGTGGGTTCGCGGATTGACCGCCTCGAAGAATGCGGGAAGCAGACCGTCGCGCGAAACGCCGACGATGATGCGTGTCAAAGCATAGTAAAGGACGAGCATCACGGTCGTGAGGCCGGCAACGACGCCGGTCGCGACCAGACCCGCGGCCGTGTTGTAGCCGATACGCAGCAACGCTTCCGACGCAGGCGATGGAACGTTCAAGACGCTGTAGGGCACGATGCCGGTCATCAGCGCCGAGACGATGACGTAGATGAGCGTACAAAAGATGAGCGCTGCGAGGATGCCGATCGGGACGTCGCGCTGCGGTTGATAGGCTTCCTCGACTGCCGTCGATACGGCGTCGAAGCCGACGTAGGCAAAAAACACAATCGAGGCGCCTGCGAGAACTCCTATGGGCCTGCTGCCGTCGTGGCTGAACCACCCGAACGGCAGGAACGGCGACCAGTTGTCCGGATTGATGTTGAAGACGGCGACGCCGATGAAGATGGCGATCGCGATGAGCTTGATGACCACGGCCGCAGCATTGATGCGGGCGCTTTCCTTGACGCCTACGATGAGCAAAATCATCAGAAGCAGAATAATGCTGGCCGCCGGCAGATTGATGATGCCGCCGGCACCGGCTCCTTTCACGTCTGCGGCGTTCGGATCAAAGCCGAACCATTGCAGCGCGCCTCCGAGGTGTTCGTTCCAGGCCATCGCGCTCGGGCCTCGCGTAAGCGCATCCGGCAGCCCGAGGCCCATCGACGTCAGAGCGTTGTTGAAATAGCCGGACCAGCCGTTAGCGACGGCCGCGACCGAGACGCCGTATTCGAGAATAAGGTCCCAGGCGATGATCCAGGCGATGAGCTCGCCGAAAGCCGCGTAGCTATAGCCGTAGGCGCTGCCGCAACCGCCGACGCTCGATGCCAATTCAGCATAGGACAGGGCGGCAAAGCCACAAGCGACCCCAGCAACGATGAAGGAGAGCACAACGCCCGGTCCCGATTGAACTGCGGCCGCGTGGCCCGTCAGCACGAAAATGCCGGTGCCGATGATGGCGCCGATGCCGAGCAACGTGAGATCGAGCGCACTCAGGCACCGCTTCAGCCCGAACTCAGAGCTATCGTAGGCGACGGCTTTTTTTCGAAAAAGATTGGGCATGTCTGCGCTCCCCTGGTCCCTTCGCATTGCCTGGTACCGGTTGAGCGTCCTTTGGCACGCCGGCCGGTGCTGCGCCCTCCCGGCATCCCCCCGTAGATTCTGCGCGAGGGGAGCTTCGCGCAGCCGTTAACAGATGTCCACAACTCGAGTGCCTACGGTCGGGGCCGTGCCCAGAACCTAGGCATCTGCCCAATTGGAGGGGCTCCCCGAGACAGCCCGCCCACTTGCTCGAGTCGACCAAACCCGATAGCCACCTTCGAAGAGTTCAAAATTGCGCCGCGAGGCGGAACATTCTGATGCGGCCGGGAGGTTCAATAATGTCGGACGAGGCGATCGTCGCTCAAACGGGACCCTACCAAGTCGAGCTGACGGAGGGCCAGGAATATTGGTTCTGCAGGTGCGGGCGCTCGAAGACCCAGCCGTTCTGCGACGGTTCGCATGAGGGTACGAGCTTCCTGCCGCTTCAGTTCACCGTCGACCACACGGGGACTTTCAATATCTGCGGTTGCAAGGCGACCGACGATGAGCCGTTCTGCGACGGCACCCACAACGTCATCTGACGCTGCCCTCTCCCGCTTGGCCCCATTTTCCACGGCAACCCCGACCGGTTGCCATGGTGCGTGTCAATCGGGGACCTTCGGGAGGTAATGCCCGGCTTGAGCCGAGCCGCGCAGATTATTCCGTGCGCGCCGGAGTTCGAACTGAATGAATCAGCGCCCTTGCGAGGCGTGCATGCATTCCGTCAGCAGACGTTTTTCCAATCTCGACAACTCGTCCGGTACGGCCTGCCCCGAGCGTCGAAATTCAGTGATCCGCTTTTTAACGAGTGCGTAGCATTGGCGAGGATCGTCATCCGACTGTTCCATCTGGTGGACCAGCTCAGCAAACTCGCCGCTGCCCATCTGTTGTGCCATATCGCTAGTGTCTCCCGCTCCATTTCTAGAAAGGCATTTTGAGGTTCCCAAAGCCTCGCCATTCCTTTCGACTCACTAGTCTTCAATTTAGGCACGCCGATCCGCGAATAAAATGCGCTGTTAAAGTGAATGACCGGCGAATTGTGCGACTGTGGCTTGGCTGCCGTGAATGCAAGCTGAACGAACCGACAGCAGTCCCTGCGCCCAACACGCACATCTACTTGCGCGTTCGTGGCGGCAGGCTGGCAATAATTGGATCTGTGCTTTCACAAATTATTGCAGAGCATTAGCTGCGAAGCAGCGAACGGCGTCTCTGAATCTGTAGTGGGCCATAATTCGCGGAAAATCGGTTCATTTGATTGATGCACCGTTGCTGCTCTGCTACGCCTCCCGCGCCGCATCAAGGATTTGCCTCTCATGATCCCACGCTACTCACGAAAAGAAATGACCTCGATCTGGGAACCCGAGACACGCTTTCGGATCTGGTTCGAGATTGAAGCGCACGCCGCAACAGCCAGCGCCGAAATTGGCCTTATTCCAAAGGATGCGGCCAAAAAGATATGGGAAAAGGGTTCTGCTGCGACATTCGACGTCGCGCGAATTGACGAAATAGAGGCCGTCACCAAACACGACGTTATTGCCTTTTTGACGCACCTTGCCGAATTCGTCGGTCCGGAAGCTCGCTTCGTCCACCAGGGAATGACGTCATCGGACGTTCTCGACACCTGTCTCAACGTCCAACTCGTGCGTGCCGCCGATATCCTGATCGGCGACATCGATCGCCTGCTCGTGGCGCTTAAGACGCGTGCTTACGAATTCAAGGATACAATCACCATCGGGCGCAGCCACGGCATCCACGCCGAGCCGACGACGTTCGGCCTCAAGCTCGCTTTTGCCTACGCTGAGTTTCAGCGCGCCCGCGAGCGCATGCTTGCGGCCCGCAAGGAAGTTGCGACGTGTGCCATTTCGGGCGCCGTCGGGACCTTCGCGAACATCGATCCCCGCATCGAGATGTACGTCGCACAAAAGATGGGACTGACCCCGGAACCCGTTTCTACGCAGATCATTCCTCGCGACCGCCACGCCATGTATTTCGCGACGCTCGGAGTCGTGGCCTCCAGCATCGAACGTCTTGCGATCGAGATCCGGCACCTGCAACGAACGGAAGTTCTCGAGGCTGAAGAATATTTCTCGCCGGGACAGAAGGGCTCGTCGGCGATGCCACATAAGCGCAACCCTGTCCTTTCCGAGAACGTGACAGGTCTCGCCCGGCTCGTCCGGGGCTATGCGCTTCCCGCGATGGAAAACGTGGCGCTGTGGCATGAGCGCGACATTTCGCATTCGAGCGTCGAGCGGATGATCGGTCCCGACGCGACGGTGACGTTGGACTTCGCTCTGAACAGGACGGCCGGCATCATCGAGAAGCTCGTCGTCTATCCCCAGAACATGAAGAAGAACCTCGACAAGCTCGGAGGCCTCCACAATTCCCAGCGCGTGCTGCTGGCGCTGACCCAGGCCGGCGTCAGCCGCGAAGACGCCTATGCTCTCGTGCAGCGGAACGCGATGAAAACGTGGGAACAGGGCAAGGATTTTCTCGCCGAGCTCAAGAACGACAAAGACGTCACGGCCAAGGTCCCGGCCGCAAAGCTCGAGGCGATGTTCGACCTCGATTATCACACCGCCCACGTCGATACGATCTTCAAGCGCGTCTTCGAGGCGGGCTGAGCCGAGCCGCGTCGCACGCTGATTTTGGTCAGCGTGCGCTCGCTCGGCAACATTACCCAGTATTTACCAAAATGTAGTGGAGGCGACACACCGGTGTCACGTCGGCTGAGGAGTTTGCGCGCCGATTGGTGCGGTGGGGGCTGTCGCTATGTTGGCGCCGAAAGTCAGTTTCGGGCAGGAAGGCCATCGGGAAGCTTACGAGACGGCGGAGCATTCCGCTGTTTCCGCCCATGCCATGATCAAGTGGGCCCTTTCGGTCGGTGCGGCTGCCCTCGTTCTGTTTCTCGTCGTGCCTGGTCTCGATACGGCAATCACGCATATCTTTTACGACGGTGGACATCAATTCATCGGCAATCGCCTGCCGGTGTTTCGTGCCTCCCGCGATTTGTTCAATGCGGTCCTTTATCTGACGTGCACCGCGACCGTCATCGGACTGTTCGTGGCCTGGCGGTCAGCGGGACCCTGTCTCGGCCTCGTGTTCAATAAATGGTTGTTTCTGGCGCTTTGCCTGATCGTCGGGCCGCTTGTCATCACCAACCTCGGCCTCAAGGATCACTGGGGCCGCGCGCGTCCACGGGACGTCATTGAGTTCGGCGGCAACAAAGCGTTCACGCCGGTCTTTCCGCCTTCGAATCAATGTGACTACAATTGCACCTTCGTATCGGGCGAAGCGTCGTCCATTTACGTCATATTTTTCGCGGCGGCATTTCTGTTGAGACGACACGCACGACGGATGATCGCGCTCGGCGTCGTATTTGGCAGCCTCGCTGGCCTGACGCGCATTGCCCAAGGCGGGCATTTCCTTTCCGACGTCGTATTCGCAGGCGTTTTCATGGCGCTGACGGTGGCGTGCCTTCAGCTTCTTTTTGACACAATACGGGCGGCGGACGGCGCAGGGATCGCGGAGCGCGCGGCGTGACGCGACGTTTCCAACCGCCTCCGATTATGCTCTATGCTAACGGTCGCGTATTATCGACGTTTGCAACCAGGCTTGCTTAAGGCTCCGTGCCAATGAACGTCATGATGGGCGCGAAACTCAGAGCTGAATTTCAAACACCGCGGAGCGGGCTCGCGCTGCAGGTCCTGATAGCGGCGCTCGCCATCGGAACAATCTCCGGATTTCTGTTCTACCCGTCCGACGTCGTCTTCGCCGGAATCGCGATGGCTGCGGTCGTTGCCCTCATTCAACCGATCTTTCAGGCGGTCGATCATAATGGCGCGCGTCGGCGCGCTGAAGCCGCAGGCACAAGGACACGAACATGACGCCATGGCCGCGGCCGGACAAGTTCTCGCCAATCGACTTCCCCGCTCCAGCGCAAGATGGGCGGGTCGCGCGCCCGCGCCTGTCGATTATCGTGCCGACCTACTGCGAAGCCGAAAACGCCGGTCCAACGATCGCGGCCATCGAAGCCGCGCTTCCCGGTATTTCGTGGGAAATCATCTTTGTCGATGACGACAGCCCCGACGGGACGGTCGAAACGATCCGGAAGTTCGGCGAGCGCGACGGCCGCGTACGCGTTATCCGGCGCGTCGGGCGGCGTGGACTCGCGGGCGCCGTCATCGAAGGCATGCTGGCATCCGCCGCCGATACAGTGGCGGTGATCGACGCCGATCTCCAGCACGATGAAAAGCTGCTGCCGAAGATGCTCGAAAGCATCGAAGCCGACCAAGCCGATCTCGTCATTGCAACACGCTATGCGCAATCGGGCGCCGCGGCAGCCGGCTTCTCGAAGCTTCGCCGGAACGCCAGCACGTTCGCGACGCGCCTGACGAACCTGCTTCTCAGGACGAATGTCAGCGATCCAATGAGCGGCTTTTTCATGATCCGCCGCGATGCGATCGACAAAATTGCGCCGAACCTGACGACGGGCGGATTCAAACTGCTGCTTGATATTCTCGCGTCTGCGCCTGCGGGCTTGAAGATCGTCGAAGTGCCGTATCAATTCCGTCCGCGTCAGCTCGGAAAATCGAAACTCGATGCTCTCGTGATTGCCGATTTCCTCGGGCTGCTGCTTTCGAAATTTTCAGGAAATAACATCTCGCCGCGCTTCTTCCTGTTCGCGCTCGTCGGGGCCACGGGTCTCGTCGTGCATCTCGCGTCGCTGAGAACCGTTCTGATCACGACGCATATTTCGTTCAATGCCGCGCAGCTCGCCGCGGCCTTCGTTGCGATGACATCCAACTTCTTCCTCAACAACGCGCTGACGTTTCGAGACCGGCGCCTGACCGGCATTGCCGCGTTCAAGGGCCTCTTGTCGTTCTATCTCGTTTGCAGCGTCGGTACGCTGGCGAACGTCGGGGTCGCAGAGCTTATCTATCTCCGCGATGCGAGCTGGTGGCAGGCCGGCATCGCAGGCGCCCTGATGGCTGCGGTGTTCAACTATGCGGTCAGCTCCATGCTGACATGGAGAAGATAGTGCGGGATCTTCTCGATGCTCCGCCCAGCATTTCGGCGGCGGATATCGCGCGCGATGATCGCGCCGACAATCTCCTGATCGCGACAGCTCTCGGCCTCTTTGCGATTCGCCTTGTCATGGCGGCCTCGACCGGTCTCGTCGATGACGAAGCCTACTATCGTATCTGGTCGCTTGCACCTTCCCTTTCCTATTACGACCACCCGCCGATGATCGCGTGGATGATCGGCGTAGGGCGTATGCTTCTCGGCGATACGGCGCTCGGCGTGCGGCTGGTCGCGCCGTTCTGTCATCTCATCGGCGCGCTCGTACTTTGGCGGACAGTTAGTCTGCTCTACGGGCGCGAGACGGCGCGACTTGCCGTTTGGGTATTGCTGGCAATGCCTTTGCTCGCTATCGGCGGTCTCCTGATGACGCCCGATCTGCCGTCTGTGCTGTTTGCGGGTCTGGTGCTGTGGTCGCTTGCGGAACTCGATCATTCGAAAAACGCAAACTGGTGGCTGGCCGTTGGTGCGTTCGCGGGGCTCGGCCTCCTGTCGAAATATACGAACCTGTTTCTCGGCGCGACGATCGTGCTCTGGCTCGTCGCAACACCGGAAAATCGTAGGTGGTTCCGCGTCCCGCAGCTCTGGATCGGCGGCCTCATTGCCGTTCTTGCCGCTATGCCGGTCGTCATCTGGAACTCCGAACATGATTGGGCGTCATTTGCGAAACAGTTCGGCCGCGTCGGCCATAGCGGCGCGCACGGCGCCCCTCTTTATTCCGTCGAATTCATCGGCGCGTTCCTGGCGCTGGCGAGCCCCGTCATCGCAGTGCTGGCCATCATCGGGCTCGCGCGCGTCGTGAGACTCGCGTTCCGCCATCGCAGGAGTAACGATATTCTGCTTGCGGCCGCCGTGCTGCCGATGCTCGCCTACTTTGCCGTCCATGCGCTTCACGATCGCGTGCAAGGCAACTGGCCCGCACCGATTTATCCGCCGCTCGCAATTTGCGCGGCGCTCGCCATCCGCGAGATCCTGCCGGAGCCGAGACGCAAGACAGTCTTCGCGTCGGCGCTCGGGCTCGGCTTTTTTATAACGGGCGTGATCTATGCCGACGCGCTTCACGCGTTTCCCGGGTCGGCACGCATGAAGGCCCCGACCGAGCAAATGCACGGATGGCCAGAGCTTGGCGATGCCATCGAGAAGAAGCGTATCGAGGTTGGGGCTGATTGGGTCGCAACGTCGAGCTACGCCACGACAGGTCAGTTGGCGATGGCACTTGCCGGACGCAGCGAGGTCGCGCAGCTCGATCAGCGCATCCGTTACGAGTTCCTGCCGCCCTTGTCTCCAGCCCTGCTTCGGAAGCCGGTGCTTTACGTAGAACTTCAGCGGCGAGTCGACCTTTCGCTGCTCAGATCGAAGTTCCACAACGTCACCGAGGTTGGAACGCTGACGCGCAAGAACGGCAGCCCAGAGGGCGCGACGTATCGGCTTTTCCTCGCCTCCGACCCGCCCGCGCCGCCGCTTTGATCCCATTACTGCGCGGTCTGCTCTTTGCAGATTTTGAGCTGCTCGCGTGCCTTGGCGAGACCGGATAAATCCGCTTGGTAGTGGCGGTCAGCGACATCGATTGAAACGGCGTTGTCGGGAAGATCGGAAATCAACTGCCGCGTCATCGCGCTCTCGCCTTCGGATGTCGCGAACGCAGGGCCATCCGTCACCGTCGCGAGGCTGCCCATGTCACGACCATCGGCAGTGAATTTCATCGCGCCTCCTGCTGTCGGCTGCTGCTTCTGATCAACAAGCGTCACAAGCGTGATCGGGCCGCTCTCGACGATTGAGAGGCCGAACTGATGGGGCTCGGCGAAGGCTTTGCCTGATGAGCAGACCTTGGCACCGTCTGTGTGCTGACGAAGTTCCGTCAACCATCCGTCGCTCGTGCGCCACGCCTGCACGACTGTGCTGACATCAGCCGAAGCGTAATTGGAAAAGGCTATGAACGCGACGAAGCTTACGCCCAGCGCAAAATGCGATTGAATTTTCATTGATGCTTATCCCTAGCCGGAAACGGCTAAGGCTATCACGCCTCACACTTCCGCTTCGTTTCGCAGATCGTTGCATTCTTAGGCATGCTTGCAGCGAACATTGCGAAAATTTGCACGGAATTGCGCCGCTGCAATTCTGCAGCGACGCTCCCTCGTCGATATGATGGAAGTCGTTTACGCCGCTTCCCTGTTCAGGCGGCTTTCGGCGAGCTTCGTCAGCTTGTCGTCGGCGCCGTATTCTTCCTTCAACGTCTTTTCGAGAATTGTCGCGACGTCCTTATGGCCGAGCAGTTTGGCCCACGACACCAGCGTGCCATAGCGCGTAATCTCGTAGTGCTCGGCGGCCTGTCCAGCCGCGATCATCGCCGCGTCGCGCGTGTCGGCATCCTTGACCTCCGACATCAACTCCTCGCCTTCCGCCAGAATGCCCTTGATCGCCGGACATTCAGTCGCCTGGGACTTGCGGCCGAGCGATTTGAAAACTTCATCGAGGCGCGTGACGTGCTCCTTGGTTTCTTCGCAGTGTCCCATGAACGCTTTCGCCAGCGCGGCCGAGTCGCAGGCCTTCGCCATTTTCGGAAGAGCCTTCACGAGTTTGGTCTCAGCGTAATAGATGTCTTCGAGGGTGTGATTGAATAGGTCTTCGAGATTGGCGATCTTCATGGGGGCGCTCCTGCCGCGACGGGGGGTTGATCGATGCTAAGGGCAACGCGACCTGTGCCCCGCAGTTCCGCCGAGAGCGCTCAAAACAGCGTCCACCACTTCCCTCGCTTTCAGGCCTCCGCTAAGCACGTCGGCGATGAAAACATCCGAAATCGACATTCTCCTCGTGCCGGGCTGGCAAAATTCCGGCCCCGATCACTGGCAAACCCGCTGGGAGAGGAACCTCAAGACGGCGCGGCGCGTCATCCAGGAAGATTGGGACAATCCGGACGTCGAAACGTGGGGCGACCGCATGGCGAAGTTCGCGAGTGGCGCGACGCAGCCGGTCGTTGCCGTCGCCCATTCGCTCGGCGTCCCGGCTCTCGTCTATGCCGCCGATAAGTTGAAGCGCAGCGGCGTCATCGGCGCTTTTCTCGTCGCGCCGGCCGACATCGATTATGCGCAATTCTGGCCGGATACCGGCGGCAAGCGGTGGCCACCGGAGAAAGGTTCCGGTGGTTTCGAGACAATGCCGGAACGGCGCCTGCCGTTTCCCGCGCACCTCGTCGTCGCCAACAACGATCTCTACTGCAGCTATGCGCGCGCCGAACACTTAGCCGACAAGTGGGGGGCTACGTTGAGCGATGCCGGCGAGAGCGGGCATATCAACATCGCATCCGGTCATGGCCCCTGGCCCGAAGGCTTGCTGCAGTTCGGGCAGTTTCTGAAAAAGCTCGGATAACCGCTTGTCTGCAAGACTGCGTCCGTCAAAAGCGGATTTCGGCGCCACATCATGGCCACCTCAAAGGGACGGCCATGATGTGAAGGAAGGCGTCAGCCTTTCGCCGACTCGAGATCGACGACGGCCTTGGCAAGGGCGTTGGCCATGACGGAACGGATTTCGGTATCGTCGACCGCGATGCCTTTCGCCGCGAGATCGGCTTTCACTTTGCGAAACACGTCGTCGTCGCCCCTCTCGGCGAGATCGGCTCTGCGCACGTCCCTCACATACGCTTCGAGCGCATCACCCGTGAGCCCGAGCTTCGCGCCCGCCCACTCCGCGACGGCTTTATTGCGCCGACTCTCGGCTTTGAATTTCAGCTCCGAGTCGTGAGCGAATTTCTTCTCGAAGCCCTGTTCGCGCTCGTTGAACGTCGTCATGTCTCCCTATCTCCTTAGCTCCCGGACCGGTCGCCGAATTGCAACCTCCGGATGTGGCCTTTTGAGAACACGCTCCGCGGGCGCGTGTTGTATAGTTTCAGGAAAGCCCGCCGTTCACCAGAAATAGGGGGCACCCTGAACGAAATCAACGGGTTGGCCGCTACGCTCATAAAAGCGCTGCGGCTCATGGTCTACATTGTGCCGCCCCCCGCGTTCGGCTAGTCTCCCGGCCTAGGCTTTCGAGCGTGAAAAGGCGCGCGGCTCCTTCCCCGACATGCAGAAAACAAGTTGGAAAATCAAGGCGTCAGCGTCTGAGTGTGTTTGCGTGATAGAATCCCCATCTAAGTCATGAGTGAGAGCAAGCTGTTGATCCTCAGAGGTCCAGGAATGAACAAGCGTCGGCGCATCTACGAGGGCAAAGCAAAGGTCCTCTACGAGGGTCCCGAGCCGGGGACGCTCATCCAACATTTCAAGGACGACGCGACTGCGTTCAACGCGAAGAAACACGCGCTGATTGAAGGCAAGGGCGTTCTGAACAATCGTATCTCCGAGTACATTTTTATGAAACTCGGAGAGATCGCGGTTCCGACGCACTTCATCAAGCGCCTCAACATGCGTGAGCAGTTGATCCGGGAAGTCGAGATCATTCCGCTCGAGGTCGTCGTCCGCAACGTGGCGGCGGGCTCGCTGTCGACGCGACTCGGACTTGAGGAAGGCGCACAGCTTCCGCGCTCGATCATCGAGTTCTATTACAAGAAGGATGAGCTCAACGACCCGATGGTGTCGGAAGAGCACATCACCGCGTTCGGCTGGGCGACGCCGCAAGAGATCGACGAGATCATGCAGCTCGCGCTCAGGATCAACGACTTCCTCGTCGGCCTCTTCCTGGGCATCGGCATCCGGCTCGTGGACTTCAAGGTCGAATTCGGCCGCTTCTACGACAACGAGCAGGTCCGCATCATGCTCGCGGATGAGATCAGCCCGGATTGCTGCCGGCTGTGGGACGCCCAGTCGGGCGACAAGCTCGACAAGGATCGTTTCCGCCGCGATCTCGGCGGCGTGCTCGAAGCCTACCAGGAAGTTGCCCGGCGGCTCGGCGTTTTGACCGAAAATCCGCGGCCGCGTGGCGCGGGCCCGGTGCTTGTTGCGTCGAATCCCGTTAACGGAAAAACGAACTGAGGTGTCAGGGACTGGGGATTAGGGATTAAGGCTCTACTCCCCAATCCCTAAAACCAAATCCCTAGAGCGAAGCGAATGAAAGCCCGCATCAAGATCACGCTGAAAAACGGTGTCCTCGATCCGCAGGGCAAGGCCATCGAAGGTGCCGTGAAAGGCCTCGGGCTTTCCGGCGTCGGCGACGTGCGGCAAGGCAAATACATCGAAGTCGATCTGACCGAGAGCGACCCGGAGAAGGCGCGCTCCGTCGTTGAGCGGATGTGCAAGGATCTGCTCGCCAATACGGTCATCGAAAACTACAGCTACGAGATCGGCTGATCGATGCGCGCGAGGCTGGGGATCGCGCTAGCCCTCGCCGCACTTGGGTCCAGCCAAGCGCTCTCCGGACCCGCCGCGGCTCCTCCGGATCTCGATTGCAGCCTGGGCTTCGACGCGCTTCATAACTGGTCGACCTGGCTACCCGACGCCCAGCGCGAAAGCAGGGATGGCCGGGACATCATTACGTTCGCCAATCCCGACGTGTGGCGCGTCGAAATCGGCTTCACGACGCCAGGCGAACCGGCATACCCTGCCGTCACCCTTCGAAAGTTCGTGAAGCAGGTCACAGGCGTTTGGACCGCGCAGAGCAAAGCCTGCGGCTATGGCGACCAAACTCAGTTTGCCGCCTTGGTGGCCGAGTTGAAGGCTGAGGATACGCGATTGACGAATGCCTCCAGAGAGGACGTCGAGCGACGGAAGAGCGAGCGGTCGCCGCTGTCGCCGATGCCGTAAGCGGCGGTTTCCGTCCGCGACGGGGCGGCGAGTGGACTTCTGGGGCGAGTCTTATTAGTTGCTGTGATCAGTAGATTGGTCGTTTGTGATCGATCCATCGTTCAAATGAGTTCGATATGCTCCGCGCTTCCGTCATCGTCTTTCCGGGTTCAAACTGCGATCGCGACGTCAAAACGGCGATCGAGCGGGTGACCGGATTTGCGCCGAAGATGGTCTGGCACGGCGATGCCAGCGTGCCCTCGTCCGATGTCATCGTGCTGCCGGGCGGCTTCTCCTACGGCGACTATCTGCGCTGCGGTGCGATGGCCGCGCACTCGCCGATCATGAAGGACGTGGTTGCCAAGGCGAAGGCGGGGACGCCGGTGATCGGAATCTGCAACGGCTTCCAAGTCCTGTGCGAGTCTGGACTGCTGCCCGGCGCGCTGCTGCGCAACGCGTCGCTGCACTTCATCTGCCGCGACGTGTTCCTGAAGGTCGAGAACGATCAGACGTTCTTTACGAAGTGCTATCGCAAGGGCGAGGTCGTCAAGGTTCCGATCGCGCACGGCGAAGGCAATTACTTCGCGGACACCGAGACGCTGGACAGGCTCGAAGGCGAGGGACGCGTCGCGTTCCGGTACTCGGATGCATCCGGCGACGTGTCATCCGAGACGTGCCCCAACGGCGCCCAGCGCAATATCGCGGGCATCGTCAACGAAACCGGCCGCGTGCTCGGCATGATGCCTCATCCTGAACGCCTCTATGAAGCGCCGCTCGGCGGCACAGACGGACGGCGCGTGTTTGAAAGCATTCTGCTTTCGACGCTGGAAGCCGCCTGAGATATCACGTCGACAGCCCGGCGAAGAAGGCGATCCCGATCGCAACGATCGAAAACCGCACGATCGCTGGACTCAGGAAAAGCCGTAAGCCTTCGCCGCTCAATACCCTTCCCACATGCCGCCGCGAAGCTTCTTGATGTGGCGCACCAGCCGTTTACGCTGAACCTGCCATGGCGTGAGATGGATCGGCTCGCCATAGGGACTGAATGCTTTATCCCATTGTGAATTATCGCCACGCCAACTGGCCTGACCAGACGTGCCAGAACCGGGATCGCTAACGACCAAAACCTCATGATCGGGCGAATAGCCGTGCAGCTTCGTGATGAGTTCCGTAGGGCACTTGAACGAACCAGTCCAATGGACGACGGCAAGGACGGGAGCGTCTCCGAGAAGGGCGCTGCGCGTTAATTCACAAAGGCGCTCATGCTCGGCTTTTCCGGCCGCAAAACTTCTCCGCGCAGCCTCATCGACCTCATGCGCATAATTGATGCCGTAGCGCATGTTATAAAGGTAGCCGCCGACCCTAACGACATCATCCGTCTCGAACATGCCGCGAAAATCATTTTCGAGATAAGCGTAAATCGCCTCCGGAGGCGTTACTTGGCGATCAAAAATCGTTGGGAGACACCGATCTTTCCCAAAATACCGGCGGATCTGAAAGCCAGACCGGCAGTCGTAGCCGAAGCTGACGAATTTCAGGCATTTCATGAAGCCGACCCCCGCGTGGCACTGTCATCATTATCGCGAGAATCCGAGAGGGGTCCACTGGCTTGCTGTCGCCGCGGGGAGTTCTCGTTGCCGAACTCACAAATTACTGAGCCAAGCGAACCGACAGTAATTGTGATCTTTCGGTGGCGTTTGCGAAGCACCCCTTGTCCGGGCGCAAACCGTACTTAAATAACAATGGATTGCGGGGCCGGGCCCCTCTGGCAGAGCCAATAACGGCGCTGCGATGTCGGACCGCATCGGGTATGCCCGGTGCTTTTTCTCATACCATCACCGGACGTGCCTCCAACTTCCGACTGGAGGAACAGATGTCCCGTCGTTTCGTCACCCTGCTTGAGCGCACTGCAGAAATACGTCACTTGATCGAACGCGAGGAAAGCTCGGCAGCGCCTCGCTCCGTGCGGCTCATGCGACTCAAGACACTGCAGCTGCAGCTTGCCGAGAGCCTACGCGAAATGTCTGCCAAGCAGCTCATTGCCATGGCCTCGGCACCCAGCTTTAGGCCAAAACTCGTGTTCCGCGATGTCCAATCCGCGCCGGTGCTGTCGCGCGGTTGGTAGACCCTCTCTGTCGCCGTTCGCTTTTAGCCAGACCCGGCCATTCGGTAGATAGCCGGGCAACAAAAAAGGGACCGCGAGGTCCCTTCTTCGTGCAGTCGAACACGCCGCTTTTAGCGGGCGTTCCCGCGCTGCCGGCCGGAGCGGACATCCGCGGCGGGCGCGGACGAGAGTGCGTTCAGCACAGCAACAACGAGGGCCTTCATAGCATCACCTTTGTTCAGCTAGCCCGCACACCTTGATGCGCACGGGCTCCCGGGATAGAGCCCCCGGGCCGCTTCATTCTACAGTGTAGATATATGATGCGGCGCACTTGCGCCAATGCGGCGTTTGGCTGCCAGCATACGTGCCGCAGTAAGTCATTAATTTTATTTACGAATACAGCCGTTAACGGCAATAAAAAAGGGAGGAAGCAATGGCTCCCTCCCTCGTTCGAACGACTTGCAAGCGTGGACTTGGAAGCGCCGAAACATCCCGCTGCTACTGTTATTTCGCAGCTGCGTTATAGGCGACTCTCTGAATAAGTTGCATAGTCATTGCTGTCGCACCCGGGGCGCACTTGAACACTGCCGAACCCTCAAGTGCATCGACACTGCCGGTTGCGCCTTGGTTGATCGTGAGGTTCACTCGAACCGGCTCAGACACCGATTTCTCCTCACCCGTGTAGGCATCCGACAACATCAGGGTCAGCCTGCAGGCGTGATCATCGCTCGTATAATAGCCGACCGCGCGCTTGGACCCGACCGCAAAGGTGATGCCCTTCAGCGGCTTGACGTGATAGGCACTTGCCCCGTCCGCCGAAGCTCCTGCAGCTCCGGAGAGCAGGCTTAGCCCTGAGAAAAGTGCAACACTGGCGAGTTTCGCGAAAGTCGTCATGACAGATCTCCACTGTCCAAGAGCGCCGAGTTCAAGCCCGCGCACGATTGTCTGGGCGTGACGTCTGCGCTGAGGCAGTAGATAAGCTCCTGACCTGACCGTGAAAATCCATATTGTTGCAGAGCGGTAATGCTGATTGTGCAGCGCGAAACGGTCACAGCCCGAACGGGTGGGGCAACTGCATCACACCTAATACGGGTGAACGAAGATCATCGGTAGGTCGTCGGAATTAGAAGGGACCGCCAATGAAACGGCTTCCCCCCTCGCTCCATCTGTCGGCATCACCATCACCGGCAGGCCATGCCCGACGAGATGAAGTCAGAGGACGCGGCAGCGAGGCGCCAGGGGCTTCCTAAGCATCGACCGTGAGTGGCGCGCTTTCGGCGTCAAATTCCGTCGCGACGTTTGGCCGTTGGGGGCTCGGGGCCGGAAGGGCGACAAACGATCCCCAAGCCCATATAAGCGGACGCAATTCCAGCGCCCGACGAGATCCTGATGACAGAGACGACGACGCGAAAAATTACGCCCGAGATCGTTGCCGAGCATGGCCTCAAGCCCGACGAATATCAGCGCCTTCTCGAAATCCTCAGCCGCGAGCCGTCGATCTGCGAACTCGGCATCTTCTCGGTCATGTGGAGCGAGCACTGCTCGTACAAATCCTCGCGTGTCTGGCTGAAGACGCTGCCGACGTCCGGCGCGAAAGTGATCCAGGGACCTGGCGAAAACGCAGGCGTCGTCGATCTCGGAGATGGCGATGCTGTCGTCTTCAAGATGGAGAGCCACAACCACCCCTCCTACATCGAGCCGTTCCAGGGCGCTGCGACCGGCGTCGGAGGCATCATGCGCGACGTCTTCACGATGGGCGCGCGGCCTGTCGCCAACATGAATGCGCTGCGCTTCGGCGCCCCGGATCACCCGAAGACCCGCCACCTCGTCGGCGGCGTCGTCGCGGGCATCGCGCATTACGGCAATTGCACGGGCGTGCCGACGATCGGCGGCGAAACGAATTTCGACGAAGGCTACAACAACAACCTCCTCGTCAACGCGATGTGCGTCGGCCTCGCGAAGACGGACAAGATATTCTATTCGGCGGCGAAGGGTGTCGGGCTGCCTGTGGTCTACGTCGGCTCGAAGACCGGACGCGACGGCATCCACGGCGCGACGATGGCGTCGGCCGAGTTCGACGAGAAGTCGGATGAAAAACGCCCGACCGTGCAGGTCGGCGACCCGTTCACGGAAAAGCTGCTGATCGAAGCATGCCTCGAACTGATGGCGACGGACTCGATCATCGCCATTCAGGATATGGGAGCCGCGGGTCTCACCTCCTCGACGTCGGAAATGGCCGACAAAGGCGGCGTCGGCATCGAGCTCGATCTCGATCTCGTGCCCCAGCGTGAAATCGGCATGACGGCTTACGAGATGATGCTCTCGGAGAGTCAGGAACGCATGCTGATGATCCTGAAGCCCGAGCGCGAAGCCGACGCAAAGGCGATCTTCACGAAATGGGGCCTCGACTTCGCCGTCATCGGGCATACGACCGATACGCAGCGCATGATCATCAAGCACAAGGGCAACGTCGAAGCCGATCTTCCGGTGCCGGTGCTTGCGAACTCCGCGCCGATGTACAAGCGGCCCTATATCGAACCGAAGAAGCCCGCGAAGATTTTGCCCGAATGGGTGCCCGCGCCGAATTCGATCCTCGGCACGCTGAAAGAGATGATGGGCGGACATCATCTCGCGTCGCGCCGCTGGATCTGGGAACAATACGATCACATGGTGATGGGCGACACCGTTGGCCGTCCGGGCGGCGACGCCGGCGTCGTGCGTGTGCACGGCACGCAAAAAGCAATCGCGGTCGCGTGCGATGTGACGCCCCGCTACGTCACCGCCGATCCTGAAGAAGGGACGAAGCAGGCCGTCGTCGAGACGTGGCGCAACCTGACTGCAACTGGCGCCGATCCGCTTGCCATCACCGACAACATGAACTTCGCGAACCCCGAGCGGCCCGAGATCATGGGCCAGTTCGTCGCCAGTTGCCGCGGCATGGGCGAAGCCTGCCGCGTGCTCGACTATCCGGTCGTGTCGGGCAACGTCTCGCTTTACAACGAGACGAACGGCGTCGGTATTCCGCCGACACCTGCGATCGGCGGCGTCGGCCTCATTCCCGATGCGTCGAAGCTCGCCGACATTCGTCTCAAAAACGAAGGCAACGTGCTGATCGTGATCGGACGCGAAGAAGGCCATCTCGGCCAGTCGCTCTATCAGCAGCACGCGACGGGTAAATTCGAGGGCGCGCCGCCGCCGGTCGACCTTGAAGCCGAAGTTAAAGCCGGGCGTCTCATTCGCGCGCTGATCCGCGAAGGGCGCGTGCTCGCCGTGCACGATTGCGCGGACGGCGGGCTTCTCGTCGCGATTGCCGAAATGGCGCTCGCGGGCGGCAAGCATGGCCTATCGCGCGAAGCGTCCGGAATCGGCGTCGAGCTTTACGCCTACGAAGGCAAGCTGCCGCCGCATGCTGTCTGGTTCGGCGAGGATCAGGGCCGCTACGTCGTCGAGGTGACGCCGCAGAAAGCCGAAGAAGTTCTGGAACGTGCGCGCCTGCTCGAGCTTCCGGCGCGCATCGTCGGCCGCGTCGGCGGCGATGCCATCAGTCTCAAGGGCGAAACGGCGCTGCCACTCGCTGAACTTCGCGCCGCGCACGAAGGCTTCCTGCCGAAGCTGATGGGTGCGTGAGGATCAAGGACTTAAGTACCCATCGGCCAGAGAGGCGAAGGAATCCAATGCGACGCCCACGCTTCACGACACTTGCGCTGCTTACTGTTGCCCTTACCGCGCTCGTCGCGTTCAAAACTGCTAATCCCGCAATCGCAGAACCTCAAGGATCGACCATGACCACCACATCGTCCGGCCTCCAATTTGAAGATACCGTCGTCGGCACGGGCGCCACGCCTCAAACCGGACAGACGTGCGTCATGCACTACACGGGCTGGCTTTATCAGGACGGTAAGAAGGGCGCGAAATTCGACTCATCGCTGGATCGCGGCAAGCCGTTCGAGTTTCCGCTCGGCATGGGCCGCGTCATCAAAGGCTGGGACGAAGGCGTCGCTTCAATGAAGATCGGCGGCAAACGCACGCTGATCATTCCTCCAGCGTTGGGATATGGCGCCCGCGGCGCAGGCGGCGTCATCCCGCCGAACGCCACGCTGATGTTCGACGTCGAACTGCTCGGCGTGAAATAGCGGGTCTCATTGCGAAGACGCTCTGACGTCCGGCGCTCGCACAGCACGATGCGCCGGCGTCAACGCGATTTCGGTGAGACCAATAAAGCTCTTCAATCACGTTCCGCTGTGGCGGTAGATCAGCCCCGGCAGCACGATGAATTCTCCAGGTCGAAGCGCGTCATCGTTGAAGCCACCGTTGGCTCGACGCGGCGCGATGCCCGCAAAAACGAACAATCGACCGAACGCATCGCGCACGAATTCCGAAAACTCTTTCCCGGCGTAGCGGCCGATCGGCGGACCTGCCGGCTGCGGGTCGAGTAAAATGGAATAGTCGATCGGGCGGACCCTGCGTATCGACGAAAACATTTTTTCGTGTCCTTCGTACTTAACTTCATTACCCGGCGATGATTGCGAGCGTTCCCGCCTGCGACGCCCTGCTCGCGCTTCAAAACTGCGAATCTTCGTGAAGTGGCGGCGCTGTCGCGCCTTTCGCTGGCCCGGTGCCCGCCCGCTGATGTGCAAGCGCGTCATAGCAGGCGAGCCGTTTCGTCGTGGCGCCGATCACTGCGCAGTCGCTCATGGCTGAAGGTTCGCCCGGACGACGGCTATCAATCCGCAGTGCGATGCCGACAGCCGCGCAAGCAGCAATTGCCAGCACACAGATGAGTTCTGCGCGCTTAACCTGCGCTTCTGACATCCGGAGCTTGTCGTACCAAACTACGTCCAGCTCTTCGGGACTATGCTCGTCTGGCGACTCCATCGTTCACCGCCTTCAACATCGCCGCGCCGAGGCCGCGTGATGAAAACGTAATGAGCGCCGTGTAGGGATTCGATTGGGATAAACTTGCGAAAATATAAGCGCGCCATAAACGCCGCTCAAAAAGCTTGCTCGGCGCGCACGCGAATATTCAAGATTTTGAACCGGTTCAATGTGATCCGAAGCATTGAAAGATAGGCTGAGGAAGCGGTGCACTGCGCTTCCTCATGGCCCCATCTCACGGGGCCCGATGCCTCGAAATACCGTCGCCTGATCGTCGCAGGCGTTGCGTCACTTACGCGCGCCTGGATTATCCATCATTTCCTTGCTGGAGATAGATCCGCTGTCCGGCTTTGCATTCGGAGTGGCCGTCATTCCTTTGGTATCACTGTTCACACCGGGCTGATTTTGCATCTGCCTTTCCGTGAGGCTGCCGGAATCGGGCTTTGCCGTCGCATTTGCAGTCTGGCCACCCATCGTGCCAGGATGGTCGTGCATGGCTTTTGCCGTAATGCTGCCGTTGTCGTCGGCAAATGCGATTGATGTCGATAGGACAAGCATCGTCGCTGCCAGAAATGGCTTAATCATGGAACGTCTCCATATTGAATAGAGTTGAGTTTTGTCGGTGTGCGGCTAGAGGGTCCCCCGGAACGGCGATCCCTCAAACTCACAGGGGTGTCTACGGCAAGCGCCTTGCGTTCGTTTCACCGCCGATGAAATTCATTGCAGTTAATTTGGCCGGTTTATTTGGAGCGCTCCCATAACGCTCTTTATGCGGATCAAGGCGTCGTTGCACACGCCGCACCTGTTCCCTCCGAAACAGCGCCACTGGGCGAGAGCAAGCATCAGAAGCACAATCGGATCACTACAAAAGGATCGTGTCATGCGCCGAGCTACAATCATCGCATCCGCATTCGTCGTTTCGAGCTTGATGCCGGCGATGGTCGCAAGCGCGTCTGCCGCTTCCGATCCGACAGGCATCTGGATCAATGATACGGGCCGCGGCGCAATCGAAATCAAGCCGTGCGGCAACGCACTTTGCGGCAACGTCGTCTGGGTGAAGGACACGGCCGACGCAAAGGGCTGTGGCAAGCAGATCATCGGCAACGTCGTGCCGGTTGGAGACGGACGCTGGGATAACGGCTGGATCTATTCGCCGGAGAGAGGTCGCAAATTTGACGTGGAGCTGAAACCGCTCGCAGATGGCACGCTGCGCGTCACGGGCTACGCGGGCCTCAGGTTCCTGTCGAAGACGATGATCTGGACGCGCGCACCCGCGAACCTGCAGCTCTGCGGCCAGACCGGAAATCAGATCGACGCGAAGTCTGGCCAACCGGCAAATGCCAAACCCGATGCAAATGCGACGGCAGCGGCACCTCCTGCCGGAACAAACTTGACTGGGTCCGCCAATGCGAACGCGAATTCGAAGCCGGATCCGCAGGTCGCGGTCGTTACGCCGCCACCGGCGCCAGCTCCGAGCACGACGCCAGTGGACAAGCCCGCCGCAAAGGCTGCGAATGGCGAAGCGGCCGCACCGGCACCGGGTCCTGGCGCGAACGAGGCTTCCAAGCCTCAGTCCGAGCCGCCGCCCGCTGCAGCATCCAAGGATGCGAAGCCTGATACGCAGCAAAAGGACGAAGAGACGGCATCTGCCGACGATGGCGCCGCATCTGGCCTGGAGCAGAAGCTCAACGATCTCGGGCTCGGAAAAGTCTTCACGAAGACAAAGTCAGGCAAATGCAAAGTTGATTTGCCCTGGGTCAAGCTCACGATCGATTGCGAGCACTAGAAATACGCTGGGCAGCACTTGGTTGCCGTCCCTTCAGCCGGGTGCTCCCAAAACGCCCGCCGTCACTCCCTGCGGCGGGCGGCGGCGCAAAAAAAACGCGGTGGCAGAATTTCTGCCACCGCGTGAAATTCAACAGGAGATCGCCTTAGATGAGGTCAATCTCGGCCGGAAGATACGACGTAACTTCGAGGCCAACTTCCTGCTCGCGAACGGCAGGCTTTGTCCAGGTCTTCATGGTGTCCTCCATTAGACGGTAGGAACGATATGTTCCCTATCCCAACAACTTAACGGTGCCGGTCGATAACGTCCAATCGCAATCACGTGAGAATTCGATCAGAATCCCTTATAACAGGCCTTGCTTCCGCTGATACGACGCGGCATAGATTCCGCAACAGCGCCTGAGCGCAAACCCCATCTTCCGGAGACTGTGAATGCCGATGCCCGCACCTGAAATCGAGCGGCTGATCAAAGCTCGATTCCCCGACGCCAGAATCGAACTTCGCGACCTCGCCGGCGACGACGACCACTGGGCCGCGCACGTCGTCTCGGCAGCGTTCAAGGGAAAAAGCCGCGTACAACAGCACCAGATGGTCTACGATGCACTCGGCGGGCGCGTCGGCGACATTCTGCACGCCCTGCAACTCACAACCGCAGCGGCCACCGATTGACTTCGCCGGGCGTCTCGCCCACATCTCGCTTGAAACGGAGCGCCGGAGGCGGCTGCCCCGATACTCATTAGGAGCCCCTAAAACATGGCCTCTGACCCAGTCCAACAGAAAATTGCCGATACGATCGCGAGCAACGACGTCGTGCTGTTCATGAAAGGCACGAAGCAGGCTCCGCAGTGCGGGTTCTCCGCGACAGCGGCGAAAATTCTCGAGCACCTCGGCGTGCCGTTCAAGGACGTGAACGTTCTCGACGATCTCGGCATTCGCGAAGGCATCAAGGCGTTCTCGAACTGGCCGACCATTCCGCAGCTCTACGTCAAGGGCGAGTTTGTCGGCGGTTGCGATATCATGCGTGAGATGTATGCGGCCGGCGAGCTGCACGACCTGATTTGCCAGAAGGGCATTCCGCACGCGCACCATCACGCCTAAGCGTTCAGGCGCATTGAAACGTATCATCAGGCGGGACCGAAAATCGGTCCCGCCTTTTTTGTTTGGCTTGGCGGGTACGCTAGGCGTTGGGCGGTGTAGCGGCTGCGGGCGTCGCGTTGCCCTTGCGCGATTTCCGCCATTCCTCGAAGCGCTGGATCACGACGAACATCGACGGCACGAAGATCACCGCCAAGCATGTCGAGGCGATCATGCCGCTGAAGACGGTAATGCCGATCGATTTGCGCGCCGATGCGCCTGCTCCGGTCGCGAAAACCAACGGCGCGACGCCAAGGATGAATGCGAAGGACGTCATCAGGATCGGCCGGAAACGAGCCCGTGCAGCTTCAACGGCAGAATCCAAAATGGATTTGCCCTCTGCTCTCAGCTCGCGCGCGACCTCGACGATCAGAATGGCATTCTTCGCGGACAGCGCGATCAGCAGCACGAGGCCGATCTGAACATAGAGATTGTTGTCGATGCGCAGCCCAAGCATGACGGCGACAGGACCGATCAACGACAGCGGCACTGCGAACAGGACTGCGAGCGGTGTGTACCAACTCTCATACTGTCCGGCGAGCACGAGGTAGACGAGCAGCATCGCCAGCGCGAAGACGTAGTAGATCTGCCCGCCGACCAGCTTTTCCTGGAACGACAACGCCGTCCATGACGAGCCGACGCCCGGCGGCAACGTCTTCGCGGCGACTTCGTCCATCAGCCGCATCGTGTCGCCGGATGAAAATCCTTTTGCCGGAACGCCGACGATCGTCGCCGACGGGTAGAGGTTATAGAGACTGATCAGCGACGGTCCGACGGTCTGCGTGATCGTCAGCACCGTGCCGAGAGGGATCATATCACCGTTCTGGTTGCGGACCTTGAGGTTCAGAACCTCGTCCGGCGTCATCCGGAAGCGCGCGTCCCCCTGGACATAGATCTGGAAGACGCGGCCGAACTTGTTGAACTGGTCGACATAGCTCGAACCGAGGTAGGTCGCGAGCGTCTGGAACACCTGATCGGTCGTCAGCAGCAGCGTCTGCACCTTCTCGCGGTCGATCGTGACCCTGTATTGCGGAGCGGACGCGCGGAACGGCGTCGAGACCCGCTGGATGCTCGATTGCGTGCTCGCCGCGTGAATCACTGCGTTGGTCGAGCTTTCGAGCTTCGCGAGATCGAAACTGCCATCGCGCAACTCGATCTGCATCGTGAAGCCGCCGGCGTTGCCGATGCCCTGAATGGGCGGCGGCGGCAGCACCATGACGCTGCCGTCCTCGATCGAGGCAAGCTTGGCGTTGAGGCCGGTGTAGAGCGACAGGAGATCCTGGCCTTTGCCGCGCTCGCTCCAATCTTTCAGCATGATGTAGGCGACGCCTGCATTCGCAAGCGAAGCGCTATTGTCGAGAGGAGAGATACCGGCGATCGTGATGACGCGCTCGACGCCCGGAACCTCGCGTGCAATCCGATTGACCTCTTCAAGCGATTTCTGCGTGCGTCCGAGCGAAGCGCCGTCCGGAAGCTGCACGGCCGCGAGCAGATATCCCTGGTCCTCGATCGGAAGGAAGCCCGTCGCAACACGCGTCATGCCGTAGATCGAACCGCCGATGATCGCGGCGGCAATCAGGGCCATCAGGCCGCTATGGTGAACCATCGCGTCGATCAGCTGTGTGTACCTGCCCTCCACGCGATCATAGACGGCATTGAATCCACGATAGAAGACGTTCCGCTTTTCCGGCGGGACGGGACGGCGCAGCCATAGCGCGCACTGCGTCGGCTTCAGCGTCGCTGCGTTGATGGCGCTGATCAAGGCCGTCGCCGCAATGACGAGTGCGAACTGCGCGTACATCTGGCCGGTCAGGCCCGGCAGGAACGACGCCGGGAGGAACACGGCCATCAGCACCAGCGTGATGCCGATGATCGGGCCCATCAGGGCGTTCATCGCGGCAATCGCCGCATCGTGCCCCGACATGCCCTTTTCGATGTTGTGGGCGGCGCCCTCGACGACGACGATCGCGTCATCGACGACGATGCCGATCGCGAGCACGATCGCGAACAAGGTCGAGAGGTTGATCGAGAAGCCAAGTGCAGCCATCGCTGCGAAGGCGCCGATGATCGTCACCGGCACGGTCGTTGCAGGAACCAGCATGGCTCGCCAGTCCTGCAGGAAGACCAGGATAACGATCAGCACCAGGATCGCGGCTTCAAAAAGTGTCTTGTAAACTTCGTTGATCGCCTGCTGCACGAAGATCGTCGTGTCGAAGGGGATCGAATAGGCGACGCCGTCGGGAAATTCCTTCGCCAGCGTCTGCATCTTCTTCGAAACTTCGCGCGCCACATCGAGCGCGTTGGCGCCGGGCGTCTGGAAGATCGCGAGGCCCGCGGCCTGCTTTCCATTGAGATTGAAGACCTGCGCATAGGTCTGGGCGCCAAGCTCAACCCGGCCCACGTCGTGCAAGCGCGTCAGGTCGCCATTGGCGCCCGTCTTGACGATGACATTGGCGAACTCGGCCGGGTCGTTGAAACGGCTCGAAACGTCGACCGTGTATTGGAACGATTGATCGCCCATTGCCGGCGGCATGCCGATCTGACCGGCAGTTACCTGCTCGCTCTGCTGCTGCAGTGCGTTGATGACGTCCTGAGCGTTGAGACCGCGCGCCTGCATCTTTTCCGGATCGAGCCAGACGCGCATCGAATACTGACCGGCGCCGAAGACGTTGACGTTGCCGACGCCGGGCAAGCGCGAAATTTCGTCCTTCAGGCGGATGGTCGCGTAGTTGCTGAGATAAAGACTGTCGAACTTGTCGTTCGGAGAGGTCAGCGTCACGATCTGCAGGATCGCGGTCGATTTTTTCTGGACGACGACGCCTTGGACCTGGACCGATTGGGGCAGCGAGGCCATTGCGGCGGAGACGCGGTTCTGCACGAGAATTTGCGCGTTGTTCAGGTCGGTGCCGATATCGAACGTGACCGTCAACGTATACGTGCCGTCAGAGGCCGAATACGACTGCATGTAGATCATGTTCTCGACGCCGTTGACCTGCTGCTCGATCGGCAGCGCGACGGTGTCGACGACGGTGCGGGCGCTTGCGCCAGGATAGCGGGTCGTGACCTGAACGGTCGGAGGGACGACGTTAGGATATTGCGAGACCGGCAAGCGGAGCACGGAGACAGCGCCGATCACGACCATCAGAATTGCAATGACGTTCGCGAGAACCGGACGCTCGATGAAAAATTTCGAGATCATGGCGCGGTTTCCGGCGGCGCGGTGATGGTCTTGGCGACGGGCTCGATCTTCTGGCCGGGCACTACCGACATCAGACCCGAAATGACGACTCGGTCATCGGGCTTCAGACCCTTGTCGATGACGCGCAGATCGCCGACCTGCTGCCCCAACACGACCTTGCGCTGCTCAAGCTGGTCGTCCTTGTTGGCGACGAGCACGTAGCGTCCGCTCTGGTCGCTTCCAATAACGCGATCCGGAACGAGCAGCATGTTCGGCTCCTGGGACCGCGGAACGCGAACGCGCACGAAATAGCCGGGCAGAAGCGCACGGTCTGCATTCGCCAAGACGCCGCGCACCATGAGCGTACCGGTCGCGGCCGTAATGCTTGGCGCTGCGTAATCGAGGACGCCCTTGTGAGGATATCCCTCCTCGCTCTGCAAGCCGACCTCGACGGGGATTTTTTTCAGATCCTCTCGTGTGAGGCCGCGCATGCGCATGCTCGACCGGATGTCCTGCACATCCGTCTCACTGACGGCGAAATTCACATAGATCGGATCGAGTTGGACGATGGTCGCGAGCGTCGTCGGGCTTCCCGCTCCCACGAGCTGCCCTAATGAAACGTCACGTTGAGTCACGATGCCGTCGAACGGGGCTTTCACCTCCGTATAGCTCAAGTTGAGCTGTGCTTGTTCGATATCGACGCTGGACTGCTTCTGCTTGGCGACCGCGGCGTCCTTCGCAGCCGTCGCCTGATCGAGCGTCGCTTGGCTCGCGATGTTCTTCGCAGCAAGATCGACCTGTCGTTTGTAGTCGGCTTCCGCCTTCTTCGTATCGGCAACGGCGCTCGATTGGCCAGCCTCGGCCTGTTCAAGAGAAAGCTGATAAGGCCGCTGCTCGATAACGAAGAGGACGTCTCCCGCTTTCACAAAGTCGCCGTCGTTGTACTTGATGGCTTGGATGAAACCCTGAACCCGCGCGACGAGCGTCGTCGTGTTAACGGCTGCCGTGTTGCCCGTCGCTTCGAGATAGCGCGTGACCGTCTGCTTCAGAGGCAACGCGACTTCGATCTTCGGCGGCGGTGGCGGAACGAACGCATTCTGCTCGCCGCAGGCCGACAACGTCAGCGCCAACATCAGGCCGCACGTCGTCGCAATGCCTATGCGAGGTCGGCGAAGCGGAGTTGCCGCTGATTTCCGTGTCACGCCGGCACCTGCCGACGCTCGCAACTGAGTATCGCCACTCATGTGGAGCCTGCCGAGTCTGTGAGCGAATGAGACGTGCCGTGCGCAGCGAGGTTATGTCATTTCCGAAATATCGTACAGGCCGCTCGCCGTCGAAATAATGCAACGGCGCGGGGAGTCGTCGGACATAAGAAATGGCGAGTAGTGAATATTCGGTAGCGCGCTGCGGCCTTACGATCCCATATCCCAGCGCAGCGATGACATGCAGCTACATTTGGCCGGGCCTGCCGGCGAACGTCGGGCTCGCGTTGGGATCGCCCTTGAAGGCGTAGTCTGTCGATGGCGGTGGCGAGGTCTGGCCACGTCGGCCGCTATAGGGACCCCAACCTTCGCCCCCTACGCTTCGATAAGCAGTCCTCGCACTATCCGATGCGCTGCCGGGATTTGCAGTTGCCTCCATCCGCGCACTCGACGAACCGGTCCAAAGTGCGCCTTGTGGCGACAACGGCTCGTTCGAGCAACCCGCGGCCGATAACGCCGTTGCGCAAATCAAGAACGGCAGACATCCGAGCTTCGACCGGCGGCATTCTGGAAAGCGTCGTGCTCCGGCGCATTCCAAGACAGTCGTCGAGCCTTCGGAAATCAGCGGCACCCGCGCCCCCTTGCAAAAATCCCGCTTCCTATACCGGACATTGGCGATTTGGTGGAAGCGAAGATGACACGGGAAAACACAAACCGAAAAAATTCGATCGCGTCGGCCACACCATCCGTTTTGTGATCGGCTCGTTTCACCCGGTGCACAAATGTGCTCGCACTCGCACTATCGATCGTCTCCGTCGAGAGCCAAGGCGTCTGCGATGCATCTTGATCTTCTGAGGTGGAAGCGTGTGCCGGCTAAATGCGCGCCATGACAGCGAAATTGGCCGCCGGCATGAATTGGCGATGAATACCGGGTTCGGGTTGCGTTCAGCCTGCGGCTCCCAAGATCCTTCGCACGGCGCGCGGGGATCTTTGCTCGCACGCCAATCGATCAACGAGAGCAAGGAGCCAACTCAATGAAACGAATTCTTTTCGCATTTGGCGCGCTCGGACTGATGGCGACAGCGGCGGCGGCCGATTCTACGCACCGCATCGACCGTCGTGAAGATCGTCAAATTCATCGCATCACGAATGGCGCCGAACATGGATCCCTTAACCGGCACGAAACTCGGCGCCTTCTGCATAATCAGGCGCGCATCCGGCGAATGGAGCGGCATGCAATGGCTGATGGCGTCGTGACCAGACACGAGCGCCGCCGCATTCGCGAAGCTCAAAACCGACAGGACCGCGCGATCCGGGATAAAAAGCACGACTGGCGTTGATCGCGGACAGCTGTCCGTTCAAAAAACAAAAAGGCCGCTGAGTAGCGGCCTTTTTCGATTCCAGCGAAGCGCCAGCAACTAGCGCGAATAGAATTCGACGACGAGGTTCGGTTCCATCTGGACCGGATAGGGCACATCCGACAGCGCCGGAATGCGCGACAGCGATGCCGTCATCTTATTGTGATCGGCGTTGACGTAATCCGGAACGTCGCGCTCGGCGCTCTTGATGGCCTCGAGGACCAACGCGAGCTGCTTCGCCTTTTCCTTCACTTCGACGACATCGCCGATGCGGAGGCGATAGCTCGGAACGGTCACGCGCCTGCCGTTGACGGTCACGTGGCCGTGGCTGACGAACTGGCGCGCCGCGAAAACGGTCGGAACGAACTTGGCGCGATAGACGAGCGCGTCGAGGCGGCGCTCGAGAAGACCGATCAGAAGTTCCGACGTCGAGCCCTTGAGGCGCGAAGCCTCGTCATAGGCGGCGCGGAACTGGCGCTCGGAAATCGAGCCGTAATAGCCCTTGAGCTTCTGCTTGGCTTTGAGCTGCTGGCCGAAGTCGGACAGCTTGCCCGAGCGGCGCTCGCCATGCTGGCCGGGACGGCTCTCGCGGCGATTGAGCGGGCTCTTCGGGCGGCCCCAGATGTTCTCGCCGAGGCGGCGGTCGATCTTATGCTTGGCGCGAATGCGCTTGGTCATCTTCTAGCACTCCATGAGTTGAGGCCCGCTGGCCGAAATGACCGGCGCGGCCGTGGAGCGCCCCCTCCTCTACCCTCGCCAGAGGGCCGACAGGCATGGACCTTCGACAGTCCCGCCACGGGTGCGCAGAAATCAAACGCGGACCCGAAGGCCCGCGCGAAATGGGTGATACTGGCGTGCGGCCGTCCCGTCAACGGCCTATTCGCCGCTATTTCTTCTTCTCGGGAGCCTTCTCGCTGACCGACGTCGAGCCGGTGGCCGCAGGCGCCCCCTGGGCTTTCGGCTGCTCTTTCTGGTCTTTATAGAGGTTCACGACCGCGCTCACGGGGGGGCTGGCCGCGACATAGGCTGCAACCAGCTCCTTAACCTTCTTTTTCTGCTCGTCGGTGCAGGTCTGCTCCGGCGCTTTCTTTTCGTCGACGACAACTTCCTTGTCGCCCTCTTTTTCAACGAGACGGATGCGGCCCGTCAGCAGCATCACCGTCGTGAGGTGGAGCTGGCTGATGTAGACCATCTGCTGCGGCGTCCACTGTTTCTTGATCTCCTCGCGGCGCATCAACGCCCGGTGGTTCAGAATCTGATCGTCGCGAAGGTCACAAATCTGCGCATGGGCCGACAGACGGCCGGCCTTGATCACGTCCCGCGCCACATCCAGCGGCACGAGGACTTGATCCTTTTTCGTTTTATCGATGACGATAACCGTCCCGTCCGGCTTGGAGAATTGCTGGGGCGTCAGCGACCAAGCGTATTCCATGAACGATTTGACGGCATGATCACTGAGATCCTGCGCACCGGCAGACGATACATTCCCCACAAGCGCCAGCGCGGCTACGCCTGCCAACACTACCCCCGCCCTAATGTTCATCAACATCTCCAGTTGAGCCTCGATTTTTTTATCGGTTACTGTCGATAGCCGTCCCGACGCGGCTCTTCAATGCCACGTTGCATATCGCCAGTATGCCTTTTCCCTTGGCATCGCTCAGCCCAAAACGTGTCCAGATCAAGGCGTCTCAACGGACCCCTTCCGAGCCTTTCCTTTGCCCTGTGCGAGCGTGGCAACTATGCCACGAAGCGTGCGAACCTCCTGTTCTGTCGCATTCATTCGTGTCAGCAAAGTGCGGAGATTTTGTGCCACGACAGCTTTGCGATGGGCCGGATTGAAAAAGCCGTTGGCCTCGAGTTCCCGCTCCAAATGCTCAAAGAGACCAATGAGTTCTTCTTTCGTCGCGGGACGGTCGCGACCCATGTTCAGACCTTCGTTCAGGGGCTTCTCGTAGGTTGTAACCCGGCCGAGACTACGGCCGGCGTCGCTGCGCATCCATTCGTAGCCGATAAGCAGCACGGCCTGCGCAAGGTTAAGAGACGCAAAGCGCGAGTTCACCGGGATCATGATCAGGGCATCGGCGTTGGCGACTTCATTGGTCTCGAGCCCATTGCGCTCCCGCCCGAAAAGGATGCCGCAGCGTTCGCCGCGCGCAATGCGGGCGCGGACCTCGGCGATCGCCTGCTCGGGCGTCAGCACGGGCTTACGCATATCGCGCTGCCTTGCGGTTGTAGCGCCTATCCAATTCAGATCTGCAATGCTGTCTTCGAGCTTTTCGAAGGGGCGGGCGTCATCGATGACGTAGTTGGCGCCGGAAGCCGCGATGCGCGCCTTCTCGTTCGGCCATCCGTCGCGCGGATTGACGAGACGGAGGTCGTCGAGCCCGAAATTGGCGCAGGCCCGCGCCACCATACCGATGTTATCGGCAAGCTGCGGTTCCATCAGAATGACCGACGGCGTCTCGCCTTCACCGGCGACCGGCTCGCCTTTCATGTGGGCCCGGCGAAGGCCGTGGCGCAGCTTGCGAATGACGCGGCGGGCCCAGAACCAGTAATTCTCGCCCGACCACTGTTTCGCGAGCGACTCGAGGCACGGCGTCTTGACGGTTTCGGTACCCTCGCCCTTCAGGCGCACGCGCCCGTCGCCGACGATGATCTCCTTTTTGCTCAGAATGAATTGATCGAGCGTCTCGATACCCTGCGCTTCGGTGCGCCGTTTGCAGCCGGGACACGTCACATGGTCTTCGATGCACTTGAGGCCCGCGCAGTATTGCAGCACCGGTTCGAGCGTGAGACGCGTCAGCCCGGGGATGGCGAGGGTTTCAAGGCCCTGATCGATCGAGACCGAGTGGCAAGCGTGCACGACTTCCGCGACGCGCGTGTTGCGAGGCCCGAGCACGGGTTCGCCGCCGGGGCCGATGCGCACATCGACGGCCGTTTCGCGGTTTTCGGTTTCGATCCCGGCGTTCAAGTCATTCTCCGTCTCGCGCAGGCTGCGCCTCGGTCATACTATAGGAGAACGCGCTGCGGTCTCCTCCAGCCTCCATCCTTGCTAAACAAATGGGCGGCGCTTGCCCAGCCTTTGGTCTAAGCCCGGCAGGGCTTGAATCGGCTGGCGAACTGACGCACGACTGCGTCGAAGGTTCCCTTCATCGACACGCCGCGGGCCATTAAGGTCCCCCGAATTCGATCACCATCCATTTTCGCCTGCGAGATCATCCCATGCAAAAAATCAAGGTTGAAGGCACCGTCGTGGAACTCGACGGCGACGAGATGACCCGCATCATCTGGAAGCTGATCAAGGACAAGCTGATTCACCCCTATGTCGACCTCAACATCGAGTACTACGATCTCGGCATCGAGAACCGTGACAAGACCGACGATCAGGTGACGATCAAGGCCGGCAATGCAATCAAGACGCATGGAGTCGGCGTCAAGTGCGCGACGATCACGCCCGATGAAGCGCGCGTCAAAGAATTCGATCTCAAGGAGATGTGGAAGAGCCCGAACGGCACGGTCCGCAACATCCTCGGCGGCGTCATCTTCCGCGAGCCGATCATCTGCAAGAATGTGCCGCGCCTGGTGCCGGGCTGGACCGAGCCGATCGTCGTGGGCCGTCACGCTTACGGCGACATCTATCGCGCCACCGATTTCAGATTTCCCGGCAAGGGCAAGCTGACGATCAAGTTCACGGGCGACGACGGCGCGGTGATCGAAAAAGAAGTGTTCGATGCACCGGGCTCCGGCATCGCGATGGCGATGTACAATCTCGACGATTCCATTCGCGATTTCGCGCGGGCATCGTTGAACTACGGCTTGGCCCGGAACTATCCCGTCTATCTCTCGACCAAGAATACGATCGCGAAAATCTACGACGGGCGTTTCAAGGACATCTTCCAGGACATCTTCGACAAGGAATTCAAGGACGAGTTCGCGAAGCGCAAGATCACCTACGAGCACCGCCTGATCGACGACATGGTGGCGAGTGCGCTCAAATGGTCGGGCGGCTACGTCTGGGCGTGCAAGAATTATGACGGCGACGTGCAGTCCGACACCGTCGCACAGGGCTTCGGCTCGCTCGGCCTGATGACGAGTGTGCTGATGTCGCCCGATGGCAAGACGGTCGAAGCGGAAGCGGCGCATGGCACCGTCACGCGCCATTACCGCGAGCATCAGAAAGGAAAAGAGACGTCGACAAACTCGATCGCGTCGATTTTCGCGTGGACGCGCGGGCTCGCGCATCGCGCCAAGCTCGACGGCAACGAGGCGCTATTGAATTTCTGCAAGACGCTCGAAAAGGTCTGCATTGCAACGGTGGAGTCCGGCTTTATGACGAAGGACCTGGCGCTGCTCGTCGGGCCCGATCAGAAGTGGCTGTCGACGACCGGCTTCCTCGACAAAGTGGACTCAAACCTCAAGGCCGCGATGACGAAGGCGTAAGGCCGACAATTTCCGTCGCGCAACACCAACAAGAGGTGCCAGCGCCATGACGCCGGACGCGGATCGAATTGTCGGTCTCTACGAGCGGCATGCCCGGACCTGGGATGAAGAAAGATCCCAGAGCCTGTTCGAACGGCCGTGGCTGCAACGATTTCTGGAGCTGGTGCCGCTCGCCGGTTCCATTCTCGACATCGGCTGCGGGTCTAGCGAGCCGATCGCGGGGTTTTTCGTTCGGGCAGGCTACCGGGTGCACGGCATCGACTCTTCGCCCGCGATGATCGCATTCTGCAAGGAGCGCTTTCCGAATAGCGCGTGGGACGTCGCGGACATGCGCACGTTATCCGTCGGCCGGACCTTCGACGGCATACTCGCGTGGGACAGCTTTTTCCATCTCTCCCGGGACGATCAGCGCCGCATGTTTCGGATTTTCCGCGCGCATGCCGCGCCGAACGCCGCGCTGATGTTCACCAGCGGAACGAGCGACGGCGTGGCGATGGGGACTTACGGCGGCGAGCCTCTCTATCACGCGAGCCTGGCACCGGACGCGTATCGCGCCTTGCTTACCGAACACGGTTTCGAGGTCGTGGCCAACATCTTCGAAGGTGCGGAAACCGGCGGCCACAGCATCTGGCTCGCTAAGAGTTCTTAGTGACGCATGGCGACTCCCCTCCGGGGAGCCGGCCGCCATGCGCGTAGGTAGGATTACTTCTGCGTGCCGATTTTCTGATCGACTTCGGCCTGCATCTTGGCCGTCATGACGTTGAAGTCGTTCTGCAGCTTGGCGCAGGCGTCCTGCTCGCCATCGCAAACGACCGACATCGTGATGACGAGATTATTACCCTGTTGGACGGGCTTGCGGCAGACGGCGGCGGGGTGAGCCGGATTCCCCTTGACCGTGAATGTGTACATCACGGAGCTGTTCTTATCGTCATCGCTGTAGGCGACGTACTGATCGCTCTTATAGACGCGCTTCAAGCCGGGCTTCGTCGAGTAACGCTCGATCAATTCTTCCGCTTTGCCCGACGGGTCGCCGCAGAAGGCTTGTGCAGCGGTAACGGTCGGGCCAGCTGCGGGCATCGGTGTCGGTGCGAGCTTCACGAGCGAGTCATCGGCCAGCGCCGGAATCGTCAATGCCAGAAGCGTTGCGGCGAATGGAGCGAAAAAACCCAAAGAACGCGTGCGATGCATATGCGAGTGATCCCCAGCAGGAAGAATGCCGCGCCTATATACCCAAACTCCCTGACCGTCATCAGTGAATTCCAGGCAAGGTATACTCAGTTCGGGGCGTAGCGGTGCCGATCTTCCGACCCGCTCCATTCCGCCTGCCTGTCACGCCGGTTTTTGCCATTCCATGATGTGGAAATAAGGAACGCGGCGGTAGCGGTCGGCTTTTTCCTTATCGCCGCCAACGGGCGCAGGTTCTGCGAAATGGCGCAAGATCAACCCGTGTTCTAGGAATAACGACATATAACGGCTTAGGGGCCGATGCCAATTCCTGACGCGGACACCACCCCAGCTGACCCACTCGGCACGCTCATCGAGATAATGGTCGATAGAGAAGCGCAGCTGGCCGCTGCTGTCTTTCTTCCAGCCGTCCATGCCCGCGGTGCTGAAGCTCGTGAGATTTGCGATCAAAAGCGTGCCGCCAGAGCTTAGCGCGTCGACCATGCGTTCGGTTGCACGCGAAAGGCCGGCGATATCGATCAACGTCAGATAGCAAACGACGAGATCGAAAGAGCCCGCTGCGATGTCCAAGTCTTCCGCGCTTCCGAGGCGATAGTCACCGTCGGGGTCCAATTCTCGCGCGGTGGCGAGCAACGCCCGCGTCGGATCGATACCGACGGTCTTTATGTTCTCGTCGCGCAGCATCCGGCAGAAGCGGCCTTCGCCGCATCCGACGTCGAGCGCAGTTTTGAAACCTCGCCCCTTGATGCGTGCGAGCATCGGCCCGTCGAGCACGAATTTGCGGCCGTAGTCGCCCCCATCGGCGACTTCCGCGAGCCAACCCTTAGCCGACTCATCCCATCCGTCGGAGCGCGCGTCGTTCATCTCCAAACCATCGAGGTCACGCGTCAGGCTGACGAAGCTCTCAACTCGCGAGGCGGGCTTCGATGGCTTTCAGCGCGTCACCAGCTTTGGCGCCGTCTGGGCCACCCGCCTGCGCCATGTCGGGTCGGCCACCGCCGCCCTTGCCGCCAAGCGCTTCGGCCCCGGCCTTGACGAGATCGACGGCGCTCCACGACTTGACGAGATCATCCGTCACGCCGACGGCGAGGCCCGCCTTGCCGTCCTCCGTCACACCGACGACCGCGACGATGCCGGAGCCGACCTGTTTCTTGCCGTCGTCGATCAGACCGCGAAGATCTTTCGGATTGAGACCCTGCACGGTGCGCGCGAGCAGCTTCACGTTGCCGACGCTGCGGATCGCGTCACCGCCATCTACGGCACCCTTGCCGCCACCGAGTGCCAACTGGCGTTTGGCGTCGGCCAACTGTTTTTCGAGCACCTTGCGTTCTTCGACGAGGTGCTTCAGCCGTTCGATGAGATCTTCGGGCCGTGTCTTCAAAACGCTCGCAGCTTCGCGGACGCGCGCATCCTGCTCATCGAGATAGGCGCGTGCGCCTTCGCCCGTCAGAGCTTCGATGCGGCGGACGCCTGCCGCGCTACCGCTTTCGGCAACGACGCGGACGAGACCAATGTCGCCGGTGCGCGAGACGTGCGTGCCGCCGCAGAGCTCGACCGACCACGCCTTGTTGGCGCCAGGGCGCGTCGAGCCCATCGAGACAACGCGGACTTCATCGCCATACTTTTCACCGAAGAGCGCCATGGCCCCAGAGGCGCGCGCTTCGTCGAGCGCCATCAGCCGCGTAACGACCGGCGTGTTTTCGAGCAGCACGGCATTCGCCATGTCCTCGACTGCCTTGATCTCGTCGGCCGACATCGGCTTCGTGTGCGAGAAGTCGAAGCGCAATCTTTCCGGAGAGACGAGCGAGCCTTTCTGCGCGACATGCGTGCCGAGCACCTGACGCAGGGCTTCATGCAGAAGGTGCGTCGCGGAGTGATTGGCGCGCGTTGCGGACCGGCGCGCGTGATCGACGTCGAGTTCGACGGCGTCTCCTGCGGAGAAGCTACCCTTCTCCACCTTGCCCAAATGCGCGAACAGATCGCCGAGCTTCTTTTGCGTATCGGTGACGCGGAAGAGCGCACCCTTCGGCCCTTTGATGACGCCCTGGTCGCCGACCTGGCCGCCGCTCTCTCCATAGAAGGGCGTTTGATTGAGAACGAGCGCGCCCTCGTCGCCCGCTTTCAGCTCCTTCGCCTCCTTGCCGCCGGAGACGAGCGCCGTGACGATGCCTTCCGCCGTTTCGGTGTCGTAGCCGAGGAATTCGGTTGCGCCGACCTTGTCCTTGATCTCGAACCACAGGCCTTCGGTCGCCGCTTCGCCCGAGCCCTTCCAGGCGGCTTTCGCAGCTTCCTTCTGCTTTTTCATCGCGACGTCGAACGCCTTGGTATCGACGGCGATGCCGCGCGGTTTGAGAGCATCTTCGGTCAAATCGAGCGGGAAGCCGTAAGTGTCATAGAGCTTGAACGCGACGTCGCCGGGGAAGACCGCACCCTTCTTCATGCTCGCGGAGCTTTCGCCCAGGAGCTTTAAGCCGTTGTCGAGCGTCTTCTTGAACTTCGTCTCTTCGAGCTTCAGCGTTTCGGTGATGAGCGGCTGAGCGCGCACGAGTTCCGGATAAGCATCGCCCATCTCGCGTACGAGCGACGGCACGAGCAGATGCATCAGCGGGTCGTGGCAGCCCATCTGGTGCGCGTAACGCATGGCGCGGCGCATGATGCGGCGGAGGACGTAGCCGCGGCCTTCGTTCGAGGGCAGCACGCCGTCGGCGATCAGGAAGCTCGTCGAGCGCAAGTGGTCGGCGATGACGCGGCGGGCGACTTTCAGGAACTCGGGGCCTGCATCGCCGCCCGTTTCCTTGGCGCCGACTTTGCCTGCTTCCTGGCGGATCGTCTGAATCAGGTTTTCGAAAAGGTCGATTTCGTAGTTGTCGTGCTTGCCTTGAAGCACGGCCGCGATGCGCTCAAGCCCCATGCCCGTGTCGATCGAGGGGCGCGGGAGATCGACGCGATCGCCGGGAGCGCGCTGCTCGAACTGCATGAACACGAGATTCCAGATTTCGATGAAGCGGTCGCCTTCGGAGTCGGGCGAGCCTGGCGGTCCGCCTGCAATCTTGTCGCCGTGATCGAAAAAGATTTCCGAGCACGGGCCGCAGGGGCCGGTATCGCCCATCTGCCAGAAGTTGTCGCTTGATGCGATGCGGATGATCCGGTCGTCGGAGAAGCCCGTGACCTTCTTCCAGATCGCGTAGGCTTCGTCGTCGGTGTGATAGATCGTGACGAGCAGCCGCTTTGCGTCGAGACCGAACTCTTTGGTCAGCAGATTCCAAGCGAGTTCGATGGCGCGGTCCTTGAAATAGTCGCCGAACGAGAAGTTGCCGAGCATCTCGAAGAACGTGTGGTGGCGTGCCGTGTAGCCGACGTTATCGAGATCGTTGTGCTTGCCGCCCGCCCGCACGCACTTCTGCGAGGACGTGGCGCGCGGAATGGCACGCGTCTCCTGACCGGTGAAGACGTTCTTGAACTGCACCATGCCCGCATTGGTGAACATCAGCGTCGGATCGTTGCGCGGCACGAGCGGCGACGACGGCACGATCTCGTGGGCGTTCTTGCCGAAATAATCGAGGAAGGAAGAGCGGATTGCGCTGACGCCAGCCATGTGTGCTTTCAAGCCTTTTGCGGACATAACCGCTTCGGAAACGCGTTCCGGAACGGCTCAAGGCCGCCGTTGTAGCGGCGGCCCTGGAGAGTGTCCAGAAACGGCAGGTGAGACTCAAATGCTGGGCCGGGAGCCGCGGATTCGTCCCCCTTTAGGCTCGGCCGTAATCCGCCACTTCCGGCCGGTAGGCGCCTCAGCGTTTGCCCTTGGCGGCCTTCTTGGTGTCCTCGTCGGGGAGGACGCCGTCCTCGTCCGGCTGCTCGCCGTCATCTTCGCCCGCGTCGGGGTTGGCCAGCATCTTTTCGACGATAAGTCCGGCGTTAGCGCGGATCGCGTTTTCGATCTCGTTGGCGACCCTCGGGTTTTCCTTGAGATACGTCTTGGCGTTCTCGCGGCCCTGACCGATGCGGTCGCCGTTGTATGACAGCCAGGCGCCCGACTTCTCGACGATGCCGGCCTTGACGCCAAGGTCGATCAACTCACCGACTTTCGAGACGCCTTCGCCATACATGATGTCGAACTCGACCTGCTTGAAGGGCGGCGCGACCTTGTTCTTGACGACCTTGACGCGGGTCTGGTTGCCGACCGTCTCCTCGCGTTCCTTGATCTGTCCGATGCGGCGGATATCGAGGCGAACGGAGGCATAGAACTTCAGCGCGTTGCCGCCCGTCGTCGTTTCCGGGTTGCCGAACATGATGCCGATCTTCATGCGGATCTGGTTGATGAAGATCACCATGCACTTCGATTTCGAGATCGACCCCGTCAGCTTGCGGAGCGCCTGGCTCATCAGGCGTGCCTGAAGACCCGGAAGGCTGTCGCCCATTTCGCCTTCGAGTTCCGCCTTCGGCGTCAGGGCTGCAACCGAGTCGACGACCAGCACGTCGACGGCACCGGAACGGACGAGCGTATCGGCGATTTCCAGCGCCTGCTCGCCGGTATCGGGCTGCGAAATCAGGAGGTCCTCGATCTTGACGCCGAGCTTCTTCGCATAGCCCGGATCGATGGCATGCTCGGCGTCGACGAACGCACAGACGCCGCCGCGCTTCTGCGCTTCGGCCACGACGTGTAATGCAAGCGTCGTCTTACCCGAGCTTTCGGGTCCGTAAATCTCGATGATGCGGCCCTTGGGCAGACCGCCGATGCCAAGCGCGATATCGAGGCCGAGCGAGCCGGTCGGAATCGCTTCGATATCGACCTTCTCGTTGGCACCGAGGCGCATGATCGACCCCTTGCCGAAGTTCTTGTCGATCTGCTGCAGCGCATGTTCGAGCGCCTGCTTCTTATCCATTTTGCCCCCTTCGAGCACAGTCCAATCCGGCCGTTCCATCGTCGTCACCCTCAATATGGCAAGCGCCCAGCGCCTTCAATTAAGGATATATGTACCCGATTTGTTCCGTTTCAGTCAATCACGTTTTGTTCTCAGCGCGCCTGAATAAGCGCAACTTATGGGGTGGACTTAGGAGAGCTGGGCTATCGCTCTCCCATACGGCATCAGAGCCGGACGATTTCAGAAAACCAAGACGAGGTATTTGGACATGAGCGCATCAAGCGGCCGTTTCGGAATCCGGGTCGGTGAAGCCCTGGTCGCAGGCGGCCCCCCAGGCACCGCGGCAGAACCGGAAGTTGCGATCGGCGAAATGGACGGTCCGTTCGGCACGGCATTCGCGACACTTCTCGGCGACCAGACGAAGGGCCACAGTAAGGTGCTGTCGCTGCTCAACACCGACGTGATGGTGCGTCCGCCGACCCTCTGCGTCAGCAAGGTGACGGTCGAGAACGAGCGCTACACGAACATCCTGATGGGCACCGTGCAGTACGCGACCTCGATGGGCGTGCTCGATGCGGTGCGCTCGGGCGACCTGCCGCGGGACAAGGTCGATGATCTCGGCATCATCGTCTCGGTGTGGCTCAATCCGTCGGTCGCGACGATCGAAAAGCTCGACCACAAGATCCTGTTCGACATTCATCGCAAGGCGACGGCGCTCGCCATCCACAAGGCAATGACCTATCAGCCGACGATCGACTGGCTGCTCGAGAACCAGGAGAAGGTCATTCACAAGTACTTCGAGAAGGGTCTCAAGGGCGAGATCTGAGATCCACCGTCATCCTCGGACGGCCAAGCCTGCGAGGCCGTTCGGGGATCCAGCGTAAGACTCGCCGAAGGCGCAATATCGTGTCTTCGACGACTCTTGTGCTGGATCCCCGGCTTTCGCATCCGCTCAGCCGAGGATGACGGTCACACGAGCTACTTCGCCAATTCTTCCTTCACCTTCGCGGCCAGTTGCGGCAGCGAGAACGGCTTCGGCAGGAACGCGAAGTTGTCGGAGCCCATGCTCTCGCGGAAGGCTTCGTTCGGGTAGCCCGAAACGAAGATGACCTTGATCGACGGGTTGCGCTTCCTGAGTTCCTTGAAGAGCGCGGGCCCATCCATTTCCGGCATGACGACGTCGGACACGACGATGTCGATCTCGCCCTCGTTCGCAGCCATGATTTCGAGCGCTTCGACGCCGTCGGTCGCTTCGAGCACCTGATAGCCCTGACGCTTCAGGGCACGCACCGCGAACTGGCGCACCTCGACCTCGTCCTCAACCAGCAGCACACGGCCTGTGCCAGTGAGGTCCGTCGCCTTCAGTTCCTTCTTTGCGGCGGCGATCGTTTGCGGACGTACGGCTCCGGCCTCGTCGCCGTCCTCGACGACATAGCGCGGCAGGAAGATCTTGAAGGTCGTGCCTTTGCCAAGCTCGCTTTCGGGAAGAATGAAGCCGCCCGACTGCTTGATGATGCCGTAGACCGACGCCAGCCCGAGCCCGGTGCCTTTACCGATGCCCTTCGTCGTAAAGAACGGCTCGAAGATCTTGGCCATCACTTCGGGGCTCATGCCCGTTCCGGTATCGGTGATTTCGAGCAGCACGTATTCTCCCGGCGTGAAGCCCGCGACGGCGCTCATACGCTGGCTTTCGCGCTCCGTGACGTTCTGCGTGCGGATCGTCAGCTTGCCGCCGTCCGGCATCGCGTCGCGGGCGTTGCGCGCGAGATTGAGGATGACCTGATAGAGCTGGTTGCTGTCGGCGCGGACATACCAGAGGTCGCGTCCCGCCTGGAACTGGAGGTCGATTTTTTCGCGCACCTGCGTTTTCAGCATGGCGCGCATTTCCGACGCCAATTCGTTGATATCGAATACCGATACCTGCTGCGTCTGCTTGCGCGAGAAGCCGAGCAGACCGGCAACGAGGTTTGCGGCGCGGTTCGCTGCCGATTGGATGTTCTTGATGTCCTTGTAGGACGGATCGCTCGGGCGGTGCGTCTGCAGCAGCAAATCGGAAAAGCCGATGATGGCCGTCAGTACGTTGTTGAAGTCGTGGGCGATGCCGCCGGCCAGATTGCCGACCGCTTCCATCTTCTGAGCCTGCGCCACGCGGTTTTCGAGCTGCTTCTGCTCGGTCGCATCGATGACATAGAGCGCGGCTGCGGCTCCGCCCGAGACGGCGGCGAGCGGCGACATGAAAACGCGGCAGGTCAACTGCTTCTGATCACCGGAGGTAATTTCGATCGGCTGGACGTTGCCGCGCCCGGCCAGGACTTCGGCGAGTCCTTCTTCAATGCGTGTGCGCTCGTCGGCATCGCCGGTTTGCGCCAAGGCTTCCGACGCCAGTACGTCCTGCGCGGGGCGTCCATCGAGCACGAGGCGCATGAATGCAGCGTTGCAGCTCGCGATCCGCCCTTCTCCGTCGATGGTCGCAATGCCGAACGGCGCCGACTGGAAGAATTGAGAGGCGCGAACATCCTGGTGCGAACGATCACCGAGCCCGGCCGTCAGCCGGTTAATCGCTGTGATCGTGAAGCCTTGATCCGGCTGATTGCCGGCTGGCTCGACGAGCAGCGTCAGCGGCACCATCCGCCCGTCCTGGCGCGTCAGATCGAGATCGACAACGCGCTGGTCGGCTTCCGGTATCTCGGCCAATTGCTCGAGAAGGCGCGCGCCGTCGCCGCCCGCCAGTTCCGCCAAGCGAAGATGGTGCGTTCTGAGCGAACCGACCGGATAGCCGAGCCACTGTTCGAAGGCGGCGTTGACGTGAAGAATGGTTCCGTCACCCGCAATCGACATGAAGCCTGCCGGCATCGTATCGAACGCGGCGAGTGCGGCTTCGAGACTGCCGACGCGCTGCGCCTCGTGCGTTTTTTCTTTCGAGACGTCCTTGATCCGCCACAGCGCAAGACGCTGGCGCGTCGGGCTTCCCTCGAGATCGCGGCCGGTCGATGCAAAGGGACGTACCGAAATTCTGACCCAAGACGGTCGCTGGCTTGGGCCTGGCCGCAGCCGCACGTCCTCGCTGCGCTTTTCTCCACGCTCTGCGGCGCGCGTCAGACGGAAGAGAGCTTGCGTCGCTTCGGGTTCGACGCTCGTGACGGCTTCAAGCGCAGCGAATGCCCCGGCCTCGTTGCGGCCGAACATTCCATCAAGCGCCGCGTTGGCGTAGATGACCGTTCCGTCGAGGTGGGCGAGGATCTGCGGCTCGTCGCTGGCGTCGGCGGCTGCCTTGAGCAGGTCTCCCGCCGCAACGCGGGCGCCGATGCGAATGTGCCCGGCGGCAACGCCGAAAATCAGGAACATGCCGAGCATCGCCAGAACTGCGATGACGGTCAGCAAAAACGGTTCGCCCGAGCTGCTCGCAAGCAGGCCGAAAACCAAGGCGGCCGCCGCCGCAACGATTAGTGCTATAGGGAGGAACCCGCCGAACCCTTCCGCTGTGTTCAGCGGATCGATCGGGGCGGCATCGACCCTCAACGCCTCGCGATCCTTCATGGGCTCGGAATCTAACTGATTCTCGATGGCCGGGACGTCAGACTGGAGCATGGGAACTGGAACTCAAACGCAACTGCAACTGTGCCGCAACGAATCGGCACTTTTCTATTGGCTAAGACTTCGCTCAAGAGAGTTAACATGCGGTCAACTCGAGTGTATCGATCGCACTCTCTTGCAAGATTTCGATACAGCGACATTCACGCGAACCTGAGCGCGAGGCAGGCATGCAAGCCTATATTTTCTGGACATTTTTGTTGGTCGTGCTGGCGCTCGTCAGCGCTGGAATCGCTATTTTTGTGCGCGCCTATTTAAGTGGAACGAGTCCGTCTGCCCTGCTGTTCCGGCCGAAAGGCGAGCGCCGTCTCGAGGTTGTCGATCAGGCCAACGTCGACAGCCGCAGAAAACTGGTGCTGATCCGGCGTGACGGCGTCGAGCACCTCGTGATGACGGGCGGGCCGGTCGACGTCGTTATAGAGACGGGCATTACGCCGCCCGCCGCGCCACAGCCTGCGGAGATCGCGCCAGCACGCGAACAGAGCGCTTTCCGGCGTCCGCCGATGTTCGGCCGCGGCGGCCAGCGGCCAACCGATCCCGAAACCGGACCTCAGTTTTAGGGATTGGGGAATAGGGATTAGGGAGCGGAAATACGCTTCCTAGCGCAGACCTTCGACGTCGCCGAAGTCGGACATCGTCAGCTTGCGAAGATCGAGCGGACTGATGGCGCTGGCGATCGATCCGCTACGGATATTCGCGGCACTCCGGCCTTGCCGCGCAAAAATTTGCGGGGCTGAAGGTTTCCAAGCCGATGAATTTGCTGAAAGAGCCAGGCGCGCCGTCTTTATCGGCTCTGCCCAGAGCGCCGACGACAGCATGGCGCTCGCCACGGCCGCTGCAGCCGCCGCCGACAATATAGACGAGACCGGAACCGACACGAGCGTTACCCCTTCTCCAGGCGCACTGGCTGCGATCAGAGAATTGTCGGCCGAATCCATTAATGGCCGGTAAAGCCGCGTCGCGGAACGGAACGGCCGACCTCAGACGGAGCTGTCGCCTGCCTATTCCTCGCGGTAGACGCGCTCGCGGCGTTCGTGGCGTTCCTGCGCTTCGACGGAGAGCGTAGCGATTGGACGTGCATCGAGCCGCTTCAGCCCGATCGGCTCGCCGGTATCCTCGCAGTAGCCGTATGTGCCGTCTTCGATCCGGCCGAGCGCCGCGTCGATCTTCGCGATCAGCTTGCGCTGGCGGTCGCGCGTCCTGAGTTCGGTCGCGCGGTCCGTTTCGGACGTCGCACGATCGGCAAGATCCGCGTGCTGGGTCGAATCCTCATGCAGGATCGCGAGCGTCTCGCGCGTCTGGCGCAGAATTTCGTCTTTCCAATCGAGTAGCCGCTTGCGGAAATAAGCCTTGTGCATGTCGTTCATGAAAGGCTCGTCGTCCGACGGTTTGTAGCCTGCAGGAAGAACGATATCTGCAATCTTTACGCGAGGAGCCATCTTCTTGTTCGTACCCTCTGACTTCTTCGACGCCGGTTTCGGCGCTGCCGCCGCCCGCGTTACGGCGCTTGGTGCGGCAAGCTTCTGAATCCGCGGCTTGTCGGTCGCCGCCGTCTTCCCCTTGGAAGACTTGACCGTTGCCGGCTTTGCTGCGGCCTTTGCCGCCCTCTTTTTTTCCGCGGCGGCTTTTTCTGCCGGCGCTTTGCCGCCCTTTGCCGACGAAGCGGCCTTGGCGACAGTTTTCTTGTCGGCGGATTTTGCCTTCACCGCCTTTGTTGCCGCGATCGTCTTGCTCATCGTCCGCCTCTCCTGAGGCTTATGCGCTCGAGCTGATAATCGTCGCCGAAGGTGCGGCTACCCGCAAAGAATCGGGCCCGTTTCCGGCCGACCCTTATCTATGCGGAGGCGGTATTGAGTCAAGCATGTGCAGCGGTCAATCTTTCGTCATATCCGTGTTGATTGCCCCAATGATAACAGCCACTTACCGCGAAGATCGGATCTGCCTGCCAACGCTTCTCAAGGATTGTTTTCCGTGGGCAGTGCGCTTCGGTCATCTTGCTCGTCACTTCGGGCGGCCTTTAGGTTGCCAGAACGCCAACCCGTAGGTCACAGCATTTCATGAAGTTCGAGGGCACCTCCTCCTATGTCGCAACCGACGATCTGAAGATCGCGGTCAATGCTGCCATCCGGCTCGAACGCCCTCTTTTGATCAAGGGCGAACCCGGGACAGGCAAATCGGTTCTCGCCGCCGAAGTTGCAAGAGCCCTCGGCGCGCCATTGATCGAATGGCACATCAAATCGACGACGAAGGCCCAGCAGGGTCTTTACGAGTACGATGCGGTTTCGCGACTGCGCGACGGCCAGCTTGGCGATGAGCGCGTCAAGCATATCGCGAACTACATCAAGCGCGGCAAACTTTGGGACGCGTTCACGGCGCCGGAGCGTTCGGTGCTGCTGATCGACGAGATCGACAAGGCCGACATCGAATTTCCGAACGATCTTCTGCAAGAACTCGATCGCATGGAGTTCTTCGTCTACGAGACGGGCGAAACGGTGAAAGCCACGACGCGCCCGATCGTGCTGATCACGTCGAACAATGAAAAAGAATTGCCCGACGCGTTTCTCAGACGCTGCTTTTTCCATTTCATCAAGTTCCCCGACGCGGACACGATGCGGCGCATCGTGGAGGTACATTTCCCGGGGCTCAAAAACCGGCTGGTCGGTGACGCACTTCGGATTTTCTACGAACTACGCGACGTGCCGGGTCTCAAGAAAAAGCCGTCGACATCGGAACTGCTCGACTGGCTGAAACTGCTTCTGCACGAGGATATTGACCCGGCTCTCATCCGTGAGAGCGATCCCCGGAAGCTCGTGCCGCCGCTGGCGGGGGCCTTAATCAAGAACGAGCAGGACGCGCATCTCCTCGAGCGCCTTGCGTTCATGACGCGCCGACGCAAGGAATAGCGTTCTCCATTCTCTCGCATTCGACCCTCTCCTGATCATGGGGAACAGCCTTCTCGCATCTGCGAAATCGCCAAGCTTTCCCGCATAAAATTCAGAACCTTGTTCAGGCGCGTTTCCGCGATCTGCGGCATTCGGCTTGATTTCGGCCAGAGGTTGCGCCTCAATGGCGCTATTCCTACTTTTCGAAACGACCGAAATATTTTTGCGGCTAGGGAGATGCGTGATGAGAAAGCTTCTAATTGGGTTGGCTGTGCTCGGCTCACTGGGCAGCGCAGCCTGCGATAGTCAGAAAAAGGCCGATACCGCTGCGGATAAGACTACGACAGAACAGCCCGCGGCGAACAAGGCCGACTCCGAGAAGGCCGCTACTGAAACGCCCGCAACACCAGCGCCCCCGGCCAGCGAAAACTCGACAACCACCACACCGCCGGCGAATGACAGTTCTACGACCACCACGCCGCCGGCCAACGACAGTTCGACGACACAGCCGAGCCCGGCGCCAGCACCAGCACCCTAAGTATTTCCGGGCGTTACCGCCGGCTCATGCAAGGCTTGAAGAAGGCCAAGCTATTCGACGCAGCCACACTTAGGCTGCGTCTTGTGCGTTTTTGTCGCGAGCAGTAACCACCATTCGGTGAAGTGCTAGGCCTATACAGCATCGCTGCGGAAACTGCGTTGCCGCAGCGATCTAGCGCGCCAAGGATTGGCTCGCCCGGGCTTCGCGGTGATGCGATCCCGATCTGATTCATCCGCGACGCTTGTCGCAGTCACTCCCCGTAAGAAAGCTTGGACGTCGCATGTGTGGCATCTTCGGTATCATTGATCTTAAGGGGCGCCGCCCTGTTCCGGCTTCCGTACTCAAACGCGCTGGCGACGCGATGCATCATCGCGGTCCGGACGAGGAAGGCTATCTGCAGCGGCCCGGGTTCGGCTTCGCGTCGCGCCGGCTCAGCATCGTCGGACTCGCCGATGGTCAGCAGCCGATGTTCAACGAGGACAAGACGATCTCGGTCATCTTCAACGGCGAGATCTATGACCACGATGATTGGCGCCGCGGGCTGAAGGACCACGGCCACACGCTCAAGACCCACTGCGATACCGAAATTCTTCCGCACATGTGGGAAGAATACAGCGAAGACATGTTCGCGAAACTCAACGGCCAGTTCGCGCTCGCGCTATTCGATGAGCGCAAGCAGAATTTCATTCTGGCGCGCGACCGCTTCGGCATCTGTCCGCTCTACTGGACACGCACGACACGCTTCGGAACTGACTGGCTGATCTTCGGTTCCGAGATCAAGACATTGCTCGCGACCGGCCTGATCGAGCCGAAGCCCGATCGGCGCGGCGTCGACGCCGTCTTCAATTTCCTCGCGGTGGCGGGTCCGTTCAGCTGCTTTGACGGCATCAACATCCTGCCGCCCGGAAAGTTTTTGAAAATCGCGCGCGGCCGGTCGGGAGAGGCCGCCAAGATCAGCGAACATACGTATTGGGCGATGGACTTTCCCGACAAGGGAATGGAAACGCGCGGCCAGAACGAGAAGACGCTCGTCAACGAATTCGAAAGTGTTCTCTACGATGCCGTGAAGCGGCGTCTTCGCGCCGACGTTCCTGTTGCGTCCTATTTGAGCGGCGGGGTCGATTCGAGCACCGTCGTTGCGATGGCGCGCGACATTCTCGGCGCGCCGCCTGCGACCTTCACCGTCAAAATTCGCGATCCGAAGCTCGACGAAACCGAACAGGCCGCGCAAATCTCACGACATCTCAACGCTGATCCTTTCGTCGTGCCGTGCGGATCGGAAGAGATCGTATCGAACTACCAACGGCTGCTGGTCGCGACGGAAGCGCCGGTGACCGACACCTCATGCACGGCTCTCATGCTGCTTGCGGGCAAAGTGCACGATGAAGGGTTCAAGGTTGCATTGACCGGCGAAGGCTCCGACGAATGGCTTGCCGGTTATCCCTGGTACAAGATCAATCGCATGCTCGAATGGCTCGGCACTGTTTCGGGCGGCACGCTCGACGCGGCGGTTCGCAAACGCTTCTTCAGCTGGCTCGGCTGCAGCAAGGATGCCGTCGCCTATCTCGATCGTTGCATTCCGACCGCCGGTGGACCTCACGCCTTCCAACACTTCTATGAACTGCTCGGCGCCTCACGCTTCCGCTTCTATAGCCCTAACATGCTGAGCGAGCTTGCCGATCACAATCCTTACGCTGATTTCGCACCCGACCTCGGACGTGCCGAGCGCTGGCATCCCATCAATCGAGCCGTTTACTGGGCAGGACGCATCCATCTCCCAGGACAGCTTCTGAGCCTCAAAGGCGATCGCATCGCGATGAGCCAGTCGGTCGAGATGCGCTATCCGTTCCTCGACAACAATGTCTTCGATTTCCTTGCGGGTCTTGATCCGAATTGGAAGCTCAAAGGGCTTACGGAAAAATATCTGCTCAGGCGCGTCGCCGAGAAATGGCTGCCCAAAAAGGTCGCGTGGCGGCCGAAGGGCATGTTCCGCGCCCCGCTCGACGGCTTCTTCCTGCAGCAGCGGCTACCCTACGTCGATGAACTTCTAAGTGAAGAGTCGCTCAAGAAATCGGGATATTTCGATCCTCAGGTCGTCGCTCTGTGGCGGACCAAGTACCGTGAACTGTCGCCGCGGTTTTATCAGCGGAGCTCGATGGAGCTGGGGCTCGTCGCCGTGCTTGCGACGCAGCTCTGGCATCACACCTTCATCGATCCGTCGCTGGCGAGCCTTCCCGACTGGCGCACGCTGGAGGGCGTCGACAAGGACAACCACGACCTCGGATTTGCCGAAGAGATGCCGGAAGAAATGCCGAAGAGTGCCGCCGCGATCTGACGGCGTCAGCTTCCGTCCTTCGCTCCATAGGCCGCGAGAAACATCGCAACGGCCGACGCCACGACCTTGTCGATCTCCGGCGCGGTTGGCCGCTCCGTGATCGCGCCATAGAGGCGTGGGCGGAAGATCAGCGACTGCACAAGCTCCAGGAACTGCGCTGCCGCCAGATAGGAATCCGGCACGCTCATTCGCCCCGCCGCGACGTGATGGTCGATAAACTCCGCCAGTGCGAGGGCCATCCTCTTCGGACCGGCCTCAAAAAACTCGTTCCCGATTTCCGGCATTCGTTCGGCAACGCCGATGACGATGCGATGCGCCGCGATGACGAATGGCTCTGAGAGAAGCCGCATCATCTCGGTTCCGAAGTGAAGCAGCGTCTCCTTCGGCGGCTTTTCCCGATCGAGGAGCGCAATCAGCTCGGAAATGTTGCGATCGCGGCGCTCGGAGCAGATCGACGTGAACAGATGCTCCTTGTCCTGAAAATAGACGTAGAGCGTCGCCTTCGACACCTTCGCCTCGCGGGCCACGTCGTTCATGCTCGAAGCATCGAACCCGAGCGTCGAGAAAATGCGCCCGGCGCCCTCCAGGATTTGGCGGCGCTTTTGAGGGTCCGTCCCCGCGGCGGGCCGTCCACCGCGACGTTCCGGCGCCTCCGGGGAGGCTGACGGTGATTCCATGGCGTTGGTCCTAGATTCCATGGCTTTGATCCTACACGAGCCTTACTCGCCCAACCTGTTAAAAAGTGAAAATACGTGAACCGAACGGTTCAGTTTCCACTTGATATTGACCTTTGGAAGGTCTAAGTCAAGCGCCTAAACTAAACCGTTTGGTTCATATTGCGGCCATTTTGATAAGGGATAGCGGCGATGGCGACAGGGACGTTGAAAAGGGCCCTCGTAAGACCTCGGGACCACGCCCCGCACAGACAGGATTCAGGATCTGCGTCGGAGGTGCATCTGCACTCCGTTTCGAACCCTTCGAACGCCTCGCAGGTCGCTACGACAGCCGATGCTGAAACGCGCGCCGACTTTGAAGAGCGAACTACAGCGCGTGAGCGCAGCAGCGTCGCGGCGGCGGCAAGCACGGAAACGGCGAAGCCTGGCTCCCGTCGGAAGCCGATCTTCATCGGTATCGGCGCCCTGGCCATGCTGGCCGGCGTCTGGTTCGGGTATCATTACATCACCGTCGGACGCTTTATTGTCTCGACGGACGACGCTTATGTCGGCGTCCACATGTCGATGATCTCGCCGAAGGTCTCGGCGTACGTCACTGACGTTCCGGTCGTCGATAACCAGTTCGTCAAGGAAGGCGACGTCCTCGTCCGTCTGGACGACGGTGACTACCGGCTCGCACTCGATCAGGCAAAATCCAAGCTCGCGACGCAGAACGCCGCGATTGCAACCTTCGACGCGCAGATCAAGGCAGCCGAAGCCGCGGCGGCACAGGCCCGCGCGCAGATCGAGGCCGCGAAGGCCAACGTCGTCAAGACCGAGGCCGACTATCAACGCACGAACGCGCTGACTGCGAAAGACTATTCGACGAAGGCTTCGCTCGATGCAGCGATCGCGGCGCGCGATTCAGCGCGTGCGCAGGTCAAAGCCGATGAAGCCGCGATCCAGTCGGCCGATGCCAACATCACGCTTCTCCATGCCCAGCGCACGCAGGCGACGGAGGTCGCGAAGGAATTGCAGGTCGCCGTCGATCAAGCGGCGCGCGATCTGTCGTTTACGGTCATCCGCGCACCGTTCGACGGCGTCATCGGCA
>DASZVX010000126.1:0-32999 GCA_035547255.1 Hyphomicrobium sp.
CCCGATTTGATATCGCCGAGAAATCGTAAAAGCCGCTCGGTATCGAAACTCTCCGGAAATCCCTTGCGATTCATCAAACCGCGCCGTTCGAGCTCGGCATTCGGATAAAGAAATCCGTCGGTGGTCATCAGATCGACGCGCGGATGATCCGGCCATCGCGCGAGCAACGCTTTCAGAATACGCGCCGTCGTGCTTTTGCCGACGGCAACCGATCCGGCAACGCCGATCACGAAAGGAACTTTCGTGTCCTTGCGTCCAAGAAATTCGGAACTGACCGAATAGAGCTTCTGCGCCGCGGCGACATAGAGATTGAGCAACCGCGACAGCGGCAGATAGATCTCTTCGACCTCTTCGACGGAAACCTCTTCAATAATGCCGGAGAGCTGTTCAAGCTCATGCGGCTGCAACGTCATGGGCGTATCGGCTCTGAGCCTCGCCCACTCCTCACGCGTGAAAACACGATAGGGAGAGAAAGGCTTGCCCTCGATCTTCCCGTCCGTGTCGCGCTTCCAGGCTTTGCGACCCTGAGCGCCGACGCGCCCTTTCACGATCTGCTCCGTGGACGTGACGCCTTCTCCTCGATGCCAGAGATCCCCATGCGGCCTTCAAGCACTTTCAAAACGTCATCGAAAGCGATGTGACGGGATTCAAGAAGGACCAGCAGGTGGTAGAGCGTGTCGGCGGCTTCGGCCTTGAGCGCCGCCGCATCTGTGCCCATTGCGGCAATCACCGTCTCGACGGCCTCTTCGCCGAACTTTTTCGCGCAGCGCTCAGGCCCTGCATTCAGCAACTGGGCCGTATACGATTTTTCTGCGCTGTCCGACCTACGCGAGCGGATCAGTGCCGCCAGCTGCGCCAATGTATTCGTGTCGCTCATAAACTCTTATCTCGCGGCGTCCCGAACGGCCGCCATGCGACCGCACACCACCAATCAGCTGCCCGAGCGTCAAGCGGCAGCGAGTAGAATTGCATCGAAAAGCTTAAAAACTCAGCCGCCGCCAAGGCGCTGGCGAATATAGTCGAGCTGATCGTAGTTGCCATACTTGATAACCAGCGTACCGCTCTCGCCAGACCCCTTCCGGATTTCGACCTTGAGGCCCAGAAGGTCCGTCAACTCCTTTTCAAACGCCTTGGTATCGGCGTCCTTGTCGCGCGGACGGCGCGCGCCGGGCGTCGCCGTGTCGCTGCCGAGGCCGTGAACCATGGCTTCGACATCGCGAACGTTAAGACTGTCGCTGATGATTTTCTGAGCCAGTGTCTCGGCATCGTCACGCCCGATCAGAGCCCGGGCGTGGCCTGCCGTCAGTTGCCCTTGTTGTACAAGCGACTGTACGCCCGACGGCAACTTCAAAAGCCGGAGCGTGTTGGCGACATGGCTGCGGCTCTTTCCGATGATCTCGGAAAGCTGCTCCTGGCTGTAGTCGAACCGCTCGACAAGCTCGCGATAGCCCGTCGCTTCTTCGATCGCGTTGAGGTCCTGACGCTGAACGTTTTCGATGATCGCAAGTTCGAGAAGCTCGCGATCCGTCACCTCACGGATGATAACGGGAATGGTGTGAAGACCGGCCTTCTGCGCGGCGCGCCAGCGACGTTCGCCGGCGACGATCTCATAACCGCCCGCCATACCGTTCGGCCTGACGACGATCGGCTGCACAAGGCCCTTCGTGCGGATCGACTCGGCAAGCTCGGTCAGTTCATCGTCGCGAAAATCCTTGCGCGGGTTGAGCGGGCTCGATTTCACTTCCGCGATCGACACCATACGCTGCTCGCCTTCCGGCGGCAGGCGGTGACCGAGGGGCGCAGGTTCTCCGATCAAAGAGGCCAGGCCGCGGCCAAGTCTGCTCTTCGGTGCAACGGAGTTCATTTTCGGACTGCCCCCTGCCAGTAAGTTCTCAGTTCCACAATAACCACAAATCCATCAGGCTTACGCAGCCTTGAAGCGCTTTTCCCGTTCGATAATTTCGGTCGCGAGGCGGATGTACGCTTGGCTTCCGGCGCAATCGTAATCGTAGAGCAGCAGCGGCTTGCCATGCGACGGCGCTTCCGCGACCCGCGTGTTGCGCGGGATCACCGTCTCGTAGACCTTCGGACCGAAGAAGTCGCGCACGTTGGCGGCGACTTCGCGGGACAGCACCGTGCGCTGATCGTGCATCGTCAAAACGACGCCCTGAATTTCAAGCCGCGGATTGAGCGTCGCACGGATCTGCTCGATCGAATCCTTGAGCTGAGAAATACCTTCGAGCGCGAAGAACTCGCACTGCACTGGAACGAGCACCGCATGCGCGGCCGTCATCGCGTTGAGCGTCAGCACGTTGAGCGATGGCGGACAGTCGATCAGCACGTAGCTGAAATGCGTATCTGCGGGGCGATTGCGTTGCTGGCCGACGAGCGCCGTCACAGCGTCCCGCAATTTGAAAGGTCGCGTCTGCGGATCGCCAGCCAAAGCGCCGTCGATTCCGACGAGGTCGCTGTTTGCCGGGACGACGAAAAGATTGGGCACGGCCGTTTTCAGCACCGTGTCGAGGATGGTCGCGCTGCCCGTCAGGATGTCGAATGAGGTTTTGAAACGCGACTCGGGATCGATGCCGAGGCCGGTCGAGGCGTTGCCCTGCGAATCGAGGTCGAGAACCAACACGCGTTCACCGACCGCCGCGAGCGCCGTGCCAAGATTGATGGCCGTCGTCGTTTTGCCGACGCCACCTTTCTGATTGGCGATAGCGACCACGCGCGGACCTGCGCTGGCGCCACCCGCGCCTGAAACGTAGCCGGCCACGGGACTACTCCTCCCTCTTGGGCTTCAACACTTTGAGCAACACCACGCGGGCGTCTTCATCCGTGATGCTTGGCTTCAGTTCGTAATCGAACTGCCAGCCTCGAGCAGCTTGCTCGATTTCGGCCACCACGTCCCGACCCTTTAAGAACAAGCCCAGCGTCGACGACGTAAAATACGGGGCCGCGATCTCAAGCAGGCGCGGAAGCGGTGCGAGCGCCCGCGCGGTCAGACAGTCAACCGTCTTTACATTAGCGCGAGTCTCGGAATTTTCGATTCGCATGCACAGGATGTCCACAGTGATACCCGTCGTGCGCACAACCTCGCGCAAGAAAGCGGCTTTACGTGCATCGCTTTCCACCAAGATATGGTGAGTCGCTTGCCTTTCGGCACCCAAGATAGCGAGAACGAGTCCGGGGAACCCGGCACCCGAGCCAATATCGAGCCAAGTCCGGGCATTTTCCGGCCGAAACCGCCAAAGCTGGGCGCTATCCGCGAAGTGCCGGTGCCAGATGTCGCCCATCGTGCTGGGCGCGACGAGATTGATCGTCTTCTGCCAGCGGCCAAGTAGCTGAGCATAAGTCGTTAGCCGGTCTAGCGTTTCACGTGAAATCCCGAATGCGGCCTGAAACGATTCGGGGCTATCGATGCGCGCAATTGAAGTCATTATGCGGACTTGCGTGCCCGACTGGCCTTGAGCCGCGCCAACAGCGTCAGCAGGGCTGCCGGGGTGACGCCCTCGATCCGCCCGGCCTGCGCGATCGTCGTCGGCCGGTGTTGAACCAATTTCTGACGAACCTCGGCTGAAAGACTTGGAATACCGGAATAATCAAAATCGACCGGGATGCTGACCGCCTCATCCCGCTTCAGTTGCGCAACGTCTTCGTCCTGGCGGCGAAGATACGCCGCGTAGCGCGCGTCGACCTCGAGCTGCCCCGCGATTCGCGGCTCAAGCTTCCCGAGTTCGGGCCAAATGGGTTTCAAACGATCGAGCGAGATATCCGGGAACGACAAAAGCTCGAACGCCGTCCGCCGCCGCCCATCGCGATTGACCGTCAGCCCATGACGAGCGGCTTCGGTCGGGGTCAAGGAGAGTTGGTTCAACAAGTCGAGGCCGTCGCCCAGCGCTTTCGTCTTCGCCTCGAAATGCGCCCGCCGCTCCTGACCCACGCAGCCCAACGCAACTCCCGCAGCCGTCAGTCGCTGATCGGCATTATCGGCCCTGAGCTTCAGCCGGAACTCGGCCCGCGACGTAAACATGCGATAGGGCTCAGACACTCCGCGCGTCACGAGATCGTCGACCATGACGCCGATATAGCCGTCAGTCCGCGACACCACGAACGGCTCCCGCGCGCCTCCCGCAGCAAGTGCCGCATTGAGTCCCGCGAGCAGCCCCTGGGCTCCCGCTTCTTCATAGCCCGTGGTGCCGTTGATCTGCCCGGCAAGAAACAGCCGCGGCAAGCGCTTCACTTCGAGCCCCGGCGTCAATTCACGCGGATCGACATAATCGTATTCGATCGCGTACCCGGGCCGCTTGATGACGACGTTCGCGAGTCCGGGCATCGTCCGCAAGAAGGCGTCTTGCACCTCGACCGGCAGCGACGTCGAAACGCCATTCGGATAAATCGTGTCGTCGTCGAGCCCCTCGGGTTCGAGAAAAATCTGATGCGATGAGCGGTCGGCGAACCGCACGACCTTGTCTTCGATCGACGGGCAATAGCGCGGCCCGATACTCTCGATTTGGCCCGAAAACATGGGCGAACGCGAAAGATTCGCACGGATGATCTCGTGCGTCTCAGGCGTCGTGTACGTGATTCCGCAGGCGATCTGCGGGGTCGTCACTCGCGTCGTCAGAAACGAGAAGGGCACCGGATCGTCGTCGGCCTTCTGCATTTCGAGCCCCGACCAGTCGATCGACTTTCCGTCGAGCCGCGCCGGCGTCCCGGTCTTCAGCCGACCGAGCTTCAAGCCCAGCGCGTAAAGCCGGTCGGAAAGCTTCAACGCAGGCGCTTCTCCCACGCGACCCGCCGGAATCTTCTGCTCGCCCATATGGATCAAGCCATTGAGGAACGTGCCGGTAGTCAGCACGACGGCTCCAGCACTCAGGGCGCTACCATCGCCGGTCAGAACACCCGCAACCCGGCCATCCTCAACGATCAGATCCTCAACCCCACCCTCGATGACGTCGAGACCCCGAATGGCACGAATCTCGGCCTGCATAGCCTGGCGGTAAAGCTTCCGGTCGGCCTGCGTCCTCGGACCATGAACGGCCGGACCCTTCGAACGGTTGAGCAACCGGAACTGGATACCCGCGACGTCCGCAACCCGGCCCATCAACCCGTCGAACGCATCGATTTCCCGGACGAGGTGGCCTTTCCCGAGCCCCCCAATCGCCGGATTGCAGGACATCTCGCCGACAGTCGCGAAGGAATGGGTCACCAGCGCCGTGCGCGCACCCATCCGGGCCGCAGCAGCCGCAGCCTCGGTCCCGGCGTGCCCGCCGCCGACAACAATGACGTCGTAGGTTCCAGAATTCATGCGGGATGACCTACCTCATCCGGGAACAGCGCAAAAGAGCGCTTCTTCGCACCTCATGGCCGGAGATGGGAACCCCGAAACGCCACCGTACCTGCCTCCAGGCCTTGGTTAACAAAAGATGATTCACGTGAAACACCTGCTTCAGGCGCAATGAGTCTCGTCAAGCCTGATTCACGTGAAACACTTCGTTAACCACCTACTTCCCAATGCAGAACCGGCTGAAGACCTGATCGAGGACATCCTCCACATCGACCCGGCCTGTGATCCGGCCGATAGCGTGCGCCGCGCGCCGGACATCTTCCGCCCGCAGCTCGATGGATTCGGGGCTGCCCGCCAGGAACGCCGCGATCTCGTCACGTGCCGCCTCCAGGCTTTGCCGATGCCGAGCTTGGGTCAATGCCGGGTCCGCCCTCGTCCCGACCGCCTCACCCGCCCGTTTGGCAATCTCGGCCACCAACCGATCCAGTCCCTCGGCGGTCACCGTCGAGATCGCGAGCACATCAGTTGTTGATTCTCGCCCCAGATCGGCTTTGGAACGAATTGCAAGGCTTGTTTCACGTGAAATTCCATCAGGCGGCTTTGAGTCGCCGGTCTCGCTGAGCCACACGACGAGATCGGCATCACGCGCCGCCGCGAGGCTCCTCCGAATACCTTCTTGCTCGACCGCACTCGCCGCCTCGCGGATGCCCGCCGTATCCGAGATGACAACAGGCAGTCCACCGAGATCCAGCCGAACCTCGATCACGTCGCGCGTCGTCCCCGCTTCGGCGGAAACGATCGCAGCATCGCGCCGAGCAAGCGCATTCAGAAGGCTCGACTTGCCCGCATTCGGCGGACCGAGCAACGCTACACGGAACCCATCGCGGACGATTTCGCCCCGATGTCCGTCATCGAGATGCCCAGCGATTTCGGCGGACAGCGCCTCGGCTCGCTTATGCGCTTCCGCGAACGACGACGCCGAAACATCACCTTCGTCGGAAAAGTCGATAGCCGCCTCGGTCAACGCCGCGATCTCGATCAGCCGCGTCCGCCAGCCTTCATAGAGTTTGGAGAGTGTTCCCGCCGATTGCCCCAATGCTTGCCTGCGCTGCGCCTCGGTCTCCGCCTCGATGAGATCTCCTAGGCCCTCGATCTCAGCCAAATCCATCTTGCCGTTCTCGAACCCACGGCGCGCGAACTCGCCCGGATCGGCCAAGCGGCAACCTTTTATCGTCCCGAGAGCCGCGAGGATCGCCGCGATGGCGGCCCGGCTCCCGTGTCCCTGGAACTCGGCGACGTCTTCACCTGTTTCGCTATTTGGCGCCGCGAACCAGAGCAGCAACGCGCGATCGAGCGCTTCCCCGGTCTTGGGATGCCGGACGGTGCGAAACGCTGCAACGCGAGGTTTCGGAACGGGCGCCACCATCTTTTCAAGTACGTCGCGCACCGCGGGTCCCGAAATGCGGATAACGGAAAGGGCAGCGCGCCCGGGTGCGCTCGATAGCGCAAAGATAGTTGAAGCATCGGTCATGGCATTCGCGTACTCGTAGATGCGCGTCACCGCAACCCGATCCACATTTCTCCAGACATTCTGAGATGAGCGAAAACCGACTGCAGTACGAAACCAGCCCTTATCTCCTTCAACACAAAGCCAACCCTGTGCACTGGTGGGCCTGGGGTCCTGAAGCGCTCGCGGAAGCGAAGCGGACGGGCAAACCGATCCTGCTCTCTGTCGGCTACGCGGCTTGCCACTGGTGCCATGTCATGGCGCACGAGAGCTTTGAAGATTCCGGCACCGCCGAGGTGATGAACGAGCTCTTCGTCAACATCAAAGTCGATCGCGAGGAACGTCCCGATATCGACGCGATCTACATGGGCGCGCTGCATCGGCTCGGCGAGCAAGGCGGATGGCCGCTGACGATGTTCCTCGATAGTGAGGCAAAGCCGTTCTGGGGCGGAACGTATTTTCCGAGAGAAGCGCGCTATGGGCGTCCCGCATTCGTGACGGTGCTTCTGCGTATCGCAGAGGCCTATCGCAATCAGCCCGAGGACGTCCGCAAGAACACGGAAGCACTCCTCGCAGCGTTGAAGGAAACGCCCGGTGAAACCAGCACGAATGCGTCGCGGCCGCGGACGAAAGATGTCGTCGCAGCCATCGCGCGGGCCGTCGATCGCGAGCATGGCGGACTGTCCGGCGCACCGAAGTTTCCGCAATGGAGCGTCTTCTGGCTGCTCTGGCGCGGCGCCATACGTTACGACGATCCGAATGCGCGAGACGCAGTCACCACCACCCTCCGCCACATCTGTCAGGGCGGCATCTACGATCATCTCGGCGGCGGCTTCGCACGCTATTCGGTCGATGAGTTTTGGCTCGTCCCGCACTTCGAGAAGATGCTCTACGACAACGCCCTGCTGATTGATCTCTTGACCGAGGTCTGGCGCGAAACGCAGGACCCGCTTTTCAAGGCACGCATCGCCGAAACGGTCGCCTGGCTCGAGCGCGAGATGATCGGCGAGGCGGGCGGTTTCGCTGCGTCTCTCGACGCCGATAGCGAAGGTGAGGAAGGCAAGTTCTACGTCTGGAGTGCGGCGGAAATCGAGGACGTTCTTGGTGCGGAAGACGCTGCATTCTTTTCACGTGTGTACGGCGTCACGCCCGATGGAAACTTCGAAGGCCAGACGATCCTAAACCGCCTCGGCTCCCTCGCCTTGCTTTCGAACGAAGAGGAAGCACGTCTCGCTGAACTGCGCGCGAAGCTCCTCGAGCGCCGCGCATCGCGCATCCGTCCAGGTTGGGACGACAAGATCCTCGCGGACTGGAACGGTTTGATGATCGCCGCGCTGTCGCGCGCTGCCGTCGTCTTCGAACGCGCCGATTGGCTTGCCCTCGCAGAACGTGCCTTCGACTGCATCGTGACGAAGCTCGCCGCACCCGACGGTCGTCTCTTCCATGCCTATCGCAACGGTCTCGCCAAGGCTCCGGCGACGGCATCCGACTACGCCAACATGACCTGGGCGGCCTTGCGCCTGTTCGCAGCAACGGGATCGGAACGCTATCTCGAACATGCCCGGCAATGGACCGGCATCCTTGACAGGCACTATTGGGACAGGGATCGCGGCGGCTATTTCACGGCGGCCGACGATACGGCCGATGTGGTCGTCCGGCTGAAAGCGGCCAGCGACGATGCGGCCCCGAACGCCAACGCCATACAACTCTCAAACCTCATCGCCCTCGCGGCTCTGACCGGTGAAGTGGACTACGACGAGCGCGCGCGCCGGCTCCTCAAGGCTTTCGCACCGGCCGTGGCGCTGGGCCCGATCGGACACTGCGCCCTGCTGGCGGCGGAACTCGATCTGGACCGTCTGGTTCAAGTTGCCGTGAGCGTCACCGACGGATCCACCCTCCGCGGCGAACTGCAGCAGCTGTCCATTCCGGGAGCTTTGGAGTTTGTAGCTCGTCCCGGAACCCCTGCCGGCCCGGGCTCGTTGCTAAGCGACAAAACAGCGATCAATGGCAAATCAACAGCTTATGTTTGCATCGGCCCCGTCTGCAGTGCGCCAATCCAAAATGCCAAGGCCCTGCAGGAAACGCTCCGACGCGTACGCACCGAACGTGACGCCGCAATGTGATGTCTTTACCGCGTTGAAAGGTCTCACAGATCAATTACTTGGCGGGTATCGATGCCGAGGATTATACAAACGCTATGAAAACTCTGCGTGAGATCGTCCGATACGGATATGCGCCCTTCATGATGTTCGGGTTGACGGCCGCAGCTTATTGGGTTGTGTCCGACCTCGTCGTCGCTCGCGGCCACACCTGGGCTTACCTGCTGATCGCTCCGCTGCTCGGCATTGCCTACCTCACGGCCTTCGCAGCCGAACGCATCGCACCGTTCTTCGACGAGTGGAATGACCACGCCGCGCACGGCGACACGCAAGCGAACATTCTTCACGTCATCGCCTACGAAACCTCTGCGATGAACGGTGTGCTGCTGATCCCGGTGATCTGCTGGCTCTTCCCGTTCCAGGGCCTCTGGCCGACGCAATGGCCAATGTGGGGCCAAGTGCTGATGGCGTTCCTGGTCGCCGATTTCGCCTTCATGGCGATGCACTATCTGAGCCACCGCTATCCGACGCTGTGGCGCTTGCATTCCGTGCATCACGGCGTCGGTCGGCTCTACGGTTTGAACGGAGTCATCCGTCACCCGCTGCACCAGGTCATCGATATGGTGGTCGGTAACATGCCGCTCGTCATCATCGGCATGCCAGCCCCGGTGGCGGTCGTGCTTGGCTTCCTGATTTCGGTGACGCTGATCGTCCAGCACTCGAACGTCGACGCCCGTCTCGGACCGCTCGCGCCGCATCTGTCGATCGGCCGTATCCACCACCTCCACCATGTCAACTGGGGAACCGAGGGCGACTGCAACTTCGGCCTCCTGCTGACGGTCTGGGATAAAATGCTCGGCACGTTCAGCGAGAAACCGCCGCGTCCGATCACGGCCAAGGACATGGGCGTCGATGAGCTGCCGCACTTCCCGAAGGGCTTCGTCGAACAGTTGGTGCTGCCGTTCGTCTATAAGCCCGGCGCCGGTGAGCCCGAACGCTACAAAACTGAAAAGACGCCGGCGCAACAAGCCCGCGAGATGCTCGACGCCGCCGAATAAGGCTTCGCCCCAGTTCGGCATCGTAGTCACCGGAACCGCGTCTTGTTATAAACGGCCAATACAACTTTGGTCGATAATTCCAGCGAATGCTGCTGCCAAGCGCCATTCGATGCAGTTGCTTGCTTGTATATAATCTGTGGGCTTTTTGTGAGCTACGCACGTCCCGGACAGCGTCGCCGCCGAGGCGCGCCCCCAAACGCGGGTAAGCCTGGCATGCACCGTCGTGCTTTCATCATCGGCACCATCGGGCTTGCCGCCTCGGTGCCTGCTTTCGCAGAGATCGATCCATTCCAAAAATTGGAGAGACAACACGGAGGACGATTGGGCGTCGCCGCGCTCGATACCGCTACGGGTGAGCGCATCTCCTATCGCTCCGACGAACGCTTTCCCATGTGCAGCACCTTCAAGTTGCTGGCGGCGACCGCCGTCCTTAGGAACGTCGATCGCGGCACGGAGCGGCTCGACCGCTGGATCACCTATACCCAATCGGATTTGCTCGAATACGCGCCCGTCACTCAGGCTAACGTAAGCAAAGGCGGAATGACGGTCAGCGATCTTTGCGCGGCGGCGGTCGAACTCAGCGATAACACAGCGGGGAATCTCCTGCTTGCCGCCATTGGAGGGCCGAAGGGCCTAACGGAATTTGCACGCTCTATCGGCGACCCCGTCACCCGGCTCGATCGTACAGAGCCAACGCTGAACACCGCGATCCCCGGCGATCCGCGCGACACGACATCGCCTGCCGCCATGATCGCCGACCTCAAGGCCCTCCTCATAGATGGAGCGCTGACAGAAGCCTCTCGCGCAACGCTCTTAGGTTGGTTGAACAACTGCAAGACGGCGGCAAAACGCATTCCGGCCGGACTACCATCGGATTGGATAAGCGGAAACAAAACGGGAAGCGGCGACAACGGAACCGCCAACGACGTCGCCGTCATCCAGCGTCCGGGCAAAGCCCCGATATTGGTCGCAGCCTATTTCACCGGGTCATTGGCTTCCCCGGACACGCGCGACGCTGTGCTGGCTAAAGTCGGCCGGATCATCGCCGCCCAGTTCAAGGCTACGTAGCGCAGGCCCAGCCGCTCCGATTGATTCCGATCAGCAACAAAAAAGGCCGCCCTCTCGGAGCAGCCTTTCGCATTTCACATGAATCAATCGCTACGTATTCATCGACTGGAAGAACTCGCCGTTGGTCTTCGTCGACCGGAGCTTGTCGATCAGGAACTCGATCGCATCCATCGTGCCCATCGGGTTCAGAATGCGGCGCAAGACATAGACCTTCTTGAGCTGATCTCTCGGAACCAGCAGGTCCTCTTTGCGCGTACCCGAACGGGAAACGTCGATCGCCGGGAACACGCGCTTGTCCGAGACCTTGCGGTCCAGAATGATTTCCGAGTTGCCGGTACCCTTGAACTCTTCGAAGATGACTTCGTCCATGCGCGAGCCGGTATCGATCAGCGCCGTCGCGATGATGGTCAGCGAACCGCCTTCCTCGATGTTACGGGCGGCACCGAAGAACCGCTTCGGCCGCTGCAATGCATTCGAGTCGACACCGCCGGTCAGAACCTTGCCGGATGACGGCACGACTGTGTTGTAGGCACGACCAAGGCGCGTAATCGAATCGAGCAGAATGACAACGTCTCTCTTATGCTCGACGAGACGTTTAGCCTTCTCGATCACCATCTCGGACACCTGCACGTGCCGTGACGGCGGCTCATCGAAGGTCGAGGAAATCACCTCGCCTTTGACCGAACGCTGCATGTCGGTGACTTCTTCCGGACGCTCGTCGATCAGCAGAACGATCAGGTAGCATTCCGGATGATTGGCGGTGATCGAGTGTGCGATGTTCTGCAGGAGCACCGTCTTACCGGTGCGCGGCGGCGCCACGATTAGGGCACGCTGGCCTTTGCCGAGCGGCGAGACGATGTCGATAACGCGGGAAGAGAGATCCTTGATTGTCGGATCTTCGATTTCGAGCTTCAGCCACTTCGTCGGATAGAGCGGCGTCAGGTTATCAAAATGGCTCTTATGTTTGGCTTTTTCCGGGTCTTCAAAATTGATGTTTGAGACTTTGAGAAGGGCAAAATAACGCTCGCCGTCTTTCGGCGAGCGGATCTGGCCTTCGACCGTATCGCCGGTCCTCAGCGCAAATCGGCGGATCTGTGAGGGCGACACGTAAATGTCGTCGGGACCGGGAAGATAGTTGGCTTCCGGCGATCTCAAAAAGCCGAAACCATCCTGCAGAACCTCGACGACACCAGTTGCGGTGATTTCGGTTTCCTGCGTCGCGAGCTGCTTCAGCGTCGCGAACATCAATTCCTGCTTACGCAAGGTCGAGGCATTCTCGACCCCGGTTTCTTCGGCAAACGTGACAAGCTCGGCGGGAGATTTCCGCTTCAGGTCCTCGAGCTTCATTTGTTTCATTGAAAAAGAACTCCGCGGGGTCGCCACAAGAACCGTGGCATCGGGTGGTATGGTGAGATGAATGAGATGGCCCGACGGCGACAGAGCGGGCGCCCTGTCATAATGCTGCGGACGTCCACGGGTTTCATCACCACGTCAGAACGTGCCGTCTGCCAAAATCCTTATGAGGACGCAAGCTTATAGCAGATCGCTGCGACCCTGCATAGATGTCAAAACGGCTTTACAATCACTAGGATGACAATGGCGATCATCAGCACCGTCGGGATCTCGTTGATGATCCGCCAGTGCCGCGCCGACTTGGTATTGCGATCTTCCCGGAAGGCGCGCGTCGCAGCCGAAAGATACCCGTGGAGGCCGGAAAGGATCAGCACGCAGGTCAGTTTTGCATGAAACCACGGCGCGGCCCAAAAGCCGCTTTGCCAAGCGAGCCAGATGCCCAGCACCCAGGCGACGACCATCGCCGGCGACGTGATGACGTTGAGAAGCCGTCCCTCCATGACCTTGAAGGTCTCGGACTGGGGCGAGCCGACCGGCACGTCGGCGTGATAGACAAAAAGCCGCGGCAGATAGAGCATCCCCGCCATCCACGCGATCACGGCAATGACGTGAAAGGCTTTGACCCAGGGATAGGCGTCGCCCCCAAACACAAAAATCAAAAAGCCCGCGGCAATTGCCGTAACGACAACTGAGAGCACCGCTCGAATCGTGGGGGTGTTCATCGCACGTGTTCCGCTTTCCTAGCCTCCGATGCGCAACCGCTCGACGAGGCGCCCAACATTGTCAGGCGGCGTATCGGGAACGATTCCGTGCCCGAGATTGAAGACGAACGGAAGACCATTCATCGCCGTACGAATCTCATCGACACGCCGGTCGAGGGCGTCGCCACCTGCCACCAAGAGCAGAGGATCAAGATTTCCCTGCACGACTTGTCCCTTCCGCGCCGTCTGCTGCATCAGCCCAAGCGGGCAAGCCGTATCGCAACTGACGCCGTCGACGCTCGTCCCCTCGATATAGCCATCAAGCAGCGCTGCAGCGCCCCGCGGAAACCCGATGATCGGCACACCCGGATGACGCGCGCGAACTTCGCGGACGATCTTCGCCGTCGGACCGATCACCCAGCGCTCGAATTGATCGTCTGCAAGGCTTCCGGCCCAGCTATCGAAAATCTGCAGCGCATCGGCGCCCGCACGAACCTGGCCCGACAGATATTCAATCGACGCGTCCGTCAGCAACGTGATCAGCCGCGAAAAGCCTTCCGGATCGCGATATGCCCAATGGCGCGCTGCGCTCTGATCCGGCGAACCTCGACCTTCCACCGCATACGTCGCGACCGTCCATGGAGCCCCACAAAATCCAATCAAAGCCGTTTCTTGCGGCAGCTCGTGCCGCAGCCGCTCGACCGTTTCGCAAACGAGCGAAAACTTCGATCCCGTGTTCGATAGGGCGAGTCGGTCGAGGTCGGCAACCGTCTGGATGGGATCGAGACGCGGGCCTTCGCCTTCTTCGAACCGTACCGTCTGCCCGAGCGCGTCCGGCACAACGAGAATATCCGAAAACAAAATCGCCGCATCGAAGCCGAAACGCCGGATCGGCTGCAGCGTTACTTCCGCGGCGAGGCGCGGCGTGTAGCAAAGCTTGAGGAAGCTTCCGGCTTCGGCGCGCACCTGCCGATACTCGGGAAGATAGCGGCCAGCCTGGCGCATCAACCAGACGGGAGGCGGCGAGACAGCCTTGCCTGCGAACGGCTCGAGAAAGCGCCGTACCGAGACGTCGCTATCCAACTCATGCACCACGTCACTTCCCTTCACTTAGAAATCCAGAATTTCTTGAAAGTTATTTTTTTGACTCTTAGGGGCGGGGCTATCGGGGATCGGTTTCTCATCCTCTGCCAATCCACAAGCTGCCAACACGGCCTGTATCTCACTACGACCGATAGAGCGTTTTAGCTCCAAAACGCAATAGAGCGATAAGCCTCCCGTTAATCAAAGGCTTGTTGGTCTCCTGCACAGGCAACCAGATTGCGGTCTTTGTTGACAACCGCCGTATGACCGTCGGACAGATCAGTTGTCCCTAGGGATGACGAATTGTCGAACAATGTCTTTCGTTTTCGGTGAGATGTGGGTATCGCCGTGGGTGACGGGGCGGTTGTTCTTTCAACCTCCGACTTTTCACCCGCAGGCGGGGATAACGCCTCACTTTTGAACAGGCTCCAGTTCGGATTTTAAGAGACACACCTCGCCATGGCATTGCCAAGCATGTTCCACATGCACCTTGTCTCGGATGCGACCGGAGAGACATTGGTTGCGATCGCGAAGGCGGCGACGGTTCAGTATCAGAACATTCGCGCCATCGAGCACGTTCATCCGCTCGTCCGCACGCAGCGCCAGCTGAAGCGCGTCTTGAGCGACATCGCGCAGGAGCCGGGGATCGTTCTTTATACGGTCGTCAATAAAGTGCTGGCTGACGAACTCGAGATGCATTGCCAGCAACTCAAAATTCCGTGTCTCGCGGTCCTGCAACCGATCATGCAGGTGTTCGAAAGTTACCTTGGCGCCCCCCAGACGCCGACCGTCGCTGGCCAGCACGTCCTTGACGCCGATTACTTCCGGCGAATTGATGCGATGAATTTCACGATGGCGCACGATGACGGCCGCCTGCCGGATAATCTCAGTGATGCCGATATCGTGTTGCTCGGCATTTCACGCACGTCGAAAACCCCGACAAGCCTCTATCTCGCACAGCGCGGCTATAAGACGACCAATCTGCCGTTGGTGCCGCAGGTGCCCTTGCCGGAGCAACTTCTGGAACCGCATACCGCTTTCGTTGTTTGCCTGATCGCGAACGTCGACCGCATCGCCGACGTGCGCCGTAATCGCGCCGTGCTGATGGCCGACCGCGATCTTGAAACCTATGTCGACCGGGATTTGATTTCGGCGGAAATCGCTTACACACGCAAGATTGCAGCCCAATACGGATGGCCGATCATCGACGTCACCCGCCGCTCGATCGAAGAATCGGCGACGATGATTCTGAAGCTTTTACAAGATCGGAAATCTGGCCTGAAATCGGAATCGGAGCCCTCTCGTGCCTGACGCGACCCGCTTGATTCTCGCATCCGGCAGCGCCGCGCGTCGTATGCTTCTTGAAGCGGCAGGGCTGATTTTCGACGTCATCCCGGCAACCATCGATGAAGCCGCAATTCGCGACGCAATTGTTGAATCAACCGCGGGCGTCGAAGGCATCGATGTCGCAAATGTGCTCGCCTCAGAAAAAGCCCGCCTTGTTTCGGAGGCCCATCCCAGCGCTCTCGTCATTGGCGCGGACCAGGTGCTGACGCTCGGCGGCAAGTTTTTTTCAAAAGCAGAAAATCTTGCTGAAGCCCGGGAGATCCTCTCGATGCTACGCGGCAGGACGCACGAACTCGTTTCCGCTGTAGCATTGGCGCGCAATGGAGAGGTCCATTGGCAGACGAGCACAATGGCCGAGATGACGATGCGCATGTTCTCGGACGAATTCCTCGGATGCTATCTCGAAAAAATGGGAGAGCGGGCGCTTCAGGTCGTCGGCTGCTATGAGATCGAAGGTCCAGGCGTGCAGCTCTTCGAGGAGATCGACGGCGACCATTTCACGATTCTCGGCATACCGCTGATCGAGCTTCTTGCGCGGCTTCGTCATGAAGGTATGGTCACGGCATGATACGCGCTTGCGTCATCGGCTGGCCTATCTCCCACTCGCGTTCGCCGCTGATCCATAACTATTGGCTCCGCCAGTACGGCATCGAGGCAACCTACACGAAAGAGCCCGTCAGGCCGGAAGATCTCGAAGCGTTTTTGCAGTCGTTCAAGGCAAATGGTCTTGTGGGCTGCAATGTCACTGTTCCCCACAAGGAAGCGGCGTTCAAACTCGCGACGATCCGTGAACCGTCGGCAGTCGCCGTCAGCGCTGCCAATACGTTGTGGCTCGATAACGGGCAACTCGCCTGTGCGAATACCGATACCTACGGCTTCATGGCCAATCTCGATGCGTCTGCCCCAGATTGGCGAAAACGATCCGGCTCCATTCTGATCCTCGGCTCAGGCGGTGCGGCGCGTGCCGTCGTCTATGGATTTCTCGAAGCCGGCATGGGCGATATTCGCGTTTTCAATCGATCGCCGGATCGCGCGCAAGACCTCGCACGCCACTTCGGATCACGCGTCACGACGCGGCCGTGGGACGTACGAAACGAGCATGTCTCGGAAGCCGCTGTGATCGTCAACACGACGACACTCGGTATGAACGGCACCGGATCGACCGGCATCGATTTCACGCGCGCTCAATCAGGCACTGTTGCGGCCGATCTCGTTTATGTGCCGCTTGAAACGGAATTTCTGAAAACGGCGCGCACGAACGGACTGATCGGCGTCGATGGACTCGGCATGCTGTTGCATCAGGCCGTGCCGGGTTTTGAAAAATGGTTCGGTGTTCGCCCCGTCGTAACGCCTGAGCTTTATCGGATGATCGCCAGCGACATCGACGGTGCAAAATGCTGATCGTCGGGCTGACCGGCTCCATCGGCATGGGAAAGTCGACGGCCGCAGCTCGGTTTCTCGAACGCGGCATCGCCGTTTTCGATGCCGACGCCGAAGCACACCGGCTCTATGCAGGACCCATCGCCGCCGATATCGAACAGGCATTTCCGGGCGCAACGACAGACGGTAAGGTCGATCGCGCCAAGCTTTCGGCGCTATTGCTCGGCAAACCCGAAAAGTTCAAAGAACTCGAAGAGATCGTGCACCCGAAGATCCGGGCGGGCGAACGCCGCTTCATTCAGGCCGAGCACGCCAAGGGTGCGCCGATCGCCGTACTCGAAGTGCCCCTATTGTTTGAAGCGGGCGGCTACCGGGCGGTGGACGTCATTGTTGTTGTCAGCGCCGACGCTGAGATCCAGCGATCGCGCGTTCTCTCGCGCCCCGGAATGTCGGAAACGAAATTCGCGACGATCCGTAGCCGCCAGCTTTCCGAAGCGGAAAAGAAAGCCCGTGCCGATTTCGTTGTGGAAACAGGCGGAACGGTTGAGAACTGCCACAGCCAAATCGATGCCATCATCGCTAAGCTGAAGGGCCGCCGCGGCGAAGCCTACGATCGCTATTGGCGCGACTAAAATTTTTCGGGGGAATGACGCAGCGATGCGCGAGATCGTGCTCGATACGGAAACGACGGGCCTTGATCCGAAGAGTGGTGATCGCCTGATCGAAATCGGCGGCATCGAAATCATCAACCGTATTCCCACAGGAATCGAGTTTCACCGCTTCATTAATCCCGAACGCGACGTGCCGCTCGAGGCCCAGAAAGTTCACGGCATTTCGACGGAATTTCTGATCGGCAAGCCTCTGTTTCGCGACGTCTTCCGCGATTTTCTCGGCTTCATCGGCGATGACGTGCTGGTCATTCACAACGCCCAGTTCGACGTCAACTTCTTGAACCATGAGCTGGGTCTGCTTGGCGAAAAACCGCTGAGTTTCGATCGCGTCGTCGATACCCTGGCATTGGCGCGGCGGCGTCATCCCGCCGGACCCAATACGCTCGACGCACTTTGCAAGCGTTATGGCATCGACAATTCCCGGCGCACGAAACACGGCGCCATCGTCGACAGCCTGCTTCTCGCGGAAGTCTACGTTGAATTGCTCGGTGAGCGCCAGGCGACGTTCGGGCTTCAGACCGCTGGAAGCAGCGCCGCAGGTGCCGAACGCCGTAACGGCAAGCGAACGACGGCGAAGGCGCGGCCAGAGCCGCTGCCGTCGAGATTGACCGAAGCCGACATCGCCGCGCACCGCACCTTCATCGAGAAGATGGGCGCGAAAGCGATTTGGCATCGTTTCTGGGGAACGGTTTCGTCCTGAGAATTCGGGTCTCAGACGATCGTTTTGCCGGTCGTTTGAGCACGCTGCTGCTGGCGGCGCACGTAGAGCCCGCCGAAATCGATTGGATCGAGAAGCAGCGGTGGGAAGCCACCTTCCCGCGTAATGTCGGCAACGAGCCGGCGCAGGAACGGAAAGATCATCGTCGGACCGGAGATGAGCAGGAACGGCTCAAGCGCCTGCTCCGGAATGCTCTCGATTTTCAGCAGACCCGCATAGACGGTCTCAAGGACATAGATCGTGCCGAGATTGTTCGATGCCGTCGCTTTGAACTCGATCGCGGATTCGTAGAGATCGTTTTCGATGCGCTGGGCGCCGACGTTCACCTCGACCTTCAGATTCGGCTGATCGCCCGGGCTCGTAATGAGCTTGCGGAAATTCGGGTTTTCGAAGGACAGGTCCTTGATGTACTGGCTGACGATCTTGGCCTGAATCTGCTGTTGTCCGTCCGAGGTTATGGCATCGTCGGTAGGGATTTTCGCGCCGTTTCCTGAGCTACCGTTTTCAGCCATTTCATCCTCTTGAGCTTCCGGGCCGTCGAAGTCGGCTGGCTAGCACGCCGGCCGAAGGCGTGCAACGCACGCTTTACAGTCGCGTCAACCGGACATTCGAGTCTGATCTCAAGAGCGATAGCGACGCTGTTGTACCGCTCTTCCCGGCCGCAACGGCTTCTCGCTGAGGCGCTCGTATTCGCCTTCGATGACGATTCCTGCCGGCTGTTCCCGAGGCTCGGTATCGGCGGCGCGGAAAGATCCGCGATCGACTTCCGCCTGATAGTGAAAAAGTGTAACGATCTTCAACAATCCCGTACGGATCAGAACGCTTCGGACCTGCGGAATCAGCAGAACCAATCCGATCACGTCGGAGATCACCCCGGGAAAGATCAACAACAACCCCGCCAGGACCTGAAGGAACCCGTCGAACAGCGGAGAAACACCGTGGCGATCGGAGCCCAGGCGTGAGAGAGCACGCTCGAAGACCGAGAGCCCAACTCTGCGGATGACATAGGTCCCGAGAAACGCCGTTCCGAGGATAATGACGGCAAGCCACCCGACGCCGATGATATGGCCGAGATGGATCAGCAGCCCGATCTCCACGAGGGGGAAGGCCGCAAAAAGCAGGATGATCGCAATTTTAAAGGGTTGAGACATAAACTCTCGCCAAAGCGTTGCGGCACCTTATCGCGGATGGGTCGAACGGGCCACTGGCTACCCAGGGGCTCTGCTGGGCGTTTTCAACGGTATTCACCACAATCGCCATAAGTCGCGCGTCAGAGAGGCGAAGCTTACGATCAAAGTCCGTCCGCGAGACTTCACGTTCGACAGCTGATATACAGTCAAATCTACAAATGTCGGCTCCGACGCCCTAGATACGGTGCGACGACAGCGGGCAATTCGACGCGGCACCATGGCTCCGCCGCTACCACCGGAGGCTCAAGCCTTAAGAATGTCTGGTCAATTTGATCTCATTACGCTGATTGCGCTTATTGTGGCGGTTGCGGCGATTATCAAGCTCAGAAGTGTCCTTGGTCACCGGACCGACGACGATGAGCAGCGTGTCGAACGTCTGCGGGCTCGTGAACGGGAAGCAAGCCAGCGTGCCGGTGCCGACGCGACCTCGGCCGACGTCATCACTCTGCCGCGCCGTGACCGCGATACTGCGCCAGCCTCACCTCCTGCCGAAACCTCCGCGCCAAACGCCGAGACGCGGATCAAGGCCTATCCGGTCAGCGATCCCGCAGTCACGGCCGGTCTGCTCGAAGTTGCGAAACTCGATACGGCATTCGATCCCGAGACATTCCTGACCGGCGCCGGCCGCGCCTACGAGATGATCGTTTCCGCATTTGCCGAAGGCAATCGCCGGATGCTCAAGGATTTGCTGAGCAAAGACGTCTATGACGGATTCAGCGCAGCGATAGCGGACCGTGAATCCCGCGGCGAGACCTTGGATCAGCAGTTCGTCGGCATCAAGAAGGCCGACATCATCGAAGCGGAAGTAAAAAACGGCGTCGCGACCTTGGCCGTACGCTTCCTCAGCGAGCTGATCTCTGCAACGCGCGACAAGGCCGGCGAAGTCATCTCCGGCGATGCTCAGAAGATCAAGGACGTAACGGATATCTGGATTTTCAGCCGGGACGTCTCGACAGCAAAGGCGCGCGGTAATCCAAACTGGCGATTGGTCGCGACACAGGCTCCGAATTAGTCCAAAATCAAGGCACGGGCGGCGCGACGAAGGCGGCGCCCGTTTGCGGACGAGAGCAGAGTGGGCACCGAGGGGCGCCTGATGGCGATGGGAAGGTGTGAACCCGGGTGGAAGGGCGCCGGGCTGCCGCTTGCCGCTGCTGTTCTGATAAGCTCGGCAGCATCGCAGTTCATCACCGGGCCATCGATTGCCGGAACGCCAACCAGAATGCAAACGAACGCGGTGACGTTTGATCCCATAGCGTTCAGCGACATCGCAGGCTGGGCCGACGATAATCATTTGGCTGCCTGGAAAGCTTTTCTTGCCTCGTGCGGTCCGATCCTGAAGACCGCTTCTCCCGAACCGAAACCCGATGAACCCCGATTCAAGCAAGACCTGCTGAACGTCTGCACGCTCGCGCTAACCAAGGCGAAGCCAGGCATTCGGACACGCGAAGATGCCCAGCGCTTTTTCGAAACACATTTCCGTCCGCACCGCGTTTCCGGGGCCAAAGGCCCAGGTCTGCTGACCGGATACTACGAACCGCTCATCAAGGGATCGCGCGTTCGCACGGCCGAATTTTCCGTGCCGATCTATCGCCGCCCGTCCGACCTCGTGAACATCGTTTCGGAAAGCGAACGCGGCGCCAAGTCATCGTCGCCGACACATATGCGCAAGACCGAGCGAGGGCTCGAACCCTTTCTAACCCGCGCCGAGATTGAGCAAGGCGGGCTCGCGGGCCAGGGCCTCGAGCTGATGTACTTCAAGGACCCCGTCGACGTTTTTTTCATGCAGGTTCAGGGGTCGGGGCGCGTCGAGTTGCCGGACGGACGGAAGGTGCGTGTCGCCTACGACGGTAAGAATGGATACCCCTACACATCGATTGGCCGCGCCTTGATCGAAGAGCGCGAGATCAGCGCCGAGGCGATGTCGTTGAAGGCTTTGAAGCAGTGGCTGCGTGCCAACAGCGAGCGCGCCAGGGCCGTGATGTGGAAGAATGAATCGTATGTTTTTTTCCGCGAACTGACGAGCAGCGATGCGAAGGGCCCGGTCGGCGCGAATGGCATTCCCCTGCAGCCGCGGCGCAGCTTGGCGGTCGATACGTCGTACTACGCACTGGGCACACCGATCTTTGTCGATGCCCCGGAAATCACACACGCAACAAAGAACGGCGCGTTTCGCCAACTGATGATCGCGCACGATGTCGGCTCGGCGATCAAAGGCCCCGAGCGCGGCGATATTTATTTCGGCTCGGGCGATGAGGCGGGCCGCCTTGCGGGCATAACCAAGCAGACGGGGCACTTCATCGTGCTGCTGCCGGTCGAGCAACCGCTTGAACACCAAGCTGCGGGCGGCGCGCCGTGAAGAAGACGCACGGGAAAGGCGGCCGCAAGGAAGCCGCATCGAACGACGACGAAGACGTCTGGAAATATACCGCCGCTACGATCGAGCCGCTGAAGCGGGCCAAGGCGCGCGTACATTTAAGCGATCGCGCAACGACCGATGCCCCGAAAGCGAAGACAGCACCGAATCATGAAAGCACGAAAAAATCGGCGGCTGTAAAGCACGAAACAGTCAAACACCCTCAGCCAACTCCCGTCGTTTCTTCGAGGCGCGCTCCGCCGGACCTTTCCGACTTCGATCGCAAACATGCGCGCAAAATCCGCGGTGGACGCCTTGAAATCGAGGCACGCGTCGACCTTCACGGGCTAAGGCAAAGCGAAGCGCATGCAGCCCTTCGGGCATTCTTGTTCCGCTGTCAGAACCGCGGCCTGCGCTTCGTGCTCGTCATCACCGGCAAAGGCAAATCAGGAAGCGCGTCAGACAGCCCTTATGCAAATTACGAAAACGAACGCGGTGTGCTGAAACGCAATGTGCCGCGCTGGCTGGAAGAGGCGGATGTTCGAAGCATCGTCGTCAGCTATACGACGGCCGCCATTCAACACGGTGGCGAAGGCGCCATTTACGTGCATCTGCGTGCACGGCACCGAGTTTAGAGCACGCGCGTCAGAAACAGGTTTCCTGAAGCTTTTGGAGCGCAACGCCGACGCCGGAAAGCGAATAGGTGTCCGTCACGGTCCCATGATCGGAAGCGATCGCGACCGTCATCGAGCTGCCCTTGCGCATCGCTTCGATCAACTTCAATTCCTGCGTCGAATCCGAGACGAAAGCCCGGTCGCTCGAACCGAATAGCTTGAATCCGCCAGTACCGACCGACGCCGTTCCCTGCGTGCTTTTTTTGATTTGAAAGCCCATGCGGAAGCTGACTTCGCTTCGGATACCGTCTTTCGGCCATGCCGAGATGTAGGCGCGCGGGGCCTCGCGTTGAGCATTATTCGGCGCGCTAGACTTCGGCTCGCTGGTAACAAAACAAAAGAGATGCGGGGTCACGGAGTCCGTAAGAAGCGTCCAGTCGCCATACGTGTCGACGCGCGTCATCGTTTCGGCCTCGAGCGGAGTCGAGGCGATTGCAAAAAAAAGCGAAGCCGCGAGAAAGCACCGCGGTCCGTGCATTAAGGTCCCCCTTCGCCGATTGGCCGATCAGCGAAACGTGCCAGAGATTTGATACGATCATACATCACGATCGCCCCCGCCATCGCAACATTGATGCAAAAGCGCGTGGGGATTTTGATCACATAATCGCAGCGTTCGACGAGCGGATCCGACAACGAGCCAAGCTCCGGGCCGAGGACATAGGCCGCCCGCAGCGGATGCCGGAAACTCGGAAGATCGATCGCATCGTCCAGAAGCTCGATTCCGACGAGCTTGCAGCCGCCCGGCAGCGCCATGTCGTCGAGCGTCGCCCAATTGTAGTGCGGCAGGTGCAACTGGCTCTTGGACGTGTCGGCGTGCGCTTCGACGGCCTTGTAGGTCGCGCCAACCGTAAACGTGAAGCTCGCCCCGAACGCGTGCGCCGATCGCATCAGGTTGCCAAGATTGAGCGACTTTGACATGCGTTCGGCCCCGATGGCGAAATAGCCCTTCGGATGCGGTGGCCAAGTCGTTGCTTTTCTTGACATTGCCTCGCGCTCGTGTGTGTCAGAGAAGTGTCTAGCGGCAGGGGACGTCACATATGAAGGCAGCTCTTTGCAAGAGCCTTGATGGGCCACAAAGCCTTATCGTCGAAAGAGTGGCGGAGCCCCAGCCCAAACCGGGGCAGGCGCTCATCAACGTCAAGGCCGTCGGCCTGAACTTCGCCGATACGCTGATCACGCGTGGCAAATACCAGTTCAAGCCCGATTTGCCCTTCTCGCCGGGCGCTGAAATTGCCGGCGTCGTTGAATACGTTGCCGACCGGGGTTCGGGAATTTCCCCCGGTCAGCGGGTCATGGCCTATGTGAACTGGGGCGGCGCCGCGGAAAAGATTGCGGTCGACGCACAAGCGCTCATCCCGGTCCCCGACGATGTGTCGATGGCAGTGGCCGCCGGACTTTCCGTCACCTACGGCACGGCGATGCACGGCTTGCGCGATCGCGGCCGATTGGCCGAAGGCGAAACTGTCGTGGTCACGGGGGCGGCTGGCGGCGCCGGACAAGCAGCCATTGAAATTGCCAAGCTGATGAACGCGCGCATCATCGCCGTCGCGTCATCTCCCGAAAAATGCGAAATCGCGATACGCGCCGGCGCCGACAAAGCCATCCTCTTTCCTGGCAGCGATCTGAAAACCGAAGTCCGTGCATTGACCGGCGGTAACGGCACTGACGTCGTCTACGATTGCATTGGAGGGGAAGCTTCCGAGCCGCTCGTTCGCGCGCTCGCTTGGCAGGGACGGTTCCTCGTCATTGGCTTTGCGGCTGGAGAGATCCCGAAAATTCCGCTCAATCTTCTTCTGCTGCGCGGCGCGGAAATGGCAGGCGTGTTCTGGGGCGAGTCGGTTCGCCGCGATCCGGCGCGGCATCGCGCCAATATGCTGCAGCTTCTCGACTGGGTCGCAGCAGAGAGGCTTTCACCCCGCATCCACGCGACTTATCCGCTTGAGCGTATCGTCGAGGCGCTGGGTGTGCTGGAACGGCGCGAAGCGACAGGCAAGGTCGTATTGACGATTGAATAAGCAGATCATTTGCGAATTTCAGCCGTCACCAACTTGCTTCGCCGTCCTCGCTCAAGAATTCCATGCCGCGTACGGGAAAGCGATCTTCAATTCCATAAGGGCCTCCGCCGACGCTCGGCCGCGATGACATCAACAGCGTGCGCGCCACGAAGAACGGCTCGGACCGATAGCCGCTGTAGCGCGTCAAAAATCTCGCGACGGCCTCCGCATTCGAATGTCTCAGGCGCGCCAGTGTGACGTGCGGACGGAATGCGCGTGTTTCCGGTGCAAGACCGGCATTCCGTGCCGCCTTTTCATGCGCGCGGGCGAGGTCTTCGAGTTTCGGCTCGGGCTCGACACCGGCCCAGATCGCATGCGGATCGTCGCCGCCGAATGCACCGAGGCCTGAGAGGCGGAGTTCAAAGCCGTCGGTTTCTATGTTTGCAAGATTGGCGGCGAACTCACGCGCTTTCGCGTTGTCGATGTCGCCCGCAAACCTGAGCGTGATGTGATAGCTCTCAGGCGCAATCCACCGGACTCCAGGCAGCGGCATGCGCAGACGATGAAGCTCTTCGCGAATGTCGTCCGGAATCTCGATGGCGGTGAACAGTCGAGGCATCGGGCACATCCTTCCTGTCATACGGCAAAACGGCGCTAGCGCGCTTAATTTGCCGCCGTCTTCCGTTGCGAGATGCGTTGAACGAGCGCTTCAACGTCGGGCATGATCCGCTTGACGACTTCGGCAACGCCGCGTGCCGTCGGGTGCAATCCATCGGGCTGTGTGAAGCTCGGATCGAGCGCCACCCCGTCGAGGAAGAATGGATAAAGCGTAAGGCCATATTTCGCGGCGAGATCGGTATAGATCGCATCGAACGCTTTGGCGTAGTCTGCCCCCCAGTTGTTCGGCGCTTTCATGCCCGTAAGAAGGACCTCGACACCTTTCGACTTGAGCGCGGCCAGCATCTTGTCGAGATTGGCGCGCGGTTCTTTGGGATCGATCCCGCGCAGGGCATCGTTGGCGCCGAGCTCAAGAATGACGCCATCGGGCTTCGGCTGCATGGCCCAGTCGAAGCGACGGAGACCATCGGCGGTTGTGTCTCCCGAAACGCCGGCATTGACGATCGTGACCTTGTAGCCTTTGGCTTGAAGCGCCATCTGAAGCTGCGCCGGAAACGCCTCGCTGGCTTTGAGCCCATATCCCGCCGTCAGGCTATCGCCAAAGGCGACGAGCGTGACCGGTTGAGGCGTATCGGCTCGGACGGAAAACGGTGCGGCGATGGCCGCGAGGATTGAGAGGGTAAATGTCACGACCAACGCCGGGGCCGCTTGGAGCATGTGGCGCACATTCATCTTTCGGCCCCACCGATCACGCAAATCAATGATCTGACGTAGAGCCTCGAGTTCCAAGAGACAAGTCCCTGTGCGATGACAAAATCCATCGCGCGCGCACCGAGCAAGGCAGCACAGCTTGAACGAACCGATTATCCAACTCGACAACGTGCATCTGACACTGACGAGCAAGGCCGGTCCCGTGCATATTTTGCGTGGCGTGTCCCTCGACGTCCCTGCCGGTCAACCGGCGGCAATCGTCGGACCCTCAGGCTCCGGAAAAACTTCGCTCCTGATGGTGATGGCAGGCCTCGAACGCGCGAGCCGCGGCACGGTTACAATTGCAGGTCGCGAGTTGACACGATTGTCGGAAGATGACCTCGCCGTGCTTCGCGGCGCCGAGATGGGAATCATCTTCCAATCGTTTCACCTCGTCCCGACGATGACCGCGCTCGAGAACGTTGCTTTGCCGATGGAGCTTGCCGGCGAAGCCGACGCTTATAAAAACGCGCGCGAACTTTTGAAGGAAGTCGGCCTCGCGGCGCGCACCGAACACTATCCGGCCGAGCTTTCAGGTGGGGAACAACAGCGAGTCGCTATTGCCCGCGCGCTGGTTCGCGAACCGCGCATTATCTTTGCCGACGAGCCGACCGGCAATCTCGACGGCCGCACCGGCCGGCAGATCATCGATCTGCTTTTTGGCTTACGTCAGCGCCGCAACGCGACGCTCGTGATCGTCACGCACGACGATCATCTGGCGGGAATGGCGGACCGGATTATTCGCATGTCGGACGGTTCCGTCGCATCCGATGAATCGACCAGAGCCTCGGCAGTTCGCGCGGTATCGCCGTGACGGTTGTTCTCGAACCTCACACGCGTCTAATGCCATCGCGTCGCGCAGGCTTGAAGACAATTCTGAAGCTGGGCATCCGTGAGCTGCGCGGCGGTCTCAAAGGATTCCGCATTTTTATTGCCTGCCTCGCGCTCGGCGTGATGGTGATCGCGGCCGTTGGAGCGCTCGCCGACGCTTTACGCGCGGGCCTTGCGAGCCAAGGCGAAACCATTCTCGGCGGCGATATGACGTTCGCGCGCATGCACGTTCGCGCGACTCCGGAGGAACGGGCACTCTTTAGCAACCTGGGGCGCGTCAGCGAAACATCGACGATGCGGACGATGGCGCGCCGTCTCGATGCGTCCGATCAGGCGCTGGCAGAGCTCAAGGCCGTCGATGATGCTTATCCGTTATCGGGCGAAACAACCGTCGAGGACGGCAAGTCCTTCCGCGAAGCGATCGAAGGAAACGGTGCTGTCGTCGATCCGATGCTTCTCGAACGCCTCGGTCTGAAGATCGGCGACCGCTTTCGCATCGGTCAGACGGAAATCGAGGTTCGCGGCGTTTTGAAAGCCGAGCCCGATGCCGTAGCGGATCGCCTGACCTACGGTCCGCGGATTTTCGTCTCGCTGGCGACGCTCGATAAAACTGCACTCGTAAAACCTGGGACGCTCATTCGCTGGCGCTATGCCGTCAAGCTGCCGCCCGATGCACCGTCCGATCGCGAGAGCCTCGCAAATCTCCGGAAATCGGTGGAGCAAAAACTGCCGACGGCCGGCTTTACCAGCGTCGATCGCTACGATCCCTCGCCCCAGATCACGCGCACGCTGGAGCGGCTGCGCCAGTTCCTGATCCTCATCGGTCTCGCGTCGCTGCTTGTTGGCGGCGTCGGCATTGCAAGCGCTGTCGCGACGTTCATCGACAAGCGTGTCAAGGTCGTCGCCACTTTGCGCAGCCTCGGTGCATCCGGTATGCAGATTGTCGGCATCTTTCTAGTTCAGATCATCTTGATGAGTGCGATCGGCATTGCGATCGGGCTCGCGCTCGGCGTCGTCGTGCCGCCCCTTGTCGAGAATTTCTATGGCGACCTGTTGCCGGTCCATGCGGGCATTCAGGTATCTCCGGGAAGCCTCGGCATCGCGGCGCTCTATGGCTTGCTCGTGGCGCTTATCTTCGCGCTTTGGCCATTGGGCCGCGTCGAGAACGTCCGCGCCGCCGTGCTCTTTCGCGATTCAATCAATGCCGTCAGCGGCAGGCCACGGACGTCAATCATAGTTGCGACTGCCGCACTGACAGCGTTGTTGTTCGCCGTCGCCGTCGCGACATCCGAACCGCACAACATCGCTGTCTATATCGCAATCAGCCTTGTCGTCATGCTTGCAGTCTTCGGCTGGCTCGGCGGCGCTATCGCACGTCTCGTGAAGCGCGTCCCCCGGCCGTCGACGCCTGAACTGGCATTGGCACTGCGCAACATCGCGGCGCCCGATGGACTGACGCGATCCGTCATCCTGTCGCTCGGAACTGGACTTTCGCTGCTGGTCGCGGTCGCGCTGGCAAACGCCGCGCTGGTCGCGGACCTCAATGAGCGGCTTCCCGAGCAGGCGCCCGACTACTTCCTGCTCGACATCGCACCCGACGAGTTCGATGCGGTGAAAGCCAAAATTGTCAGAGACGTTCCTGGCACGACGCTGATCGATGCGCCGATGCTCAGAGGCCGCCTGGTGTCATTGAAAGGCACGCCGGTTGAAGGCGCCAAAGTCCCGGCTGATGTCCAGTGGGTTTTGAACGGCGACCGGGGCTTGAGCTACGCCGACGCGATACCGGACGGCTCGACGCTGACGGCCGGCTCGTGGTGGCCCAAGGATTACCAGGGTCCGCCGCTCGTCTCGTTCGAGGGCGAGATTGCGAAAAAGCTCGGCCTTGGATTGGGCGACAGCGTGACGGTCAATGTCCTCGGCCGCAACGTCGAGGCCAAAATCGCAAATCTGCGCGAGGTCAACTGGGAGAACCTGGCGATCAACTTCATCATGGTGTTCTCGCCGAACACACTGTCGGCGGCACCGCATAACGTGCTCGCAACGCTGCGGCTTCCCCCCGGAACCACGCGCTCCGTAGAAACCGCGATGGTTCGGGACCTCGGGCGCACGTATCCGTCGATCACCGCAATCCGCGTTCGCGACGCCATCGATCAGTTCAACAAGATCGTCGCGAAGGTCATGGTCGCCGTTCAGGTTGCGGGCAGCGTGACGCTGGCAGCGGGCGCGCTGGTTCTGGCCGGCGCTCTGGCTACGGGGCAGCGGCGGCGGATCCTCGAAGCGGTCATCCTGAAAACGATCGGTGCGCGGCGGCGGCAAATTCTGAAAGCGCATGCTTTCGAATACGCATTGCTCGCCGTCATCGCAGCCGTGGTTGCGATTGCGCTCGGAAGCCTCATTGCCTGGGTCGCGGTCACCCAAGTCATGGAGATCGATTTCGTTTTCTCGGTAAACGCCGTTCTTGAGACGCTTACCATCGCGGCTCTGATGATCATGGCGTTTGGAGGCATCGGGACTTGGGCCGTGCTGCGGGCTCCGGCGGTGCCTTATCTTCGTTCCGAGTAAAAATTAACCTATTGTTTTGGAGGCCTTGAAAGGCCGCGTCATCGGGATCATATCTTGCGCAAGTGCGGCGGTTTGCGTCGCTTCAAACGAGGATTTTACGACCATGGCTGAAGTTTTTACGCGACCGACTGGGCCAATCGGCGGCGCGAGAACATCCGGCGCAATAGACCAGGGGCTGCGCTCGTTCATGCTCGGCACCTACAACTACATGGCGCTCGGCGTGGCCGGAACGGCTGTCGTCGTGATGCTGTTGATGGCGAACCCTGCCCTCATGCAGGCCATCGCGCTGGGCCCGATGAAGTGGGTGATTTTCGCCGCGTTGCTGGGTCTGGGCTGGTTTGCACCTCGCCTGTTCTTCTCAGGTAGCACGGCAATGGCGCACGGCGCCTACTGGGCCTACTGCGCACTCTGGGGCATCCTGATCTCGCCGATGATCGAAATGTTCGTCGCGCGCGGCCTCTCAGGCTTGATCGGTCAGGCATTCTTCATCGCCGCAGCGACGTTCGCTGCGACGAGCCTCATCGGCTACACGACGAAAAAGGACATGACCGGTTGGAGCGGCTTCCTGTCGATGGCGTCGATCGGTTTGATCATCGCGATGCTCGTCAGCTTCTTCTTCGTGACCGACCCGGGCACGAGCAAGACCGTGAGCCTCGTCATCTCGTCGGTCGTCGTTCTGCTCTTCTCGGTCGTGACGGCCTTTGAGACGCAGGCGATCAAGTCGATGTACATCGAGAATGCGTCTTACGGCGGCGCAGAGCAGTTGAAGCGCTCGTCGATCTTCGGCGCGTTCATGCTCTACGGCTCGTTCATCACCCTGTTCATCCATATCTTGAACATTCTGGGTCTGATGAACAGCAACAGCAATTAAACGGACAACATGTCCGAAAGCGAAAGGCCCCGAATTTCGGGGCCTTTTTTGCATGCACGGGTTCAGTAGTTCAGATCAGGAATTTACGAGATCCAGTCGGTCTTCGAGCACGCTCAGCACGCGCTTCAGATCGTGTCCGCGCTTCATGATCAGGCCGCCGGCAGCAATGACACTGTAGGCGCCCTGTTTGCGCGCCAGCCGCAGATCCTTTTCGATGCGATAGAGCGCATATTCGCTCGCCTTCCGGTAAACCGAGAACACGGCCTTGTCGCGTAAGAGGTCGATCGCGTAGTCCCGCCACGCTCCGCATGCGACTTTGCGCCCATAGAGATCGAGGATAGCGGTAAGCTCATGCCTGTCGAAGGAAGTCGGCCGTACGGACTCCGGGCCGAGAGCGTCGGGAGCCGCGTGTTGGCCCGCGCGACGCGGGCGGAAAATTATCGGATCGGTTGTCTCGCTCAAATCGACTCGTCCGTTGCTAGGCTTCTGAAGGATCGCCCCAATACACGGCGAAAGCAAGAGCAAGCGTGGCGGGCAGGATTGTAGAGACTCCTTTGCACGGAATTACCTCGCGCCCGACAAATTCGCGACGACCAAGCGGCCACAATCTGCCGCATTAGAACGCGATAGAAATAACCGTTGCCCGAGGCCTCGCTTCGCCGACCGGCTCTGGACACTTAGCCCCCCAGCCCCCCGGGGCCACAGTTTCGGAGCTAGGTCTCTGGGCAACCCTCCTGATACCCCTCTCCCGTCTTGGCTCCCCATCCAAGACGGACCACCTCGAAGGGCCGGATCAATCCGGCCCTTTTCTTTTTTGTCATTACAGATCGTTATTTTAGTACAGCACGCGAAAGTGTGCTTATATAATGTTACGCTGAAGTGAAATTGGATAGCGTTCACAATATGATAGCTCCTAGGCGAAAGCCGGCGACGAAGACACCGCCAAAGTCGGCCGTTAACCCATTGATCGCCAAATGGAATGGTGGGTTCGCCCTACCGCCCTTCGGCAAGATCGAGGTTCGCCACTTCAAGCCTGCGCTCGAAGCGGCTTTTCGCGAGCACAACGCCGAGATCGAAAAGATCGCGACGAACCGCGCCCCGCCGACGTTCGCCAATACGATCCTGGCCCTTGAAAAGAGCGGGTGGCAGCTCTCCCGCGTCGCATCCGTCTTCTGGAATCTCGAAGGCTCGGATTCGACACCCGAGCTGCAGGAGGTCGCGCGCGATATGGCTCCGCGCTTCGCGGCCCACGAGACACGCATTCTGCTCGACAAACGCCTTTTCAAGCGCATCGACGACCTCTTCAAGCGCCGTGAATCGTTGAAGCTCGGCGACGAAGATCGCCGTGTTCTCGAACGCCATCACCTCGAATTTGTCCGCGCAGGCGCGCGCCTGTCGGCCGCCGAAAAATCGCGCGTCAAGGAAATCAACACTCGGCTGGCCACGCTCGTAACCCAGTTCATGCAGAACGTGCTGAAGGACGAGCAGTCCTGGCAGCTTGTCCTCGAAGACGAAAACGATCTGGCGGGATTGCCCGCAACGCTCAAGGAAAGTGCCGAGCGTGCCGCTGTCGACGCGGGCGTCAGAGGCAAGGGACTTGTCACGCTTGCCCGATCGAGCGTCGAAGGATTCCTGACCTTCTCGAGCCGGCGCGATTTGCGCGAGCAGGCATTCAAAGCCTGGGTCAAACGCGGCGCCCACGATGGCGATACCGACAATCGTCAGATTGTTGCTGAAGCTGTCGCGTTACGCGGTGAATATGCACGGCTGATGGGCTTTAAGTCTTTCGCGGAATTCAGTCTGCAGGACACGATGGCCAAGACGCCCGACGCCGTCGCCGATCTGCTGCGTGGCGTCTGGAACAAAGCCGTCAAACGCGCCGGCGAAGAACGCGACGCGCTCCTTGCTGAGGCCCAGGCGAGCGGTGACAATTCGCTCATCATGCCTTGGGACTGGCGCTACTATGCCGAGAAAGTGCGCAAGGCGAAATACGATTTCGACGAAGCGAAGCTCCAGCCCTACCTTGAACTCGACAACATGATCCGCGCGGCATTCGACTGCGCGACGCGTCTGTTCGGCCTGCGCTTCAAAGAACGTCACGACCTGCCGGGTTATCATCCGGAAGTCAGAACCTGGGAAGTTCTCGATAAGTCGGGCGCCCACGTCGGCATCTTCATGGGCGATTACTTTGCGCGCCCCTCGAAGCGCTCGGGCGCCTGGATGTCGGCCTTCCGCTCACAGCACAAGCTCGCCAAAGGACAGTCGCCGGTCATCATCAACGTCTTGAACTTCGCGAAAGGCGCCGATGGCGAGCCGGCGCTCCTATCGTTCGACGATGCGCGCACGCTGTTCCATGAATTCGGCCACGCCCTGCACGGGCTGTTGTCCGACGTCACTTATCCCTCGATCTCGGGAACGGCGGTATCTCGCGATTTCGTCGAGCTTCCGTCGCAGCTTTACGAGCATTGGCTGTCGACACCGGAAGTTCTCGAAAAGCACGCGCTTCACTACAAGACCGGCAAGCCGATGCCCAAAACATTGCGTGATCGCTTGTTCGCTGCGCGGAATTTCAATCAGGGGTTTGCGACCGTCGAGTACACTTCGTCCGCACTTGTCGATATGGCGCTCTATTCGGTCGAAGGAAATCCGATCGGCGACATCGAGGGATTCGAACGCGAGACCCTGAAAGACATCGGCATGCCAGACGAGATCGTGATGCGGCACCACATTCCGCACTTCATGCATATCATGTCGGGTTACGCAGCGGGCTATTACAGCTATCTATGGTCCGAAGTGATGGATGCCGACGCCTTTGCGGCGTTTGAGGAAGCGGGCGATGTCTTCCATCGCGCGACGGCGAAGAAGCTCTACGAATACATTTATT
>DASZVX010000127.1:0-13061 GCA_035547255.1 Hyphomicrobium sp.
ATCGCCCGCTCTTCATCACTCCGCTAGGCTCGGCAGGCGCTTCGTCTCGTACGCCGAGAAATTGCTCAAATCCGGCTTTTGTTCCTACAACTCGGGAATTTCATCAACATACCGAGCGGCTTGGCTTGGCAAGTTCGACGCATGCGTAAACGCCGTGAGGACAACGGGGCTGTTCCTTTGGTGATGCAAGGAGAGTCGCTCGCTAACGTCTGGTTCAGCTTATGGCTGTCCAGCCTAGCAAGCTCACCGAACGGTATGTTGCGCGGTTTTGGGATCGCGAGCATGATCCGGCGCCACGTCTCTTAAGGCATGAAACAGCGTTCCTAGGAGAGGACACATTATGAAATTATTGCTTTCTCTAATCGCACTTTTCGGCGTGATCGCAATTGCTGATATTGCAGTAAGCCCTAGCGCAAACGCAACGACCCTGAGCACAAGTGTAAATACGCTCAAGGGTGAGCACCAAAGTGTAGCCGAGCAGGTTCGGTATCGTTGCTGGTGGCGTTACGGTCGCCGGCACTGCCGCTGGGTTGGCCCCTGGCGTGGACATCGCCACTGCTGGTGGCGTCACGGTCGGCGCGTATGTCGTTGGTGATCGATCTTCACGACGTAGATTAGAACTATGGGCGCTAGGGTTTCATACCCTGGCGCTTTTTTATTCTGCGCAATGGCGCAAAAAAGCAGTAATGCTAGAGTGGATTTCAGAGTGCTATTTTTAGTCTCAAATACGTAGACCACTTAAACGATGCGAAGCCAGTTTACCGGAACGCTCATAGCGTTGCTCGAAGAGCAGACTTACTATGATTTGCCGGTCGGCGTTCGCATCCAGAATGCCATTCGCCGACAGCTTGGAAATGGAAGCCTCAAGGCGTTCGAGCGCTTGCCATCGACACGCCTCTTGTCGAAAGAGCTGAGCGTCGCACGCGAGACGGTAGAACTTGCCTATCAACACCTGGAAGCCGAGGGGTATCTCATCCGCCGGCATGGCAGCGGAACGTTCGTTTCCGAAACGGGCGCACAGCTGGCGACATTTCAAATCAGCACGGGCAAGAAAGCGCGCAGCTTGCACCTCTCGGAGAGGGGCAAGAAAATTCAGTGTTCGGGCAGGGTTCAAGATCCGGTGCCGTTGCCTTTCGCAGCGGCTTTTCCCGACGTGAGGTCATTTCCTATCGATCTCTGGAAAAAGACACTATCCCGCGTCTCGCGACGATTGGGGACGGACGCTCTCGGCTATTGCGATCCCCAGGGTCTTGAGCAACTCCGCGAGGAAATTGCTCGTTACCTCGGCGCCTATCGCGGGGTTCGGTGTCGTGCGGAAAACGTCATCGTGCTCACGAGTTCGCAGGAAGCCTTGCTGCTCATCACGACGATGATGCTTGATGCCGGAGATACGGTTGCCGTCGAAGATCCGTGCTACCTGGGTATCCGTTCAGCTCTCGCCGTTTCAGGCGCGATTCCGCTTCCGATAAACGTCGACGATAATGGGATGATCGTTGAAAATCTCATCGGCCGGACGCCGGCTCCGCGCGGCGTTTACGTCACGCCATCGCATCAATACCCCACGACGGCGACGCTCAGCCTCGACCGACGCATGGCTCTCGTCGATTGGGCAAACGCGAACCGCCGATTCATCATCGAAGACGATTACGATAGCGAATATCGCTACGACGGCGCTCCGATATCCTGCATCCAGGGACTGGATACATCCGGCAATGTTCTCTACGTGGGCACCTTTACAAAAACGCTTTTTCCCGGGGTTCGTCTCGCCTATCTCGTCGCGCCAACGCATCTCATGCCCGCGTTGGTTGGGATGCGGACGCTCGTTGACGGACATTCGGCTGTATTGAACCAGGCGACGTTAGCCGAGTTCATGGCGACGGGCGAGTTCACGGCCCACATACGGCGCATGCGCCAGCTTTTCAAAGCGCGGCGCGACGCTTTTGTTGAAGCTGTCGAACGTTATCTGTCGCCGTTTGGAACGCTCCGAATTCCCGCAGGCGGATTCCAGGCGACTTGGTATCTCCGCGACGGCCGCACGGAGGACGAAGTTATGAGAAGGGCAGAGAAAAGCGGCATCGCCCTTCTTGCACTGTCGGGCCTTTTCGTTCGCAGGCGGGGAACGCCCGGTTTCGTTCTCGGGTTTGCTGGCTTGACCTCAGAGGAATGCGAAATTGCCATTAAACAGTTCGCCCGCGTCCTCAAGGGAGTATGAGCTCCCCGTTTGTCTCCGCCTCAGCGGCGTCTGATGAGCGGTGGTCTGCAACATCGGGTCAAAGTGGATGAATACGACATTCCACATCGGTGATATGAATTCCTTTAATTGAGAGCAAAAATTACGGGAATTCAGAATGGATACACCGAGCATCATGCCGGCATCGGATCGCACAAGAATGCGGCGCTATCATTGGCTTGCGAAATACGACCGCGAAAGCGTCAACAGGATCATCGACGCCGGTATCATTTGCCAAGTCGGATATGTGTTCGATGGTGTGCCCTACGTTACGCCGACGAGCCACTGGCGCATCGACGATCATGTGTACTGGCATGGCTCTTCTGCAAGTCAGATGCTCAAGGCTCAGGAGAAGAACATTCCCGTTTGCTTCAGCGTCACACACATCGACGGCATTGTGTTTGCACGCGCAGCAATGAACCACAACGTTCTCTACCGCTCAGTCATGGCCTTCGGTAATGCGTCGGTTACAAGCGAAGAGGAGAAGAGGCACGTTCTCTCGGTCTTTTGTGACAAGCTGGCTCCTGGACTTTGGGACTATGCCAGAAGGCCAAGCGAACAGGAGTGGAAGGCGACCAAGGTCATCAAGCTGAAGCTGGATGAGGTTGCTGCGAAGGTGAACGATGCGCTGCCGGGAGACGAAGAAGATGATCTCGTGACCGATCGGTGGGCAGGAATGGTTGCTCTTCAGCTGGCACAGAAGGCGCCGGTTCCGGATCCGCGATTGAAGCCGGAAATTGCTATGCCAGACTTCGCGAAAGACTTCCGCTATTCCGCTCAACCGGGAGACAGATCGGCTTGGGACGTAAACAAAGATTGAAGCCGCATCGTTGGGAACAGGCTTCATTTCGTTTGCAGATATGCCCAATGCCGCCAGGGCGCCAAGGAAAGTCTATCGGGGCCGAACTTTAGCTAGGCAGGAGTCCGGCTATATTCGTCTGCCAGGAAATCGATAAAGCTGAACACTGACGGGAGTAATCCGCGCCGCGACGGAAAGACGGCGTGGATGATGCCGCTACGAGGCGTCCAATTGGGAATGAGATTCACGAGTCCTCCGGATTTGATGTGATCATCAACGACCATCGCGGAAAGCTTTACGACGCCGACACCTGCGAGCGCCGTCTGCAGCAGCTGCGTTATATCGTCGGTGACGAGACGGGGCTTGTGCGCGATCCGCTATGAACACCGTGGGCGAGATCAAGCAGGCCATGCTCGATTTTCAGAACGGCAAGTTCGGTACCGTGCGCGATGCGGGAGCACGGTGAACTGGATGAGTTAACGGGATGAGTTGAGGCCCCGGCTCCAAGGCAGGAGCCTCTTTTTTTGTTCTGCTGAATCTCTATCGTTCGACGACCGGCTTGCCAGCGACACAGAAGCGAAAGTTGTGTCCTGCGCCGCCGGAATTCATCAGCGCGTCGCGGTAAATCGGCAAAGATCGAAATATGACAATTGCGAACGCGAGCGCAGAGGTATTGTTTTCAATATCTACCACGCCGCCGACAACGTCATCTAGGAGAGTAGCAGTGCTATGAATAAGCTGGATGAGGCTAGATCCGAAGCCGAGGCTATTCTCGCGTTGCGTGATGAGGATCTGAGCAGAATGTTTTTCCGAGAAACCATGCGCCGTAATCTTTCTCGTATCGTGACGCGCCTTGATCGGCTCGCAAGAAACGGCGGGGAAGACAGGACCCTGGGGGAGAGAGCTCTCAAGCGCCTGGGATTTGCTCCGGAAGAATGAATTGGCGGTCCATCTTAAGTTGGGGAAAAGAATGAAAGCGGAAGATGAGGTAGTTACCTCTCCTTTGAGCAGGACGATCGACGTCAATGGCAAGCACTTGATGGTCAACGTTTACAAGGGCGCATTCGAGGAGGACGAATGGTTGTTCGAGGTCGTTCAGAGCGATGGCCACGCCGAAGTGTCGCCGATGATGTACACATCTGATCGAGACGCACTGGAAGCGGCGTTACAAATTATCAAGACGGCCAGATGATAGCTGAGCAAGCTATGGCCGTGCGCGGTGCCAGCGGCATGATGCGGTATGCCCGCGCGGCGGTCGATTGCGAGCTGGTGCCATTGAGCCGGGCTTAGTCCCTGTCACGGCGTTGTCGCAGAAGTGACATGCGAGTCGGCCTGATGTGGTTTCAGCACCATCGCGAGGGCTGGTGCTTGACGATGTGCAAGATGTAGGACGCCCCGCGCCAGAGAACAGCTTTCGGCACGAGCACCTCCTCGTATTCCTGCTCGCGCATTTTCACAAAGCCGCGTTGCTGATGTTCTCCGATCGGCTGACGGAAGCGATGAGCCGGCTTGATGCCCACGACAAGACGACTGTGCAATCCTTCCGCATGGCTTCCCACAGAGCACTGGAGACCTTCCTGCGCTTCACGCACCGTTACTGGTTTCATTCGGTCAGCAGCCAGACGCAGGCGCGCGATCTCTTCGCACTGTGCCGCTCGCATCTCGAACTCGACCGTCTTTATGACGACCTGCGTCAGGAGATTGGGGAAATGAGCGAGTTTCTGGAAAACGAAGCCTTGCGACGGCAGAACGATACGATGACACGCCTTACCGTCGTGACAACGCTTGGTCTCATTGGCACGACGGTCACCGGATTTCTCGGCATGAATATTCTCACCTGGGCCGACGAACCGATGCCTTGGCGTATCGGGGCCTTCATCGCGGTATTGCTGCCGACAATCCTGTTGACGTTGCTGACGATCGCAAAATCCAGGATGCTCTCCAACTTCATGGAATACTTATCTGACGCCGAGTTTGGAACGAAGGCGCAAAAAAATCCACGACCGCAGCGATGCGAACCCGCTCGCCAACAGGATCGGGATCAGATTGAAAATCTGGACGAACGGGTTCGCCGCCATGCGCGACGGCTAAGCGCTGTACCTCTTTACGAACAATAGCGCGCAGGCGAGGCAAGCGGCAGTCGCGCCGCCGATGACAACGATGGCGAGCCAGTCAGCGCCCGCATATCCCCAAAAAGCACTCATTCGGCTGCAACCTCCTTCAGCAGGCCTGTATCTATCATCCGCGCCTTGCCGAAATCGGTGACGGCGTAGAAGAAGGTCAGCATCTGTTTGCCGCGGATATTTTTCAGTTTCGATTGAAGCCGGGCTATGAGGCCGGCGGCCGCGAGCTCGTCAAGCGCCACGCGAATGGAATTCTCCCAGTATTCGCCCGCGTGCCCGTATTCCCGCAGTGTCCTGGCGATCAGGTCTTCGTCCCACAAGCCGGAGACGCTGTTGAGTTCTACCAACAGAAATCCCTTCTGGTGTAGCTTCATGGCGTCTTGAATCCTGTTTCGGTGTCACGGAGCTGTGCGACGGATTCCGCTGGCTCGCTGAACATGACGAAGCTGCCGAGCACCGTGAGGACCAATCCTATTATGAAGTACCACTGCGGGAGCTGCAGCGTGAACATGGCGATGAAGATGAGCGCGAAGATTGCATACAAATTACCGATTGCCTCGCCGCGACCGACGCCAATCAGGCTGAAGCTCTTGTAGAATGCTGTGTAGCAGTAGGCATGGCAGGCAGAAGCAAGAATGATCCACAGCATAGCCCTGCCGTGTGTGACGGTATCGACAATGAGACTGCGGATAGGGAGGTCGGTGAAGACCGCCAAGAAGGGCAGAATTAAAAGGCCCCAGAAGAGGACCTCAAAACTGAAACGACACTGAATGCCTGCGTCGGGATCCGATACGTCGATTGCTCGGGCCGCAACGGCTCCTTCCAATCCCCAGCCGAGCGCCGACATGATGCCGCCGACATAGCCGAGCCAGGCATGATTGCTTGAAATGTCGAGTTCGCCGAAGAGGCCAGGGCCGTAGATTGCCATTCCGCCCATGATGATGATCGCCATTCCGAGAGCGGCGCGCCCGGTAATCTTTTCCTTATACCAGAGCCGCGCCACCACGGCGCCGATGACAGGATAGAAGAGCGACGTCACGGCCGCGAAAACGGGACCAACGAAGCCCATCGCCATATACGAGCCGAATATCGCGAGCGGGCCTCCGCATAGTGATGCGAGCGCATACCATTTGGAGATACGGCGGAAACGGATCATGGTGCGGCCATAGTCAGGGACCTTGCCGAGTGCTCCGTTCCAAATCAGCAAAAAGACGAAAACCATGATGGCGTGAACCCACGTCATCACCGCCGTAGCGGCGAGGCGCAGGCCCATCTGATCTGCCGGAATATCTACGTAAGGCTTTTCGTACCAGAGCGCCGTTCCGGGCACGTACCATGCGCCCCAAAGGATCGCCGTCCACAAGGCCCAGGCGAAACCCCAACGTTGCAAACGTGAATAGTGCGCCTTCAGTGCTCCCGCCAACCGCGGATCTACTGCCGCCGAGGCGCTCTCCTTTTTCATCTAACCCTCTTAGCCGGACGATCATATTCGAAGAAGACGTCTCTCAAATACAGAAACGAGTTTGTTCTTCGCCTTCGCAAGTTTCCGGCGGCAGCATACAAAAAACGGAAATCGATAGGATGTGTCGAGACGAAGCGGAATTGCTTTTCATTTGCGTGTTGGTTCAAATTGGTCGATCCGCCATGTAACGACCAAAGACCTTTTGGTGATCGCGCGCGAAGAGGATCACGTCGTAGGCTACGGGAGTACCACCTTCCATTCCTGGCGACCCGATAGGCATGCCTGGAACAGCAAGACCGATCGCGTCGGGTTTTTCGGCAAGCAGGCGCTGGATGGCGTGTGCAGGCACATGACCTTCAATAACATAGCCGGCGATTTCGCCAGTATGGCATGAGTAAAGTTCATGCGGGACGCCAGCGCTGGCTTTCACGCCTCGTATGTCTAGGGTATCCGCGACGATCACCGTAAAACCGTTGGCTCTGAGGTGCTCGACCCACGCTGTGCAACACATGCAGCTGGGGCTCTTGGAGACTTTTATGGTCGGCTTTGGTTCAGCGCGCACAGTTCTCGGAAGCGCGAGAACGGCTGAGGTCAGCATCCCCAATACGACGCGGCGCTCGAACAAGCGCGGTGTTCCGGCGATATCGATTCGCTCAAATGTTCGGCTCATGGTGCTACCCTGCGGTTTGCGATTTCGTGCTTGGCTTCTGCCAAAGCTCTGAAGGATATCGCGAGCCTCGGCAATGGCGGCAAGCTCAGGGCGTCGAAGTTCGATCTGATCGATGCGGGTCAGTAGTCTTCGTGACGACGAAGACATTCACTCTGCCAAGGAAGCGAACGTCGCCTCGTGGGTAGGGGCGATTGCAGTCGACGGTCGCTCGGCGTCGGGAAAAAGTTCCCGATTATCAATATACAAATTCCCGAATGGCGTAGCATTAGAGCAACGCGCACACCCGAATGCGGTCGTTCCTCTCAGTTCGAGGGACGGGAAGATTGACCTGCAATTGCAACAAATTATTCCTGCTTGTTGGGGATGCAGGATTCGCGACAACGCTGTTGTCAGTGCAACAGAAAACGCGAACCGCAAGCAGGGGGAGTATCGATGGCTGGACGGATCCTTGCGGCAGCACGGGGGCTTGCCCTTGCTTTCGCTGTCGTTGGGCCAGCCTCCGCACTAGCGCAAGAGTCAGGCGGCGCGACGACAACGCAACCGCCGGCCGCACCGAACGCGCCTTCACCTAACACACCGAGCGGGCAGACCGCGCCCACGCAGACGCCGTCCACGGAAACGCCAAACCAGCAACCGGCGACCCCCGGCACAGAGAATCCGAGCACAGCACTGCCGGAAGTACAGGTGATCCAGGAACAGCAGAAAGCGAAGCCGAAGCCGGTGAAGCAAGCTGCGAAACCTAAGAAGGCGCCAACGCCGGTCGCAGCAGCGCCAGCACCTCAGCCGAGCCCGGCCGCCGTCGAAGCCGCAGAGCCATCAAACATTAAGATGTCGCCTCTCGGCGGCAGCGAAATTCCGATCGCAAAAGTTCCAAATGGCGTGAGCAGCGTGTCCGCCTCAGACATTCAGCGTACCGGCGATGTGACCGTGCAGGATGCACTGGAAACGCGCGTCCCCGGTATCATCGTGAACGATATGCAGGGCAACGAATTCCAAACGGAAGTCCAATATCGCGGATTTTCGTCGTCACCCGTCAACGGCGTGCCGCAAGGCCTGGCCGTCTATCAAAACGGCGTTCGCATCAACGAGGCGTTCGGCGACATCGTCAATTGGGATTTCCTGCCGTCCAACGCGATCTCCAATATGACGGTGATGAGCAGCAACCCAGTGTTCGGGTTGAACGCCATCGGCGGCGCGATCAGCATTGATATGAGGGACGGGTTCAACTTCCATGGTGCTGAATTTGACGTTCGCGGTGGCTCGTTCGGGCGCATTCAAGGTTCCGGAGCCGTCGGCGCGCAAAGCGGCAACTGGGCCATGTTCATCGCGGCCGAGGACATCAATGACGATGGTTGGCGCCAGTTTTCGCCTGCCGAAATTCACCGCATGTACGCCGACCTTGGGTTCAAGAATCGCGATGCCGAGTTCCACGTCAATTTCACGGGCGCGGATAACTTCGTCGGCGCTGTTACGGCGGCGCCTGTTCAGTTGCTCGATGAAGGCTGGAATCGCGTCTACACCAATCCGCAGACCACCCAGAATGACATGGAGATGGTCTCGATCAATGGGTCCGTGAAGGCGACGAACACGCTCACGTTCTCCGGCGTTACGTATTACCGCCATTTCAAGCAGTCTCACCTCGACGCCAACATTTTGGAGGTGGAGGACTGCGGCGATGGCAACCTTTGCCTTGATGGCGACCCACTGACCTCCGCAAGTGGCCAGATACCATCGTCCGTTGGCGGCGGTGCTCCGCTGGGATCGCTAGATCGGACATCTCAAAATACCGACAGTCTCGGCGGGACACTGCAGGCCGTCGAGAGAGCAAAACTCTTCGACCATAACAACCAGTTCCTGCTTGGCGGCAGCATCGACCATGGTCGGGTCGCCTATGGAGCAGGAAGTGGCCTCGGCACCATCGGACCGGATTTCGTCATCTCGCCGCTCGGCATCGACCTGACAGGGCCGGATGATATCTCGCCGCGCAGTTTGACGACGACCAACGATTATTACGGCCTCTATTTCACCAACACTTTCGACGTCGACGATCGCCTCAGCCTGACCGTCGGCGGACGCTACAACTTCGCAAAAGTGACGTTGCAAGACCAAACCGGCGAGGATCCGTTCCTGAACGGATCGCACAACTATCAGCGCTTCAATCCGATGGGTGGCGCGACTTATCAGCTGGCAAAAGGCCTGACCTTCTATACGAGCTACGCCGAGGCTAACCGCGCGCCGACGCCAGCCGAACTTGCGTGCTCGGATCCTGAAAATCCCTGCATCATTGAGAGCTTCCTCACCGGCGACCCCCCGCTGAAACAGGTGGTGTCGCGCACTGGTGAAGTAGGGTTTCGCGGCGAAACTTCAAACGTGCTGACGAATGAAAAGATCAACTGGAGCTTCGGACTCTTCAGGACGCTCAATCAAGACGACATTATTAGCGTTGCTTCCCCGACATCCGGCCGCGGCTTCTTCCAGAATGCCGGCGACACGCTGCGCCAGGGCATCGAAGCATCCATCAGCTACCAGTCGCAGCGTTTGTTCGTTTATGCGAACTACGCCTTCATCGACCCGACATTTCAATCGTCGCTCGAGCTCGCGTCGCCGAACAATCCGTCACCCGACGTCGTTCCGTGCGAAGGCGATCCGACCGAGAATTGCATCAATGTACGGCCGGGCGACAGGCTTCCAGGTGTACCTCGACACCGCTTCAAGGCCGGATTTGATTATTGGCTGACGCCGAAATGGAAGTTCGGCTCGGATCTCATCGCCGCAAGCGATCAGGTGTTCTTTGGTGACGAGTCGAACCTGAACAAGCCGCTGGCCGGCTACGCGCAGGTAAACGTTCATACGTCATACGACATCACCGATCACATCCAGATCTACGGCTTGATCAATAACCTCTTCGACAACCACTACGGCACCTTCGGAAATTATTTCGACACCGCGGAAGGTACCGAAGCCTCCCTTGGAACAATCGATTTCACCGACGCACGGACCGTCGTCCCATCCATGCCGCTCGCGGCTTATGGAGGCATGAAGTTCAAATTCTAGCGGCGAGGACGGTCAGATGTCCAAGCTGCCGTCGTCATCGTCGGACCAGCCGTCGTCGTCGTCGTCCTGCTCATCCTGCATGTCGTCGAGAGCAGCGTCGTCAGCAGCGAGATCCTTGTGCGCTTGCTGGGCGTCGTCTTCGGCGTCCTGCGCATCGTCTTGCGCGCGGTCGAGGGCCGCTTGCTTATCGGCCGCAAGTGCGCTTCCGCTCTGAGATGCGCCACCTCCGAAGAGACTGCGGATGCTGTCGGCGAGGAACATGCCGCCAGCGACGCCGGTTGCCGTTGACAGCGCCGAGGCAAGGAAACCTCCAGATCGGGAGGGTGACGACGACGGCGTCCAAGGACTGGCGCTGGGCCGCTCCGGTTCGGAAGGTGCGTCGGCATACCGACGCCCGGTCTGGGGCACCGAAGACCCGCCGAGAAAACTGGTTGATCCTCGCGGCTCGCTAACCCGCTTTTGTTGGGCCAACTCTTCGAGTTCTTTAATTCGCGCGTCTGCCCGATCCAGAGCTTGTTGCTGCACGAGCACGCTTTGCGTCAGATAGTAGGGGGCGTCTGGGAAACGCGAGATAAGGTCTCGGATGAGGCGCCCGGCATCCTCGTCCTTTTCTGCAGCGCTCACACTTTTAAGTCGGGCAAACAGATCCTCAATGAGGCGTTGTTCTTGCAGGTCCATCGTATGAGTTCCTTTGCGCGCAATATGCCGCGCTCAACGCGCGCGACGCTCGGTATGTAGGATTTCCAATGCGGATGAGAAGTGGGCGGCACCACGATTATATTTTCGTTAGGATGTGCAGCGGGATGTCTCGCTTACCCTTCGGCCTGACAAAAAGATACCGCCCTTCGTATTAGGCCGATTGGCATAGCGGCGGCATGCGGTGTTGATCGATCGCAAGGGTGAGGGCCGTTGGCTGTCAGAAAACGACGTTCTGAACCAATCGCGCTCGTTAGAGCCTGATCTCCCGAACAAACTTCAAAATCTCCTGGGCCGCCAAAATCGGATCAAGAGCTGAAAGCTCAGGTTTCCCCAGTTGAGGCGTTGCGGCAACGAAATCGCGTAGCAGGCTTGAAGTGAGCTGGCCGTCATAGAGAGTTATCCAACCCGGGCCCACGCAATCCGCCAGATCCTCGGCAAACGGGGTTCTCGGAGTGAGTAACCTTCGTTCAGCGCTCATCGCATAAACCAGCGATCCGGAATGAAGATATTCACGATAAGGAGCGACGATCGCATCGCACGCCGCTGTCGTGAGAGCGAAGTCTTCATCCGTTAAGAGGTCGAAGCATAGACGTATCCGAGGCTCGTTCGCGGCGGCGGCCTCGACTTCGGCGCGCGCCGAAGAATTTTTCGGCTTGCCGCAAGCGATGAGGTACAGACGATCGTCTTCGATCGCCCTGAAAGCCTCTATAAGTTCAGGCAATCCCTTATAGCGACCAATCCTTCCGAGCGCGCCGATAACGCGAGCATCAGTGGGAATACCGAGCTTCGAGCGGCGGTCGAGAATCTCTTGCGGCGCCCTTTTTACGAAGGTGTATGAGGGATGTCGGAATGAGCTGGCTGGTTTGGTGCTCAGTTCGGGGTGGTGACGTAGTACAGCTGACTGCGTGGATGGACTTAAGGTCATATATCCGTGTGACAATGCAGAAAGCTGCCGTGAATAGTAGGACCACAGCCGTAATTGTTGGGCATTGAGGTCGTGAGGAACGGCATTGTGGACGATCCAGATGAGTTTCTTTCCGGATCGCCGCCATTTTCTAAGCGCTCTGAGCTCGGAGAAGACGGCTAAATAGGGAGCGATGCCGAGTTTCGCCTTCCAGAAAATCACGTCGGGCCATTGAATGAGCAACGCGTCCATGTCCGGAATGACGCCTTGACTCGGGCGTTTCACGGGCACGAAGCGAGCGCCAAGTTGATCAAAGGCCGCGGCAAGTATGTTGAGAAATGCATTGCCGTTTAACGCGCCCGGCCACGATCCAATTTGCATTCGATTCCCTGGTCCGAAACGCATGAGGTCGTTCATTAAGGGGATTGAGTGCGTGCTTTATGGTCGGTTCACGCGCAAAACAAGCCGTAGGCAGAATGTTTTCTTTGGGAAATTCGCGACAGTGGGTTTACGCTTTTGTAAGCCAGTGCACACGCCGCACGTATGCATTCGGCCGTCCGTATCGAAAGCAGGGTTTATCGCCGACGACGTGAATGCAAAGGCACGACTCGGAGCGTTCTTCTGACATCCGGACGCTTGGCGGGGAATTCAGAGGAGCATCGAGTGCTCAATTGCCTTCGACGATCCTCTCGATCTGAAAAAGCGGCCTGTACTTGCGGGCAACCAGCGTTACGCGCGTGCCAATCGGTACCGCGGGATAACCTCGTGTGACGATGGGAACGGTCACGCCGCTGTCGGTAAGCAGCTCGCCATAGTCAGCGCGCCATACTTTGATGACGCCGGAAAAGACTTGTGACTCATTCTCGAGCGGTCCGTGGTCTCCCATTTTTCCCATCCTTTTGCCGACCGAAGATGCAGCCTACCTTTGGGCGCACGTTGGTCTAATCTATTGCCGATAATTTCAGCTTTGCTGAAGGCCAAGGTCTAATTGCTGCAACTCGGCAGCGAACCGACACGTTCACAATCGGAGCGCACTAACAGATCCGCGCTCAACGAGCGGAGGCGCTCGCAGAGATCTCTGGGATATGAGAAAGATGCAGCGTGAATCGCAATTCATGTG
>DASZVX010000128.1:0-4009 GCA_035547255.1 Hyphomicrobium sp.
ATACGAGGCGGTCCAGATTGCCGGCCAGCTTAGCGGATTGCCGACGAACGTCCCAAGGAGTGCCGCCGGCATGCTGACGCGCAGCACCAACGCCAGAGCGCAGGCAAGAACCGTCTGGACGCCAAGGAAGGGCGTGCACGCTGTGAATACGCCGATGGCAAATCCCAGCGCCACCTCATGGGGCGTTGCGCGCAGCCGAAGAACCTGCCGCCAGAAATAACGCAGACGCGACCACAGCCGCGTGGAATTCCACCACGACGTTGCGCGGTCCACCAATGCCAGTTGTTTTGCGTTCAAACGTTTATGTTCCTAGGCGCCATTATGCGACCCATTCCGTGCGCACATTAGCTCACTCGAAAAGCCGTTCCACCTTTGCGACGGATGACTTCGCTCTGAGCCCGGCAATGATGTGGTTTAAATGCACCAAATCAAAAACCTCAAGCTCGATGTGCATCACCGTAAAGTCTGCCGCGCGGCGAGCCATTTTGATATTGTCGATATTGCCGCCCGTCTCGCCGATTACCTTGGCAATCTCGGCAAGCGACCCGGGAGCATTAACCGCTGTAACGCTGATTCGCGCGGGAAAACGTTGCGGCCGATCAGGATCGACGTCCCATGTGACATCAATCCAGTGCTCTTCCTCGTATTCCTTAAGACGAGGCGAATGGATCTGAAAAACGCGAATCCCCTCGCCTGGCGCCATCACACCGACAATCCGGTCACCGGGCACCGCGCCGCCCGGCTCGAATGCGACCGGCAGCTCCTGGCTCGGCCCTCCGATCGAAATAGCCGTCATGCTGTCGATTTCTGTCGTTCGGAACTTGAGGCTGTTTACCTTGTCGATATTGAACCAGCCGTCCTGCTCACGGGCGCGTCCAAACCGCCGCGTTGGTTTATAGCCATCGCCGAGGGTCTGGCCTTGCGGGAGCACGGCCGAAAGAACATCGGGCAATTGCACATCGTTGCGCCCGACGGCAGCAAGCAGTTCGTCTGCAGTCTTGAAGCCGATTTTCGGAGCGGCCGCCCTGACTTTCTCATCCGAATAATCGACCTCGACACCGGCCAGCGTCGATTGCACGAGCTGCCGCCCGAGTTCGACGAAACGCTTGCGCTCCGCTTCACGCGCCGCTCGCCTTATCGCAGCCCGCGCCCGTCCGGTGACGGCAAACGCTTCCCACGCCGCAGGGCGAACATGCCCCTTCTGAGTCTCGATCACGACTTCGTCGCCGTTGCGCAGGTGCGTATCAATCGGAACATGCCGCCCGTTGATATAGGCGGCGACCGCTTCATTACCGATATCCGTGTGAACGGCATAAGCGAAGTCGAGCGGCGTCGCCCCACGCGGCAGAGCAATGAGACGCCCCTTCGGCGTGAAGCAAAAGACCTGATCGTGAAACAACTCGAGCTTGGTATGCTCAAGAAACTCTTCCGGATTTGCCGCTTCGAGAAGCGACGTAATCATCGTCCGCAGCCGTCCATACGGGCTGTCGTCGACTTCTTCGCCCTCACCGACGGCATGCCCATTCATGTGGCCGCTCTGCTGAGCCTTGTAGAGCGCATGAGCCGCAATGCCGTATTCGGCGATATGCTGCATCTCGCGCGTCCGGATCTGCAGTTCCACGCGCTGGTGCCGCGGTCCGTAAACCGTGGTGTGAATGGACTGATAGTTGTTTCGCTTCGGAGCTGAAATGTAGTCCTTGAAACGTCCAGGCACCGTGCTCCAAGTCGTATGCACTATGCCAAGCACGCGGTAGCAGTCCTCGATCGTGTCGACCATCACGCGGAATGCGTAGATGTCGGAAAGCTGTTCGAGGCTGATCTGCTTGTGCTCCATCTTGCTCCAGATGGAATACGGCTTCTTCTCGCGTCCGAACGTGTCCGCCTTGATCCCGGCATCCGCGCATTTTCGAGCGATGGCCTGCCGAATTTCTTCGACAAGACCCTCGTTTCGCTCGCGCATATCTGCGAGCCGCTCCGTCAGCGCTTCGTACGCTTCCGGATGCAGCCAGCGAAAAGCATGATCTTCCAGTTCTTCGCGAAGCGCCTGCATGCCCATCATGCCGGCCAGAGGCGCATAAATATCGAGCGTTTCTTCCGAGTTCCGCTTGCGGCTCTCGGGCTTCATGTGCTCCAGCGTCCGCATGTTGTGTAAGCGGTCGGCGAGCTTGACGAGCAGCACCCGGATGTCGCTGGAAATGGCGATCAGAAGCTTGCGGAAATTTTCCGCCTGCTCGGCTTTCTTGGAAACGAGGTCGAGCCGCTTGATCTTCGTCAGCCCGTCGACGAGACCGCCGATTTCCGGCCCGAACATCTGGTCGATCTCGGAGCGTGTAGCATCCGTATCCTCGATCACGTCATGCAGCAGCGCAGTCGCGATCGTCGCGTCGTCGAGCTTGAGATCGGTGAGAATGGCCGCGACTTCCAGCGGATGCGAGAAATATGGCGCACCCGACGCACGTTTCTGGTTGCCGTGCGCCTTCATCGCATAGACGTAGGCGCGATTGAGCAGAGCCTCGTCCGCACTAGGATCGTATTTGAGAACCCGCTCGACGAGTTCGTACTGCCGCATCATGACCCGCCGCACTCCTTCTGGGCGCAAGCGTAACCGAAGACGCAGGACGGATTAAAGTTGAATGACGCGAGCCTGTTGTCGCGAGCAGGCTTTCCTGGCCGGCTCAGCGGCCGCGGTCGCGCGGATCGCGATCCCGCTCGCGCGGCCCCGAACCCGAGCCGATGTTGGCCGACGGCTCGAGCGGCGTCATGCTTTCCAGGCCGCGGAGAAGCTGCTCTTCCGTCATAACGTCGACTTGTGTGTCGGACGAAAGGTCATCGCGACCGAGCATCGGCGCGCGGCGCTCCGGCGGGAGCAACGGTGCTGCGACCGCTTCCGGCTCGTCGACTTCGGTATTCTTCTGGATTGAAGAGATCAGCGTCTCGCGCATGTCGTCGGGAGAAAGCGTGCGCTCTGCAATCTCACGCAGGGCAATGACCGGGTTCTTGTCATCATCGGGTGCAATCGTAATCGCGCTTCCGTTCGTGATCGCGCGAGCCCGGTGAGCGGCGAGAAGCACCAGCTCAAATCGGTTAGGAATTTTGTCGACGCAATCTTCGACGGTGACGCGAGCCATGGGGCAAACCTTCCCTTGGTGAAATTCAGCCGCACTCTTTCGGGCGTTAATGGGCGCAAACAGCCGTTCGAGACAGCCTTCCGGCGCCACGCTGATGCCTCTGTGCCACGTCGAAAAGAATTAATCAAGCGCTGACGAAGAAAAAACCGCTGCCGAACGTTCTATAGGCACGTCAAAGGAAATACGTGCTCTTTAATAGACTATTTGTCACAATTGTTGACTGCGGCGCACTTCTGTTAGTCCTAGCGACGATAGTATTCTACGCCGTAGAAACTTGTGGACTTCGAGCCTTCGGTCAAGTCCCGATGCTCCACAGTCAAGTCCCTGTAGCCTATAGCGAAGTAGAAAATCCCAACGTTATTTTTTAACATTGTTTAGTTGGGAATTTTACTCAGGATTCGCCAATGCATTTTTACCCCACCGAACGTATCGCTCTTTTCATTGATGGCGCAAATCTTTACGCCACTGCAAAGTCACTGGGGTTCGACATCGACTACAAGCGTTTGCTGGGATTTTTCCGGCAAAAAGGACACCTTGTCCGTGCACTCTATTATACGGCCCTGGCCGAGGAGCAGGAATACTCTTCGATCCGGCCGCTCATCGACTGGCTTGACTATAACGGCTTCTCGATGGTGACGAAGCCGACCAAAGAATTCACCGACGCGACCGGCCGCCGTAAAGTCAAAGGCAACATGGATATCGAGCTGGCCGTCGACGCTATGCGTCTGGCCGATAACCTCGATCACATCGTCATTTTCTCAGGCGACGGTGATTTCCGCAGTCTCGTTGCTGCTCTTCAGCAGAAGGGTAAGCGCGTCAGCGTCGTGTCTACGCTGCAGACCCAGCCGCCGATGGTCGCCGACGAATTGCGCCGTCAGGCC
>DASZVX010000129.1:0-2536 GCA_035547255.1 Hyphomicrobium sp.
GATATCGTCGACTATCCCGGTGAATGGCTGATCGACCTGCCATTGCTCGATCAGGACTATAGAACCTTTTCGACGGAAGCATTGGCGCTCGCCGCAGCGCCGCCGCGAGCCGAGGCGGCAAAACCCTTTCTGTCGTTTCTGGCCGGAACCGATCCGGCCGCCATCGAGGATGAGCAGATTGCGATGACCGGCGCCAAGCTGTTCACCGATTATCTCCGGAGCGTACGTGAGAGCGGTGCCCAGTCGACGCTCGCGCCTGGACGGTTCCTGCTGCCCGGCGATCTCGAAGGCTCGCCCCTGCTGACGTTCTTTCCTATGCCGCTTGCCTCCGACGCACGCCCGCCGCGCGCTTCGCTCGCCGCCATGATGGTGCGCCGCTTCGAGAGCTACAAATCGACCGTCGTCAAACCCTTCTTCAACGAGCACTTCGCGCGCCTCGACCGTCAGATTGTTCTCGTCGATGTTCTCGCTGCCTTGAACCGCGGCGCCGACGCCGTCGGCGATCTTGAACGTGCGATGACCGCGATCCTGAAAGCGTTCCGACCCGGCGCCAATTCCTGGCTTTCGCTGCTGATCGGGCGCAAGATCGATCGCGTTCTCTTCGCCGCGACGAAAGCCGATCACTTGCCCGCATCGAGCCACGACCGTCTGGAAGCGATCCTGAAGCTGATTGTCGACGAAGCGATCTCTCGCGCCCAAACCGAAGGTGCAGGCGTCAACGCACTTGCCATTGCAGCCCTGCGCGCCACGCGCGAGACGACCGCAAAACAGGACGGCGAAATCCTTCCCTGCCTGCGTGGCACGCCGATCAATGGCGAAACGATTGGCGGAGTGACGTTCGACGGCAGAACGGAAGCCGCGATTTTCCCGGGCGACCTGCCGATCGATGCCGCGGCCGCGTTGAGCGCTGCGCGAAGTGCAAAAACAGCTTCCCTTGAGCTTGTACGGTTCACACCGCCAAAGCTCATAGACACGCTTCCCGACGGCAAGCCCGCCGCATTCCCGCACATCAGGCTCGATCGTGCACTCGATTTCCTCATCTCGGATTATCTCTCATGACGTTCGAGAATGATGCCCCGCCGCCGCGCAAACCGCGCGTTTTCAAACCCGGCGACATCGTCGTCGAGGCCGAAAGCAATGACGTTGCGCGGAGTTCCGGTGCAGTGACCGCACGGCGCGCCGCGAGGGTCTCATCGCGTCATTTGACCGTGACCGACATCAATCGCGGGTTCCGCTTCGGCAGCATTCTCTTGTCTGCGATAGCGGCACTCGCGTCGCTGGCCGCGGGACTTTGGTTCGCCCGCTTCGTTTCAGTCGCTCTCGAACGCCAGGATTGGGTCGGCTGGCTGGCGTTCGGACTGATGTCGATCATCGTGGTCGCCTTGGTCGGCATCGTCCTGCGCGAATTGATTGGATTCCGGCGGCTTGCGCGGCTTGCCAAACTTAGAGCGCTCGTCAAAGCGGCAGGTGCAAAACCCGATTCCGCGAGCGAACGCGCGGCGGTGAATGCTTTGCTTGCCCATTATCGCGGCCGCGCGGATCTGGCCTGGGGGCTGGCCCGGGTCAGAGATCATCTGGGCGACGTGCTCGAACCGAATGAGCTGCTGCGCCTTGCCGATCGTGAGCTGCTGCATCCGATCGACGGCGAAGCGCGGCGCGTCATACTGAAATCCGGCAAGCGCGTCGCGACGGTCTCAGCCCTGTCGCCGATCATGTGGATCGCGATGGGGTTTGTGCTCGTCGAGAACGTACGGATGTTCCGTTCAATCGCCGGGTTGTATGGCGGCCGGCCAGGGGTGCTCGGAGCATTGCGTCTCGCCCGGCTCGTGATCGCGCACGTCATCGCAACGGGCGGCATCGCGATGACGGATGATCTCCTCGGCCAGTTCGTCGGCCAGGACGTTCTGCGCAGGTTATCCCGCCGGCTTGGCGAGGGAGCTTTCAATGGCGCGCTGACGGCTCGGCTCGGAGTCATTGCGGTCGAGGTGACGCGCCCCCTCCCTTACCTCGATGCCGAGCCATTGCGGGTGCGCGAGATCTTCGGCGAGCTTGTGCGCTCGCTCAGAGGTTCTGAAAAAGTCGAGAAGCCGTAGCCAGCTTGCTCAGGCAGCGGCCGCTTCAGGACGCGGGCTGAGACCGCCCGGCGTCGCGGCGCGGCGCGCCCAGGTCCGCTCTCGATGCCCGGCATCGATCAGAACAGGCGGCGGCAAACGGTCGACATTCGTCATCAGCGCCCAGCGCTCGATCGGCCCGGCCTTGCGGGACGTCAGCCAGCTAACGGGACCAGCGAGCACCAAACCGAGAATGACCGGCGCCATCCACGCCAGAAGTCCTGGTGAAACGGTCCACGCGATAGCGCCTGCGATCAAGCCGATCAGCGTATGCCAGCGGGCGAACCACATCGCATCATCGAACGACAGCGCCCCGTCGTTGCGTCTCTGCGGTTTCCAACCGGAATCCAGTCCCGCCAGAATTTCAGCCGCACCGACGGTCTGCGTCAGCATGAAGATCGGAGCGATCAGCATCGAATAGATCG
>DASZVX010000130.1:0-4003 GCA_035547255.1 Hyphomicrobium sp.
AAGGCGCTGTGCACGTTCTGCAAGCATCGGGTTCCGTGGCAGGGCGATTTGCTGGTCGATACGTCGTGCCCCTATTGCGGGCTGCCGGGCGGAATGCGGCCGGACGTCGTCTGGTTTGGCGAGATGCCGTATCAGATGGGGCGGATCACGGGGCTTCTCGGAGAGGCTGATCTTTTCCTGTCGATTGGTACCAGTGGGCACGTCTATCCGGCGGCTGGGTTCGTGGCCGAAGCGCGTGACCACGGCGCACGCACGGTGGAGCTCAACCTCGAACCGTCGGAGGGTGCGAGCCAATTCGACGAAGCCATCTACGGTCATGCGACCGAGATTGTTCCGGCCTTCGTTGATCGAATTCTGGCCGGCTGCTAACGTCGAAAGACCGCGACGACCTCGACGTGTGCGGAATAAATGAACTGATCAACCGGCGTAGCGGATTCGATCTTATAGCCGCCATCGACGAGATGGCGCGCGTCGCGTGCGAGCGTCGCCGGATTGCAGGACACCGCAATAACAGTCTTCACCTTTGAGCGCGCCAAGCGCTGCGACTGTGCTTCGGCCCCGGCACGTGGCGGATCGAAAACGATAGCGTCGTGCTCATTGAGTTCCAGCGGCGCTAGCGGATCGCGGAAGAGATCGCGAACGACGGCGCTAATTGGCTTTAGCCCAGATGTCTTTTTTGCGCCGCCACCCAGCGCCGTCACCGCGGCCTTGCTGCCGTCGAACGCGGAGACGCGGGCCTTCGCTGCTATCGGAAACGTGAAGGCGCCGAGGCCGCAGAAGAGATCGGCAACCTTTTTCGTCTTTCCGAGCGCGGCGACGATACGCTCAGCGATTTCGGTCTCGGCGGCTTCAACGGCTTGAACGAATACGGCCGGCGGTAACGGAACTTCCACGGAGCCGAATGACAGGAAGGGGGGTAGCGTTTCGACGACGACGTCGCCCGCTACGACGAGACGTGCAAGACCCATGGCGCTCGCCCCGGACGCAAGTCCGGTTCGGATTTCCGGCGACAGTTTGCGTTCTGTGCCATCGACTTCGACATCTAGACCAGACTTCGTGAGCGTGATCGTGACGCGCGCTTCGTCGCGTTTCGGCAGCAGCGGCGCGATCAGTTTTCCTACAGCCGGCAATGCCGCAACGATCTTCGGCTCAAGCACCGGACATTCTTCGATGGCCACGAGATCGTGAGAGGCGGCCTCGTGGAAGCCAAGCTCGACGCCAAACTGCGAACGGATCGCCTTGAGCGCCGCACGGCGGCGGTGCCCGGCGGGCCGCTGCAGGGAATCGACGTCGGGTTCGAGGCCGCGCGCCTGGAAGGCATTGACGACGAGAGCACGTTTCCAGGCAGCATAGGTGTCGGGCAAGAGATGCTGCACGCTGCAGCCGCCACACTTTCCGAAATGCTTGCAGATCGGGACGGCGCGTTCGGGACTCGGCTCGAGAACGCGCAAGAGGCGGCCGCGTTCTCCTTCAACATCGGCTTCGACGCGTTCGCCCGGCAGCGCAAACGGAACAAAGACCATCCGGCCATCGATGTCGGCGACGCCGTCGCCTTGTGCACCGAGGCGATCAATGACGAATTCACGTTCAGCCATCGTAGCGCGCTCCGAGCAGGAATTCGGCGTTGCCGGAACCACCGAGAATGGGCGATGGCATATCGCCGACGACCGTCCAACCGGGCTGCGCGGCGAGCCATTCGCGGACGCTGGCCAGCGCGCCCAGACGCGCGGCTTCATCGCGTACGATGCCGCCGCTGCCGACGTTATCGCGGCCGACTTCGAACTGCGGCTTTACGAGGATCACAGCCCAAGCTCCGCCTGAAGCGAACGGCAAAACAGTGCCCAAAACCTTCATGACGGATATGAAGCTGACATCGACCACGACGGCGGAAACGCTCTCTGTTATTTCATTTGGCGTCAGCGCACGTGCATCGATATTTTCGAGTGAAACGACGCGTCGATCGTCTTTCAGGCGCGCGTGCAGCTGACTGGTACCGACGTCCACGGCATAAACGCGGCGTGCGCCGCGTTCCAGAAGCACCTCGGTGAAGCCCCCGGTCGAAGCGCCGATATCGAGCGCAACGCGATCCGTCGGATCGAAGCCGAAGCGTGCGAGCGCGGCAGAGAGCTTTTCCGCGCCGCGCGAAACGTAGGCCGGCGCATCCGAGGCAACGGCGATGGCAGAATCGCCCTTCACGTCGAAGGCCGGTTTGTTGCAGACATCGCCGCCGACCGAGACGAAGCCGCGCTTTATCAGGTCCTGAGCGCGGGCGCGCGACGGCGCGAGACCGCGGGTCACCAGCATCTGATCGAGGCGCATCACTGGGCCGTCAGTCAAATGTCAACGTCAGTCGGGCCGGACGGCGTAGCGGCCGGAGCCGTTCGCGAACAGCAGCAGGAAGCCGCCGGCCATGCAGACGTTCTTCATGAAGTTCGTCATCTGGGCCTGGTCGGCGAAGTTGCTGTGAAAGACGGCTGCGGCTGCCAAGCAAAACGCGGCAAGCGCCAAACCGGCATAACGAGAGAAGACACCTAACAGCACGGCAAGGCCGCCGATGACCTCAAGCGCGATGACGAACGGCAGCAGGTTTCCCGGCAGCCCGTGCGATTCCATATACGCCTGGGTCTGCGCGTAGCCGGAAACCTTGTTGATACCTGCAGTGACGAAAATAGCAGACAAAAGTACTCGTGCGGCCAAGCTGACGAGCGCGTGCATGTTTGTTCTCCCGAACGGCGATCTGGTTAACGCGCAGATGTGCGCGTCATGCCCGCTCGCTTAGCATGTCTGCGCGGCCAAGGGCAGCAAAGACCGTCTCGACGATGCCTGAGGCATTAAGCCGTGCGGCTTCGTACATGGCTTCGGGTTTGCCATGGTCGATGAAGACATCGGGCAAAACTTTGGGACGGACGCGAAGGCCGCGATCCAGCAAGCCCGCGTTCGAGAGAAACTGCAGAACGTGGCTGCCGAAGCCGCCGATGGAACCTTCTTCCACGGTCACCAGGACTTCGTGATTGGTCGCGAGGTCGCGAATGAGGCCCTCGTCCAGCGGTTTTGCAAAGCGTGCGTCGGCGACGGTCGTGGACAGGCCGAAGCTCGCGAGCTGATCGGCCGCCTTCAGACACTCCGCGAGCCGGGTGCCAAGTGAAAGCAACGCGACCTTCGAGCCTTGCCGCACGATACGGCCCTTGCCGATTTCGAGCGGAATGCCTTCGGCCGGAAGCTCTACGCCGACGCCCTCGCCGCGCGGATAGCGCAGCGCGCTCGGGCGATCGTCGATCTGGGCTTGGGTCGCGACCATGTGGACGAGTTCGGCTTCGTCGGCCGCCGCCATGATGACGAAATCCGGAAGGCAGGCGAGATAGGCGACGTCGAATGATCCGGCATGCGTTGCGCCGTCGGCGCCGACGAGACCAGCGCGGTCAATCGCGAAGCGGACAGGCAGCTTCTGAATCGCGACGTCGTGCACGACTTGATCGTAGGCGCGCTGCAGGAAGGTCGAGTAGATTGCCGTGAAAGGCTTATAACCCTCCGCCGCGAGTCCTGCCGCGAACGTGACGGCATGCTGCTCAGCGATGCCGACATCGAACGTGCGATCGGGAAATTCCTTGCCAAAATAGTCAAGGCCCGTACCGGACGGCATCGCGGCGGTGATTGCGACGACGCGCTTATCCTTTCGTGCTTCAGCAATCAGGCTATCGGCAAACACCTTTGTGTAGCTCGGCGCATTCGGCTTCGGCTTGTCCTGTGCGCCCGTCACAACGTTGAACTTGTTCACGCCGTGATATTTATCCGGCGACGCTTCGGCCGGTGCGTAGCCCTTGCCCTTCTGCGTGACGACGTGGACGAGGATCGGCCCCTGCTCCAGATCACGGACGTTCTTCAGAACCGGCAGAAGCTGCTCGAAGTTGTGACCGTCGATTGGGCCGACGTAATAAAAGCCGAGTTCTTCGAACCAAGCCCCGCCCTGCCACAGATGACGCGTATATTCTTCAACGCGCGCGGC
>DASZVX010000131.1:0-37545 GCA_035547255.1 Hyphomicrobium sp.
CCTGATCCAGAAGAAAGCCAAGAACATGCGCGTCACCGTCGATGGTGTCGCGCCGAGAGGCGTCGGCGCCAAGGACATCATCCTGGCGATCATTGGCGAAATCGGCACGGCGGGCGGCACCGGCTCCGTCATCGAGTATGCGGGCGACGCCATTCGCGCGCTTTCGATGGAAGGCCGCATGACGGTCTGCAACATGTCGATCGAGGGCGGCGCCCGCGCCGGCATGATCGCACCCGACGAGAAGACGTTCGCTTTCATCAAGGATCGTCCCAAGGCGCCGAAGGGCATGGCCTGGGACATGGCGATGAAATATTGGGAAACGCTGCACTCGGACGACGGCGCGCACTTCGATCGCGAAGTCCGTCTCGATGCCGCGAAGCTGCCGCCGATCGTCTCCTGGGGCACGAGCCCCGAAGACGTGACGTCGATCACCAGCGTCGTGCCCAACCCGGCTGACGTGCACGACGAAAACAAGCGCGCATCGATGCAGCGTGCGCTCGACTACATGGGCCTCGCCCCCGGCACGAAAATGACCGACATTCCGCTCGATGTCGTCTGGATCGGCAGCTGCACGAACGGCCGTATCGAAGATTTGCGCGCCGTGGCGAAAATCGTCGACGGCAAGAAGATCTCGTCGCGCCTCGCATACGCGATGATCGTGCCGGGATCAGGCCTCGTCAAAGAGCAGGCGGAAGCCGAAGGCCTGGACAAGATCTTCAAGGAGGCCGGTTTCGAATGGCGCGAGCCCGGGTGCTCGATGTGCCTCGGCATGAACCCGGACCAGTTGAAGCCGGGCCAGCGCTGCGCCTCGACCTCGAACCGCAACTTCGAAGGCCGCCAGGGCTACAAGGGCCGCACGCACCTCGTGTCGCCGATCATGGCCGCCGCTGCCGCGCTCGAAGGCCACTTCGTCGACGTCAGGAACTGGCAGGGCTGATTAGCCCAATCCAAATGACCGCGCCGGCGGCCGGCTCCCCGCAGAGAGTCGCCGGCGCTCTCAAGCGTCGCTAAACCGCGATCTTGCTGTCTTCGGTAAGTCCGGTGCGGTTCAGAGCCGGCATGATGGCGCTCTGCATGCTGGCAACTTCTTCTTCCGTAATCTTGAAGAAGCGGTTCTGTAGCCGCTGACGCATGCGCGCCTGCTCGAGGCTGCCGCCGAGGAGCGTGATCTTGAAATCTCCAGGCGGATAGAGTGCCGGCTCGCCGATCTGCTGGAAGCCGAGCATGTAGCGATAAAACTTCACCCAGTCGGGCCGCGTCGCAATCAGCAGCATCGAGACGCCGGCCGCGAGCGCCGCGGTCAACGATGCGCGCACCAGAAACGCATAGAGCGTCGTCCGGTAGGATATGTTGTTGAGGTCCGGCTCGATCGACAGCCGGGACACTTCGACGAAGCCACGACTCCGCGTGCGATTCATCTCTTTCAAAGCCGGGTAGTAGGCGGCGCAGGGCAACGTCGAAAGTGATTGGGGCAGTGAGAAGCAAAGGCGGACAGAACCAACCAGCCGCTCGTGATCATAAGCGCCGAGCAGGACCGTCGTCGGAAGCGTATCGAAATGATCGGTGTATTCCTCGTCGGCTTTCTCGATATCGTAGCCGATGGCCGTATAGGCGCGGCCGCGAAGGCGCAGTGCCTCGCGAACCTCTGTTTCACTTTTTAGGATACGGAGTTCTAAGGATTTGGCATCGCCGTGCCACGAGCCCTCTTCTGTCGGCAAGGAATCTTGCCGGGGGCGAAACGCCAATGTCTGCGACATCTCATAAATTCTCGATTTTGTTGTAGGAAATGCCCGTAAAAAAGTGGGGCCAGACATAGGATCGGCCCCGCCCCAGAACGATGCGGCAAATGTTCTTGCCGGAATTTAAGATCGCCTGCCGAGACGCTGAACACAAACGGTTTTCTACGAAACCGTTAAACCGAAAATGGAGTTAGCGTGACTAAGGATGCCACCGCGCTTATTCGGTCACAGTTTGGTATGGCTGCGCCCGATTACGCCACCTCCGAGGTCCACGCCAAGGGCGAGAGCCTCGCCCGAATCGTGGAACTCGCTGCACCGCAGCATAATTGGCGCGCCCTGGACGTGGCAACGGGAGCCGGGCACATGGCCGCCGCGTTCGCGCCGCATGTGGCGAGCGTCGTTGCCGGCGACATCACCGACGAGATGCTGGTGCAAGCCGCAAAGCTCGCGGCTGAAAAGAAGCTCGCCAACATATCGACCGCAACGGCGGAAGCTGGCGCGCTGCCTTTCGAAGACGAAAGCTTCGACCTCGTCTGCTGCCGCCTGGCGGCCCATCATTTCCCGGACCTCAGGCGCTTTGTCAGCGAAGTGCGTCGCGTTTTGAAAAAGGGCGGACGTTTTGCCTTGGTCGACAACGTGGCGCCGGATGCAAGCCAACTGGCCGACGCGACACCGGCCGAAATCGAAAACGCGACCGCAGCCTACAACGTTTTCGAAAAATTGCGTGATCCGAGTCATGGGCATGCGCCGCCGCCGAAAACGTGGATCGACTTGCTTGAAACCGACGGATTCAAGATCATCGCCCGCGAGCAATTCGGCAAAGAACTCGATTTCAAATCATGGGTGACGCGCATGCGGTGCGCCCCGGCAACCGTCGCGGAACTCGAACGCATTCTGACGAATGGATCGCAGCATTTGCGAACATTCCTCAAACCGCGGCGCGACGAGAGCGGCGCGCTGCATTTCACATTGCAGGAACTGCTTCTTATCGCCGACAAGGCCGCATGACCGAAAGCCTTCCATTCCCTCGCGACGACACTATGTCCGTGGTCGCGGATCGTCGCGAGACCACAGGAGAGATCAAGTGTCGAAGGAATGGGCCGACGCCAAGGCGCCAACGCTTGCTGATTTCGAGGCGCTTGCAGCGGAGGCTTGGGAGAAACTGCCGGCCGAATTCCGCGCCATGTCCGGCGATCTTTTGATTCGCGTCGAGGATTTTGCGACCGACGAAATCCTCGAAAGTCTCGGCATCGAAGATCCGTTCGAACTCACCGGCCTCTATCAAGGCGTCAGCCTGACGAAACAGAGCGTCATGGAGAGCGCGCGCGAACCTGATATGGTTTTTCTCTATCGCCGCGCCATTCTCGACGAATGGACGGAAAGCGGGGAAGAACTAGGCCATCTGGTCAGTCATGTGCTCGTCCACGAAATTGGCCATCATTTCGGCTTTTCCGACGAGGATATGGAGGCGATCGAAGCCGAAGTTCCGGTGTGACGTCGGTTCGCCACACACGACATTAACCTCCTTGATGCCACAAGTTAGCTATGGTTGAGCCATAAGGCGTTTCGCGCCATGTTGTAGAGACGGGCACGAAATCGACGGGGTAATTCTTGAAAACGGGCGTGGGGATGACAGCACGGGGATTCTTTCATCGATTCGCCATGAGCCTTTGCGTTGGCCTGGCGCTTGTCCTTGCGCCCGGTGCCGATGCACAGGATGCCAAGAATCTCGGCGATGGCATTCCGACGCCCGAACAGTACGTTTCGACGGCTGGAGGCGACAGCCGCGTTCTGAAGCCGGGAGACTTCAAGCTCGATGGGCGGCGACAGCTCTGCGGCCAGCGCCCGACAGTCATCGACAACAAGCTCGACGACTACGGCGCGGCTTATCCCGGGTTCATCATCATGAATCCGAGGTACCTCGACAAAGTCTCCACCCCCGTTAAGCAGTGGATCTACGCGCACGAGTGCGGCCATCAGTTTCGCGGGCCGGACGAAGAAACCGCCGATTGCTTCGCCGTGCAGCGCGGCCGCCGCCAAGGTTGGCTGACGCCCGAAGGCCTCGAAGAGGTCTGCACGTTCATTTCGCCGGCCAAGGGCGATGCGATGCACTTCTCGGGATCATATCGTTGCGCCTACATGCGCAAATGCTACGAAGACCCGACGATCCGCTGACACCAGCGGCTCCACGCAACATCGATCGCCGAAGCCGCGAAAATCTTATCCCCGCGCACGTTGGCGGCCGTAAAATCCTGGACTCCAATATCCAGGACTTTGCCCATGCGGTTCGCCGCCTATCTTCGACACCTTTCCAGCCTCGCTGAGACGATACACCGCTGGCTGGCCGTGGCCGCCCGACTCGACAATCTCGGCCGCGAAAAGGTGGCGCTTTATGCCGAGGAAATAGCCGCGACGCTCGGAAGAGCCGCAACAGCCCTCGGGAGGCTCGAAACCGCCCCGAACGACCGTTCGGCCGTCCTGACGGCGACGCGCGAGCTCGGCCGGATCTCGGGCTATCTTGAAACCATAATGGCCGCGCTCGATGTGCATCTTGACGGGCGCAAGCGGGCTGGCGTTAAACGACGCCTTGAGCATCTGAAGCCCTTCGATCTCGAAGCCGCCATCCGGGAGTTCGGCGCCTTCCGCCACGCGCGGCGGCTGACTTCGGCGGAGGGCTATTTTCGGGCGCTGGCCGATACGCTACGCGCCTGATCAACTCGCGCGACTGACCGACTGGAGACGATAATATGGACAAGTTCACGGTTCTGACCGGCGTCGCGGCGCCCTTGCCGATCCGCAACGTCGATACCGACATGATCATCCCGAAGCAGTTCCTGAAGACGATCAAGCGGACCGGACTTGGCAAGTCGCTGTTCTATGAAATGCGCTACGACCCGGCGACCGGCAACGAAATTTCGGACTTCGTTCTGAACAAGCCGCAATACCGCAAAGCGACGATCCTGGTCGCCGGTGAGAACTTCGGCTGCGGCTCTTCGCGCGAGCACGCGCCGTGGGCGTTGCTCGACTTCGGCATCCGCTGCGTCGTCGCGCCGGACTTCGCCGACATCTTCTATAACAACTGCTTCCAGAACGGCATCCTTCCGATCAAGCTGCCGCAAAGCGAAGTCGATAAGCTGATGGACGACGCGGAACGGGGCGCCAACGCCACGCTGACCGTCGATCTCGAAAAGCAGGAGATCCGCGGACCGGACGGCGGCGTCATCAAGTTCGACATCGATCCGTTCCGCAAGCATTGCCTCTTGAACGGCCTCGACAACATCGGCCTGACGCTCGAGAAATCGAACGCGATCTCATCGTTCGAAAAGTCGACATCCTCCTCGCGTCCGTGGCTCTAGTGACGTCATGGCTGGGTCAAAAGCCCGGTCATGTTATGATGTCCGAATAAAATGAAATCGGGAGTAGCATGACGATGGCCAAGGCGATCCACATGATGGTGCGCGTGTTCGATGAAGCGCGCTCGGTGAAATTCTACGAAGACTGCTTCGGCCTCAAAGTCTCCGACCGCCGCGACTGGCCCGACTTCACCCTCGTCTACATGAAGAACCCCGAAAACGATTTCGAACTCGAGCTGACGGTCAACAAGGGCCGCGCGGAGCCTTACGATCCTGGCAACGGCTACGGCCATGTCGCCTTCGCCGTCGACGATCTCGAAGCCGAGCGCGCCCGTATCGCAGCGGCAGGCTATCAACCGAAGGACATCAAGACGATGACCCATGATGGCCAGCCGTTCGGCAAGTTCTTCTTCATCGAAGACCCCGACGGCTACAAGATCGAGGTTCTGCAGCGCGGCGGCCGGTTCCAGTAAATCAGATGGCTGACGACGACTTCAAATTCGATGCGGCCATGATGGGCCGCCTGGCCAGCGCCCTCGCGTTCGTCGTCGGCGCCGATCACGCGGCGACGAAAGCCCTGAAGGCGGCGTCCGAGACGGGTGCGGAAAAAGACATCAAGGCGGCGCGTACGCAGTTCTTGCGATTGAAGCCCGGTGACCGCCGCGCCGCTCTGACGATGCTCAACGACTAACTCAGAACAGCGACCCGCGCGTCGTGACGAGCGCGCCGGTCAAGGCGTCGGCGAAATTGCGCCGCTCGTCGTCGGTCAGAAACTGACCGAACAGCACTTCCTTGCCCTGTGCTATGAGCCGCATCGACGTTCGCCCATCCGGATGATCGATCGAAACGCGCACGCGCGCCCAGTAAGGATTGAAATCGAACTCCTCCCGGCGTCCCGAAGGATGGACGCGTGTCAACTTCAAGAGCTCGGGAGAGAGCGTAATCGTTTCATAGAGCCTGCCTGAGCGATAGTTGCGCTTGAACGCATAATAGATCAGCGCGACGTCGAGCCCGAAAAATCCGAAGACCGGCCACGCGCCCATGAAAAAGAAAATGATCCCGACGGTAAAACTGACAAGACCGATGGCAATCATCAGCGCCAAAAAACCGGCGGGCGGCAGCGACCGATAGGGGTGCAGCACAAATCGCGTTTCTTTTGAGGATTGCTTTTCTGTGAGACTGTCAGTCATCTCTCAGCTTCTCTGACTCACACTTTACCGCCGGCAACCGCGATTGCAGTACGGACTTTCTGATGGCCAAAGCACCCCAAGATTCAAGTCCGCCAAGCATCCGCAGTTCCAGGCCGGAACGCAAGTCAGGAAAAAAAAACGCCGCAGTGCTTAAAAAATCGGCAGCAAAAGGGGGCCACCGCACGCTGCTGACGGAGGCGGAAATTCGCGAAGTCTTCCGCCGCTTCCATGCCGCAAGTCCCGAGCCCAAAGGCGAGTTACAATACGTTAACCCCTATACCCTGCTGGTCGCCGTGGTGCTCTCGGCCCAGGCGACCGACTCCGGCGTCAACAAGGCGACCCCAGCTCTTTTTAAGGTCGCCAGTACGCCCGCCAAGATGGTCGCGCTCGGCGAGGAAAAGCTACGCGATTATATCAAGACGATCGGGCTCTATCGCACCAAGGCGAAGAACGTCATCGCGCTGTCGAAGCGCCTCGTCGACGAGTTCGACGGTCAGGTGCCGGGCGATCGCGATGTTCTCGAAACGCTTCCGGGCGTCGGCCGGAAGACGGCCAACGTCGTGATGAATATTGCATTTGGTCATCCGACGATGGCGGTCGATACGCACGTCTTCCGCGTCGCAAACCGCGTCGGATTATCGCGAGGAACAACGCCGCTTGCCGTCGAAGCCGACTTGCTTCGTGTGGTTCCGCCCGAATACGCGCTGCATGCGCATCACTGGCTGATCCTGCACGGGCGCTATATCTGCAAGGCACGGCGACCGGAATGCTGGCGCTGCCTGATCAATGACATCTGCCTCTATCCCGACAAAACACCCGCGCCTTAGCCATCTTCTGCCCTCCCCCTCGCGGGGAGGGGAAATCGCGCTCAGGTATCGATCCTCATCGGAAGACCGGCGTCGGCCATGAAGGATTTGGCTTCCGGAATGGAATACGTCCCGAAGTGAAAGATCGAGGCAGCAAGTACCGCACTGGCATGGCCGTTCTGCACGCCATCCACCAGGTGTTGAAGCGTCCCGACGCCGCCCGACGCGATCACAGGAATGGAAACCGCATCCGAAATCGCGCGCGTCAGTTCGACGTCAAATCCCGATTTCGTTCCGTCGCGATCCATCGACGTCAAAAGAATTTCGCCCGCGCCGAGTTCCGCGACCTCGCGCGCATATGCAATTGCGTCGATGCCGGTCGGCTTCCGTCCGCCGTGCGTAAAGATCTCCCAGCGCGGTGGCTCGCCTTGGCTCGAAACCTTCTTCGCATCGATGGCGACGACAATGCACTGGGCGCCGAACTTCTCGCTCGCCTCCTTGACGAACGCGCGATTGCTGACCGCCGCGGTATTGATCGAAACCTTGTCGGCACCGGCTTCGAGAAGCTTGCGAATATCATCGACGGTTCGAACGCCACCGCCGACAGTCAATGGCATGAAGCAGCGGTTTGCCGTCCGCTCGACGACGTCGAAGATCGTGTCGCGATTTTCGTGGCTCGCAGTGATGTCGAGAAAGCAAAGCTCATCCGCTCCGGCCGCGTCATAAGCCGCTGCAGCCTCGACCGGGTCGCCTGCGTCGATCAGATCGACGAAGTTGACGCCTTTGACGACACGTCCGTCTTTGACATCGAGGCACGGAATGATGCGAACTTTAAGCATGGTTATGGCGGTTATTTTACTAAGAGATTGAGCCGAGTCCGGCTATCATGAGCATTGTTCGCCGTCGAGCGTATAAACCAATTTCCGGGGGAACCCTTTACGAACGATGACGTTTAGGAGTTTTGCGTAGGTGCGTGACTCCCGGAGTTGCACTTGCATAAGGAATCTCTATCAATGGCCGACGAATTCGCTCCGCTCAACCTTCGCGCTCGCCTTTCCGCGCTGCAAGATCGGATTGCGCAAGCGCGTACGAAACTCGAAGCGCACGGCGCCGTCGAAGAGCACTCCGAAGCACTGACGCAGTTCGCCAATCAACATGACGCAATCCGCGGCTCGCTCGACAGCGAAGCGACCATAACGGAGCTGCAGCACGGTAAAGCGTCCGCCCAAACGGACGCGCTCGAGAAGGATCTCAACCGTTGGCTCGAAAAAATCGAGCACAGGTACAGCGATCCCGCACCGCGCGGCCCTAATATCTCCGTTTGACCGAATTCAAATCCTGTCGCTCTCATTCGCCGCGTTCTCTGAGCGCGGCGAATTTTATGTCCGGAAATTTTTCGCCCTTGTATTTGAGCATCCACGCGCTCTCCGCAAGGAACACCAAAGCTCCGTCGCGGTCCGTCGCGATTTCGCCGCGATGCGCATCAACAAATTTCTGCAGCTTCGCCGGATCGTCTGCCGAGATCCATCGCGCCAGCTCGAACGGCGACTGTTCAAGCGTCACCGGCACACCGTATTCGTTGGCAACGCGCGATTGCAGAACTTCGAATTGCAGCTGGCCGACGACGCCGAGAATCTGACGACCTCCCGCGATCGGCGTGAACACCTGAACGATGCCCTCTTCAGCGAGATCGTCGAGCGCCCGGTTGAGCTGCTTCGCTTTCATCGCATCCTGAATGACGACGCGGCGCAACAACTCCGGCGCGAAGTTCGGAATGCCGGTGAATTTCAAACTCTCTTTTTCGGTCAGCGTATCGCCGACGCGCAGCGTTCCGTGGTTCGGCACGCCGATGATGTCGCCGGCATAGGCTTCGTCCGCCGTCTCACGGCCCTGTCCGAAGAAAAACGTCGGCGATGAAACCGTCATCGGCTTGTTGTCGCGCACATGCAGCAGCTTCATGCCGCGCTTGAAGCGGCCCGAGCAAAGTCGCACGAACGCCACACGGTCGCGATGGTTCGGGTCCATGTTCGCCTGCACCTTGAACACGAAACCCGTCACCTGATCTTCGCCGGGCTCGACGGTGCGTTGCGTTGCCTTGCGCGGCAAGGGTCCTGGCGCCCACTGGCCGAGCGCATCGAGAAGCTGCTCGACACCAAAATTCTTGAGAGCGCTGCCGAAGAACACCGGCGACAGATGCCCTTCGCGAAACGCGTCGAGATCGAACGGCGGCAGTGCACCCTGAGCAAGCTCGACGCCTTCGAGCGCGCGGTCGGCAATCCGTTCGTCGATGCCGTCGATCTTGCGAATGTCGGCAAGCTCGCCCAACGCTTCCGCATGCCCGAAGGACGCGCCGCGCTCGCCGTTCTCGGGCAGCAGGATTCTGTTGTCCATCAGATCGAGAACGCCGCGGAAGTCCGTGCCCATGCCGACCGGCCATGCCATCGGCACGAGATCGAGCGCCAGATCCGACGCAATCTGATCGAGCAGCGTCAACGGATCTTCCGCTTCGCGGTCGATCTTATTGATGAAGGTGATGATCGGAATATCGCGAAGCCGGCAAACTTCGAACAGCTTGCGCGTCTGGCTTTCGATGCCCTTCGCGGCGTCCATCACCATCACGGCCGCGTCGACAGCCGACAACGTGCGATACGTGTCTTCGCTGAAATCGGAGTGGCCCGGCGTATCGAGCAGGTTGTAGACGATGCCGTTCCTCTCGAACGTCATCACCGACGACGTCACCGAGATGCCGCGCTGCTGCTCGATCTGCATCCAGTCGGACCGCGTGCGCCGCCGCTCACCACGCGCCTTGACGGCACCGGCCATCTGAATGGCGCCACCGAACAGCAGCAGCTTTTCCGTCAGCGTTGTTTTACCGGCGTCGGGATGCGAGATGATCGCGAACGTGCGACGTCGCGCGATCTCGGGCGGCATTTTAGGCTCGGCCGACGCGGATTGCGGCATCACGTTCAAATTCAGGCCTCGACCAATTTCACCTGGCCCGGTTCGAGCCAGATCTGATGATACTCGGCAGGTTTGCCGAACACTTCGCCGACATGCAGCTCGACAAGGCCGTCATCAAACTTGATGATCGGAAACGTCTTGCCGAGACAGCCGCGAAAGAGCGTCTGCAATTGCTTGTTGTCCGGAGGGAGACCGTCAGGCATCCGCTCCACGCGAACCTTGTCACCAATCTTCATGCTGTTCCCAAAAGTTCGAGAGCTTCTCTTGGATCGATGCGCCCGTCATAGAGCGCCCGTCCCGTAATCGCGCCTTCGAGCATGCTATACTCGGGCTTCATAAGTTCGCGCACGTCCGCAATTGAAGCCAAGCCGCCGGAGGCAATGACCGGAATGCGCGTCGCCTTGGCGAGGGCCGCGGTCGCCGGCAGATTTAGCCCCTTCAGAACACCGTCGCGCTCGATGTCCGTATAGATGATCGCGGCGACGCCCGCATCCTCGAAACGCTTGGCGAGATCGACAGCCGTCAACTCGGACGTCTCGGCCCATCCCTCGACGGCGACCTTGCCACCCTTCGCGTCGATACCGACCGCGACGCGCCCGGGAAATCGCTTCGCCGCCTCTTTGACCAGCGCCGGATCGCGCACCGCGACCGTGCCGAGGATGACCCGGCGGATGCCCTTATCGAGCCACATCTCGATCGTCGCGAGATCGCGGATGCCGCCGCCGAGCTGCGCCGGCATTTTGATCGCTTTCAGGATCGCTTCGACCGCAGCGCCGTTGACCGGCTTGCCCGCGAACGCGCCATTGAGATCGACAATGTGCAGATAGGTAAAGCCCTGCTGTTCGAACGTGAGGGCCTGCGCCGCAGGGTCGTCGTTGAACACCGTCGCGGCGTCCATCTCGCCGAGCTTCAGCCGCACGCACTTGCCGTCTTTAAGATCAATCGCGGGAAATAGGATCAATTCATCACTCGCTTTGATGCGGAAGCCACTGCTCCCATAACTTCGTCATGCCCGCGAAGGCGGGCATCCGTCCAGGCCTGCGTTCCGAATTTCAGGAGACGCTTGGACGGATCGCGGCCTGCGCCGGGATGACGTTCGACCCAAGGCCATCGGTTTGCTATGTTCGGTCTCTAGTCTTCTGGGCGCGATCAATCGCGGATCGCGCCCCGCGTCAAGCACCGGTGCGCGTTGCGGCCGGCTCCGCGAAGCGGAGTCGCAACGCGCAGATAGAGAATCATGACCACTGCGTTCCTAGTCGAGCCTCCGCCTCCCGTCGCGCGTCGTCCGCTGACCGAGGATGACGCCGTCGATATTTGGATCGCGCGCTGGCTCCGTACCCGTCCGATCGACCTGCAGCGCCGCTACGCCTGCGACCCGCGCCGCCTTTACGAAATCTGGGAAGAAACGCGCTTTCCGGGCAGCCGCGCCCGGGCACTCGAAGAATTCCGGGCTCGATTCCCCGGTCTCGAAGCCCGCGTCGACCCCGGCCCCCACCGGCGCGTCCCGCTCGCCCCGCATCCCGGCCAATTGAGCTTGTTTCCTGAGACTTAACGGCTCGTTGCCCCTACCACGACGTTAAGAACTTCACAAGAACGTTTTTAGAACAAGCACTGGACAACCGCGCTGAGTCGTGGCATGTTCTTCCTATGTTCACGGCGCCCTAAATCAGACGCCGTCCCGGGTCACCGTAAGCGTACCGACCCCTCCCCCTGAACGTTAGGAGAGCCCGATGCGCACCTATCTGATCTCGTACGATCTCGCCAAGCCGAACCGCAATCAGCACGTCATCGCGCAGCTCATCATGGGTCTCGGCGATAAGTGGGCCCGGCCCCTGGTGAACACCTGGTACGTGATGTCGGAGCGGGAGGAAGTCGAGCTTGAAGCCGATCTGAGAGAACTGCTGACCGAAGAGGACGGCCTACTCATTCAAGCGACCAAGCGCGACGCGGTGCTGACCAACACGTCCCTTCGGTGGTTCCGCCAGCGGCGCCCCGGTCTCGACCTTGCGCCCGACGGCAATATCATCGCCTTCCCCTCGCCCCCCGCGCCGGTATCCGAGCCGCTCGAACCCGAGCTGCCGTTTGCCAGAGCTGGATAAAGTTTCAGGTCTTTGGGCGGGGCGGGCTGTCTCCCCCTTCGTCCCATGGGTCCGTCCCGCTCAAAGACCATGACGGAGAGCCTTGGGATCGCCCCCGATCCCGGGCCTCCCTTTTCTAGACCGGCCTGCCCTTCGGCCGACGTGCGTTTGTATCGAGTTGCGTTCCGCGTTCCTTGCTCCGCTGTCCCCCCAACGCCCCGGAACATGCCATGAAAACGTATCTCGTCCATCACACCCCGAAGTCCCCCGTCCAGGACACCTGGGCAGTCTCGTTCTCGCTTCCCTACATCGCCTCCGAATATGCCCCCGTCGGCAACGGCGTCTGGTATGTGCGGAGCTGGCTCAGCGCCGATCAGATCAAGCGTCGGCTCGCGATCCTGTTCGATCACCCCAACGAGCTCGCCGTGCATGAGCTTGGCCGCGCCGACCGGCAGATCGCCACGCGTATAGAATGGATGCAGGGACGTCTCGAAGACGAGGAACCGGCATCATCCTGGCAACTGCCGCGCGGCGTCTGGACCGCATTCCAGTCTGCCGTGAATGCCGTCGCCCGCCCTTCTCATTGAAGCGCTGAAGCGGCTCATCAAGGGCCGCATTGGCACGGCTTGTGGCATGCCCGTCACCCCGGCGCAGGCCGGGATCCGAAAGCCGCTCCCTAGGGCTTCCAGCCAAGAAAGTTCGCGATCAGCTTGAGACCGAGCTTCTGGCTCTTCTCAGGGTGAAACTGCGTGCCCGCGATATTGCCGTCTGCGACGAGCGCCGTAATCGGACCTCCGTAGTCCGTCTCCGCAACGACGACGCGGCGCTCTTTCGGCACGAGCCCGAACGAGTGCACGAAATACGCATGCCAGCCGTCCGGCCCCGTCGGAATGCCGTCCAACAGCGCGTGGCCGTTGACGACGTTGAGCGTGTTCCATCCCATGTGCGGGATTTTGAGCGCCGGGTCCTTGGGCTCGATGGCGCGCACTTCGCCCTTGATCCATCCGAGCCCCGGCGTCTCGGTAAATTCGAGCCCACGCTCGCTCAGAAGCTGCATGCCGACGCAAATGCCGAGAAACGGCCGCCCTTTGGTACGGACAGAGTCTTCCAGCGCCGCAATCAGTCCCGGAACACGCTCAAGGCCGTGCTTGCAGTCGCCATAGGCGCCGACGCCGGGCAGCACGACGCGGTCAGCCGCCAGCACGTCTTCCGGTCGCGGGCTGACGATGATGTTGGAAGGAACTGAACTCTCGCGCGCCGCGCTTTCGAAAGCTTTGGCCGCGGAGTGAAGGTTCCCCGATCCGTAATCGATGATGACGACGTTTTGCATTTCAGGTTCGGATCAGCGCCGCGTTCCAAACGGCCAGAAGCGAGAGCCACGCCGCGGAACAGGAGCAGCCCTGACCGCACCGGATTCGCTTGTCGTCCCATTGGCGATGATCGGCTGCTCCGGAAGCCAGCTTTCGAAGAATCGCCGTTCACATTCTGCGATCGATTTTCCGGTGACGACACCCAGCGCCTGCCAACCGGTCTGCTCGAGCATCCAGCGCTTCAACGTCGAAACCTCAAATCCGAGGTAGATATTGATCATCAGGAACACGACACCGGTCATCTGCGGATCGAGCTTCAATGCGCTAAGCGCCCACCCGAGAGCAGCGGCGCCAACCAGATAAGCGAGAGCAAAAAGCCAAAGCCCATTGGCAAGAAGCCCGATCGGCGGGCAGATGGCCGTCAGCCACGAAAATCCGTCTTTGACGAACTCCAGCTCGACGCCGCGATCGGCGCGATCGGAACCGGGATCCGGCGGTTCATGGACAGTGTAAGTCACCACGGAAGATAAACTCCTCGACGCCCGCAAAAGCAAAACTCCATGACCGATCAGCCCTGTAGCATACCCTTCGTCGAAGGGACGCGCCCGGCTTGGCGCGGATCAACCGCAATCGCCGCTCTCAGCGCGCGGGCCAGACCCTTATAGCAGGTCTCCGCAATATGGTGATTGTTCTCGCCATACAGGTTTTCGACGTGCAGCGTGATACCGGCATTCTGTGCGAACGCCTGAAACCATTCGCGGAAAAGCTCGGTATCCATCTCACCGACCTTGTGGCGCGAAAACTCGGCCTTCCAGATCAGGAACGGACGGCCCGAAACGTCGATTGCAACGCGCGTCAGCGTCTCGTCCATCGGCAGATGCACGTCGGCATAGCGAACGATGCCCGCCTTGTCGCCGAGCGCCTTCGCGATCGCCTGCCCGAGAACGATGCCCGTGTCCTCGGCGGTGTGGTGGAAATCGATGTGAAGATCGCCCTTGGCCCTGAGCGTGATGTCGATCAGCGAATGCCGCGCCAGTTGCTCGAGCATGTGATCGAGAAAGCCGATCCCCGTAGAAATGTCATATGCGCCCGAGCCGTCCAGATTGACGGTCGCGGAGATCTCGGTCTCCTTGGTCTTGCGCGTGATTGTCGCCTGGCGCTTCACGTGAATCATTCTCCGTCGTCGTCACAAATCGTTAATCAACTTTGCCTGCCTTGGCGGCCTCCCGCCCACGCCAACAAAGCCTCTATCTTGCGGGCGACCCGCCCGAGCGTTTATCAGCACAAGGCCCCGGCGGCCAAGGCCGGCTGTGGGCCCCGTGGCCGCAGGCTGCCCGCAAGGGGAGTCGCAAAGGCCAATCCAGAGACTCCTTGCATCCTGACACCAAGAGCTTAACTGACGCGATACATATGACGCATGAGAGCCAAAATTCCGGCAATTCGAGCTGGCACGCCACCACGATCCTCACGGTTCGCAAGGGTGGCAAAGTTGTAGTTGCCGGTGACGGTCAGGTCAGCCTCGGCCAGACGGTCATCAAATCGAACGCCAAGAAGGTCCGCCGCCTCGGCAAAGGCGACGTCATCGGCGGATTTGCAGGAGCCACGGCCGACGCGTTCACGCTGTTCGAACGCCTCGAAGCCAAGCTCGAGCAGTACCCCGGACAACTGACCCGCGCCTGCGTCGAGCTTGCCAAAGACTGGCGCACCGACCGCTTTCTGCGCCGTCTCGAGGCGATGATGATCGTTGCCGACGCAACGACGACCCTCGTCCTGACCGGTACGGGCGACGTCCTGGAGCCGGAAAACGCGATCGCGGGTATCGGCTCGGGCGGAAACTATGCACTCGCCGCGGCTCGCGCCCTTCTCGACCAGCCGCTCGACGCAGAAGCCATTGCTCGAAAAGCCATGTCCATTGCCGCCGAAATCTGCGTGTACACGAATTCGAACATCGTCGTCGAAACGCTCGACTCCAAAACCTCGTAAGGGCGCGGACCCATCATGGCCAATGGACCATCCCCCGACGACCTGCAGGCCGCAGTTGACGCAGGCGTCATCGATGCGGCGCAGGCTGAAAAATTGCGGGCGATGCGCGGTGCGTCCTCGCCCACTCTCGGCCCCGACGGCGAACCGGCACTCGCCGACGAAGAACGCTTCCGCTTCCTGAACGGCTTCAACGACGTCTTCCTGACGATCGGTGTCTTGCTCGTCGCGGGCGCCGTGCTCGCAGCCACGTCGACGACCTTCTTCGGCCTCGGCTGGGCGGCCACGATGGCTGTCGGCGCTGGTGTTTTCTGGGTCCTGAGCGACATTCTGGTTGCCCGCCTGCGCGCCGTCTTGCCGGGCATGGTGCTGGCCATTCTGTTCGTCGTGTTCGCCGCGGCGGCTGTCGTGATCCAGTTGCACTGGGACAACCTCAAGACATCGAACTGGGACGTTGCCTCCGAACTCGCCTTCTGGCGAAATCCGACGCTGGTCTTCGGCCTTCCCGCCCTGATCGCATCGCTGATCTATTATCTTCGCTTCCGGCTGCCGTTCACGCTCGCGCTCATTGCCTGCTTTGGCTACGTCGTCGCCGCCCGAAGCCTTCAGGAAATCGGTGTCGGCGTCTCATTCGCCACTATCGGCTACGGACTGGTCGTCCTGGCCGTGGCACTCTTCTATGATGCTCGCGATCCGCGCCGCGTTACGCGTTTGTCCGACTGTGCGTTCTGGCTGCATCTCGTCGCCGCGCCGCTGATCGTGTCACCCGCCCTGATGCTGATCAAAAGTTCGACGAACGGCGGCGCGACATCCGGCATCATTCTGCTGACGGTTTTCTTGTTGGCGCTTTTCGCGCTCGCCATCGACCGCCGCGCACTGCTGGTCTCGTCGCTAGCGTCCTTTACCGTCGCCGTCTACGACGTCCTGAGCGGCGGCATCAGCCTGCCGGATAGCGGCGGCATGCCGATATCCTTCATCATGACCCTTGCCCTCGTCGGCGGCTTCGTCTTGATTCTCGGCGTCTTCTGGCATCCCCTGCGCAATCGCCTACTGCCAATTCTGAAATCGACCGCTATCGGTCCCTACCTTCCCCAAGCGAGAACATGACGAACTTCTCTCCCCGCGAAATCGTTTCCGAACTCGATCGCTATATCGTCGGACAACACGACGCCAAGCGCGCCGTGGCAATTGCCTTGCGTAACCGCTGGCGCCGCCAGCAGCTGACCGGAGAGCTGCGCGAGGAAGTCCTGCCCAAAAACATTCTGATGATCGGGCCGACGGGCGTCGGCAAAACCGAAATTTCGCGGCGTCTCGCGAAGCTCGCAGGCGCGCCGTTTCTGAAAGTCGAAGCAACGAAATTCACCGAGGTCGGCTACGTCGGTCGCGACGTCGACAGCATCATCCGCGACCTCGTCGAGGTCGGGATCTCACTCGTCAAGAACGTCAAGCGCCAGGAGGTCCGCGCCCGCGCCGAAAAGGCCGCCGAGGAACGTGTGATCGACGCGCTCGTCGGCAGCGGATCGTCGCCCGCAACGCGCGAAAGCTTCCGCAAGAAATTGCGCAACAACGAGTTGAACGACAAGGAGATCGAAATCCTCGTCGCCGACACCGCTCCGCAGATGCCAATGTTCGACATGCCCGGTGGCGGTTCGATGTCGACGATCAATCTCGGCGATATGCTGGGCAAGGCGTTCGGCCAGCGGACGAAGCCGCGCCGAGTCACGGTCAGAGACAGTTTTGAGATCTTAATCGCAGACGAAAGCGACAAGCTGATCGACAGCGATCAGATCACGGCCGAGGCCGTAACCTCCGTTCAAAACAACGGCATCGTTTTCCTCGACGAGATCGACAAGATCTGCTCGCGCGGCGATGGCACGCGCGGCGGCGCGGATGTCTCGCGTGAAGGCGTGCAGCGCGATCTTCTTCCGCTCATCGAAGGTACGACGGTTACGACAAAGCACGGACCGGTGAAAACGGACCACATCCTATTTATCGCGTCGGGCGCATTCCACGTCTCGAAGCCGTCCGATCTTCTCCCAGAATTGCAGGGCCGCCTGCCGATCCGCGTCGAACTCAATGCGCTGACGCGTGACGACATGAAGCGCATCCTGACCGAGCCGCAAGCGAGCCTGATCAAGCAGTACGTCGCGTTGATGGAAACCGAAGGCGTGACGCTCGAGTTCAAGCCTGATGCGATCGACGCCATCGCGGATGCGGCCGTCGAGGTGAACTCAACCGTTGAGAACATCGGCGCGCGCCGCCTGCAGACGGTTCTGGAACGCGTCCTGGACGACATCTCGTTCGAGGCATCCGACCGCAACGGCCAGGCGCTCGCCATCGACGGCGCATACGTAACCGAGCGTGTTGGACAGCTTTCCAAAAACGCCGACCTGAGCCGATTTATCTTGTAATCCCAACGCTTGGTGGCCAGTGCGCGGAACGCGTGTCGCCCAGCGCCGCCAAAAAATCGGCGCGGCATCCGGCATGCTATCCACCGGCCCCGAACGCCTGTAAAAGAACGCACTTCCGAAGCTCGAAACCATTTTTAATTATGACTGCTGCTCCACTCGTTAAAATCGATGCCGATGCATTGGCCTCCCCCGCGAAGCGCTCGCTCGCGGGATTGACGCGCGCGCGCCTGAAGGAAGCTCTCGCCGCTGCAGGCGTTCCGGAGAAGCAGCTCAACATGCGCATCACCCAGCTTTGGAGCTGGATCTACGTGCGCGGCATCACGCGCTTCGAGGACATGACCGATGTCTCGAAGGATCTGCGCCGCCAACTCGACGCGCTCTACACGCTCGATCGCCCCGAGATCGTCTCGGAGCAAATCTCCGTCGACGGCACGCGCAAGTGGCTTCTGCGCCTGGCGAAGCTCGGCCACGAAGCCCGCCCGCCGGAAATCGAAACCGTCTACATTCCTGAAAGCGACCGCGGCACGCTCTGTATTTCGAGCCAGGTCGGCTGCACATTGACATGCTCGTTCTGCCATACCGGCACCCAGCGTCTCGTCCGCAATCTCGAGGCCGAAGAGATCGTCGCCCAGATCATGCTGGCCCGCGATCGCATCGGCGACTGGCCCGGCGCCAAAGGCCCGGACGACGGCCGCCTGCTTCCGTCAAGCGAACGCAAGATCACCAACGTCGTACTGATGGGCATGGGCGAGCCGCTTTACAATTTCGACAACGTCAAAGCCGCGATGGAGGTCGCTTCCGACGGCGATGGGCTGGCGCTCTCGAAGCGGCGCATCACGCTATCGACGTCCGGAGTCGTTCCCGAGATTCCGCGTTGGGGCGAAGAAGCCGATACGATGCTTGCCATCTCGCTGCACGCGACGAACGACGCGCTGCGCGATGAACTCGTGCCGATCAATCGCAAATATCCGATCGCGGAGTTGATGGAGGCCTGCCGCAACTATCCGGGGCTTTCGAACGCGCGGCGCATCACTTTCGAATACGTCATGCTGAAGGGCGTCAACGACAGCCTCGCGGAGGCGCGCGCCCTGGTGAAATTGCTCTCGGGCATCCCGGCGAAGATCAATCTGATCCCGTTCAATCCGTGGCCGAACACGCGCTACGAATGCTCCGATTGGGAAACGATCGAGCGTTTTGCCGAGGTCGTGAACCGGGCAGGCTACGCGAGCCCCGTCCGCACGCCGCGCGGGCGCGATATTCTTGCGGCCTGTGGGCAATTGAGGTCGGAAAGCTTGCGCTTGACCGCCAGCGAGCGCCGCGCTGGTGCCGAGAAGGCATAGGGCCGACATTCCGCGTCCTTCGCCCGGACAATTCTATTGAGACCCTGAGCTTTGCCCCTGTAAATTGACCCTTCGGTTAAGGCGGGTCAGGGGCAGGGTATTGTGCTGAAGTTCCTGGGATCGATCGCCCGGGTGGCGTTCGGGTTCGTCCTCGCGAGCATCGCGGCGGGTCTCGTGACGATGTTGTTCGTCAACACGCCGAGCGAGGTTCTCGCACAGCCCGTGAGCCGCTTGCCGCGCACGGCCGGAGAAACGTTCGAACTCGCGCTGCTCACCGCGACGCACGTCGCAATCTTCGCCGTCATCTTCGCGCTGATCGTGGCCGGCCTCGGCGAACTGTTCTCGCTTCGCGGCCTCGCCTTCTATGTGAGTAGCGGTGTCGTGATCGCACTTCTTGGCTTCGTCGCGCAGTATTCGAGCGAAGTTCCGGGCGAGCCGACCATCCTCAATAACTATGCTCTGAAGGCCTTCCTGACGACCGGCTTCTTTGCAGGCTTCGTCTATTGGCTCGCATCAGGTCAGTTCGCAGGGCGGGCGCCTGCTGAAGTTACGGCCGCCGCCCAAAGGCCATCTTCACCAGAAACGATCGCCGAGCCGCGCCCGGAAAATAGGAACGAGGAAACGAGCGTCGTTATCCGTCATCCCGCACCGCTCGAGACGCCAAGGCCGACCTACCGCACGCTACTCAATCGCCTCAGCTTCAAAAAGCGGGAAACCTCAGCCACCGAACCGGAACTCCAGGACGGTCTGTCGGATTCCGACAGATCCGACGCCGACCGCTAAAAATCCGCTGTCCGACCAGCAACCGAAATTATCAGCCGCGAAAACTCGGTGGACCAACAAACCAGCAAATACCGGGGCTTCCGCCACTGCCTTCCCGTCCCGCATCATCATTGCTGCAATGCAACACATCTGCTAGGGTGCGACTTTTCGGGGGGAGAGTTCGCCCGTGATTGATTTCGCGCTTTCATTCCGCTGCCTGCAAAAGGCGACCGAAGCCCTATTTGAATTGAGCCAAGCTTCGCTCGCAGCAGGAATTGCATGGCAAAGCCGTCTCAACGAAGAATTCGTTAATACGATTTACGCGACGACGACTCCGCCGGTGCCGGATCCGGTCGACCCCTTTTCGCTGTGGCAAAGCTGGGTCGATTGTTGGATGAACCCAAGCGCTTCACCACGGCCCAACCAAGTTGCCGATGTTTGGCAATCATGGGCTGCTCCTGCAACGACGGCAATCGTGGCCGGAGCATCGGCTTGGCCATCCCTCACGGCAAACGCATTCATGAACGCGACTCCGTGGAGCTTCTATCAAGGTCCACTGATGGCGATGATGCTGAGCTATGGCGTGCCCTATTCAGTCGCCGCTCCAACGGCACGGGCGAGCACATGCGCCATGGATGCGGCCGATGCCGCATGCGCGCAGTGGCGCTCGATATTCAACGATGAGAACTCGCTCGGCGATTTTGCACAGCGGCGCCGACGTCTGACCTATCTTCACTGAACAAGGCGTGAGCCGGCCAACGGCAATCGGCTCAGCCCCGTCGATCAATCTGCGCCGGACGATGCCGCAGGAGCATCGGATGACGGAGCAGCTTGATCTCCGCCCTCCGCAGCAGCAGGCGGCGGTGGCGCAGCCTCTTTCGGCTTCGCCGTCTTCTTTGCAGTCTTGGTCTTCTTTGCGGTCTTCGGCTTCGCCGCGCCATCACTCGTCGACGCTGCGCCCGCTCCGCTCTGTGAGGTGGCGCTTGTGTGCGACGCCCAGGGGAGAACTTCAGGCTTGTCAGATTTGGCTGCTTTATCGGCCTTTTTCGCTTCCTTCTTCATCGCCGCGAGAGATCTGCAGCCAGCCTTCGTGGCCTTGCTCGTACCTTCCGCTGGCGTGGCGACAACCCAGATGCAAGCTTTGTTGCCGCCGCATGCGTTTTCGTCGAGGCCCTTGCAAGACGCTGCCGCGCTCGCCTTCTTAGCCTTCGGTTTCGCAGGAGCGGCAGCCGCGTGGGCCGGTGGCTCAGCCGCGCCCGGCGCTCCCGGTGCTGCAGCGGGAGCTTTCGCCTTTTTCACTTTGGCTTGATGCTTCGGAGCTTGCGGCGCGGCCGGAGCTGCAGGTGCGCTTTCGGTTGCCTGAGACGGTTCAGCCTGCGGCGGTGCCGGAGGTGCCGCCTCCTGCTGAGTTTCCGGCGGCGGAGATGTCGTGTCCTGCGCCATCGGCGCCGGTGCGGCGTTGCCGCCAGTAAACGACGGCAGTGTCGGTTGCTGGGCTGCAGGCGCGGCGGAAGTCTCAGTCTGTGCCGGAGGATCAGGAGGCACCGTCACCGTTATTTCTTCGGCGGAGAGAGGCAGCGTGAACGCGCCACCCGCCAAAATTAGCAAAGCAAGGTATCCGTTCAGTCTGGACACGGCCGCTCTCCCCCGACAGAAAATTTCCCGCTTCCTTATCATTTCGAGCCGGACAGACCTACGCCAAATAGCTCTCACCATGCCTTTTTTGTGTTCATGGAATTGGTGCAATGCAGAATGGCAACCCCTCCGGCCTAAATGCCGGGAATTCGGGGAGAATATGGGATAGGCCAATCCCCTATATGGCCTGAATTTCAGCCGCCGTGTCGCCGTGTTCGATTTGAGCGGGTTTGGCAAAGCGCCGCAATGAGGCGTTCAGCACGTGCCAATCGCACCCGAAAATAGACCCGAGCGCTCGTGGAATGCCGATTCGCAGGGGATGTGATTCGGGTTCCAAAATCGACGCTCTCGAGAGGGAAGCACCCGCCTCCGGATTGGGCCGACAGAATTAGGAGACATCATCCGATGCTGAACCCATCGGACGTTCGTTAAAACGTCATAATGAAGAAGCTGGCGGCGTGTCGCGGTGCCGCTTCAGCCACACTTGCGGGGCACGCCGTCGCCCCTATAGTGCCGCGCGTTTCCAGACCCGCCACAACATTTGAAAGCCAGCCCGTATGACCGCCGCAGCCAAGTCCGTGAAGAAAGTCGTTCTCGCCTATTCGGGCGGCCTCGATACGTCGATCATTCTGAAATGGCTTCAGGAAACGTACGGCGCGGAAGTCGTGACCTTCACTGCTGATCTCGGTCAGGGCGAAGAACTGGAACCCGCGCGCAAGAAGGCGCTGATGCTCGGCATCAAGCCCGAGAACATCTTTGTCGAGGACCTGCGCGAAGAATTCGTGCGCGACTTCGTATTTCCGATGTTCCGTGCCAACGCCGTCTACGAAGGCGTCTACCTGCTCGGCACATCGATCGCGCGCCCGCTGATCTCCAAAAAGCAGATCGAAATTGCAAAGAAAGTCGGCGCAGATGCCGTCTGCCACGGCGCGACCGGCAAGGGCAACGATCAGATCCGCTTCGAGCTTGGCTATTACGCTCTCGAGCCAGGCATCAAGATCATCGCACCATGGCGCGAATGGACGTTCAAGGGCCGCGAAGAGCTTCTGAAGTTTGCGCGCGATCACCAGATTCCAGTCGCCAAGGACAAGGAAGGTGAGTCGCCGTTCTCGGTCGACGCCAACCTTCTGCACTCCTCCTCCGAAGGCAAAGTGCTCGAAGACCCGGCCAAGAAAGCACCGGAAATCGTTTATCAGCGCACGATTTCGCCGATGGCCGCACCCGACAAGGTGACGACGATCAAGATCGGTTTCGAGAAGGGCGACGCCATTTCGCTCGACGGCAAGAAGCTCTCTCCGGCGACGCTGCTCAAAGCGCTGAACGATCTCGGCCGCGACAACGGCATCGGCCGCATCGACCTCGTCGAGAACCGCTTCGTCGGCATGAAGTCGCGCGGCGTTTACGAGACGCCCGGCGGCACGATCCTGCTTGCTGCGCACCGTGCCATCGAGTCGATCACGCTCGATCGCGGCGCTGCGCATCTGAAAGACGAGATCATGCCGCGTTACGCGGAGCTGATTTACAACGGCTTCTGGTTCGCGCCGGAGCGCGAGATGCTGCAGGCCTTGATTGACAAGAGCCAGGAGCACGTCGAGGGCGAGGTGACGCTTGAACTCTACAAGGGCAACGTCATCGTCACAGGCCGCGAGAGCCCCAAGTCGCTCTATTCGCCAACCCTCGTGACGTTCGAGGACGACAAGGGCGCCTACGATCAGAAGGACGCTCAGGGCTTCATCAAGCTCAACGCGCTGAGACTAAGAACGCTCGGGCAGCGGAAGCGCAAATAGCGCCTCCGGCACGTTCCCTTCCCGAGTGGCTCGACGCCAGCAAGCGGGTGGCCTTGCAGTACGCTCACTCGTTCGCCGTGCCAGCCGTATTCCGTGACAACGGCGGCGCGCGGCGTTACGATCCCTGACCGAATGGAACGGGAAGCATCGGCATGATCGTCATCACCAGGAACGGAGAGACAACCGTCATTTCCGGATGGCGCGAATGGGTCGTTCGCATCGTCGTGTTCATGGCAGCGATATTGCTGCTCGGCGTCATTGTCTTCCTGATGCTCGGCTTGGCGGTCACGCTTGGCGCCATCCTCATGATCACCATTCCCGCCTTGATCGTCGTGGCGTTGCTCGGTTCGATGTTTGGGAACCGTTAACGCTTCGCCGAGCCGCACTCTGCGCGACAGTCCCGTGACCCGAAGCTGGCACTTGACACCTGGGGTCCCGTCCACGACATGGCGGTCTCACCGGGATAAGCTGCATTGCGTCTCCGGCCAAGCGAGCCAAGGAGCAACCATGACGACGGCCACGGCCAACACCTCGATCACAACGCCTTCGGAATGGGCTCCGCAGAAAGCGATCTGGACCGCATGGCCTGCCGATCCGAGTGAGTGGAATGATGATCTTGAAACGCCACGCCGCGATGTGGCGGCGCTGGTGCGCGCGTTGAGCGTCGCCGGCAACAAAGTCCGCGTGCTGGCAAACGGCACCGAGGCGGAAGCGTCCGCGCGCGCCGCTCTGCCGATCGACGTCGCGGAGATCATCCCCGCGAAGTACGGCGACATCTGGTTGCGCGATACGGGCCCAATCTTCGCCCGGACGCCAACCGGCGCCGTCGCGCTTCGCTTCAAGACGAACAGTTGGGGCGGCAAGTACGATCTGCCGGACGACGCGACCGTCGGCGACGAAATCGCCAAACTCGCCAAAATGCCGATCCGCAGCTTCGATTTCGTGCTCGAAGGCGGCGCCGTCGATCATGATGGCGAAGGCACGATCCTGACGACGCGGCAAACGCTTTTGAACCCCAACCGCAACGGCTGGACGAAAGAGGCGGCTGAAGCGGCGCTTCGCGAAGCTTTCGGCGCGAAGAAAATCATCTGGATCGACGAAGGTCTGAAGAACGACCACACGGACGGACACGTCGACAACATCGCGCGTTTCGTGGGGCCGGGCCGCGTCGTCTGCCAGGCTCCCGCCGGACCCGACGATCCGAACGCGGCGACGCTCGATGCCATCGCTGCGACGCTGGCGCGCGAAACGGATGCCGCGGGCCGCAAGCTCGAAGTGATCCGCATTCCAGGCGTCGGCCTTTATCACAATGCGCTCGGAGAAATTTCGCCCGCGTCGCACATGAACTTCATCATTGCCAACGGCGTTGTCGTCGTGCCGATTTACGGGACCGAAACCGAAGCGGCCGCGCTGCAGGCTCTGCAGACGGTCTTTCCCGACCGCGCCGTTGTCGGCGTCTCATCCCGCGGCCTGCTCGGATGCGGCGAAGCCGGCGGCGGATCATTCCACTGCATCACCCAACAGGAGCCGGCCTGATGTCGAAACGTTCGATTACCGTCGGCGCCATCCAGACGTCGTATGGCCACGACCTCAAAGCCAACATCGCGAAGACGGAAGCCTTCGTGCGCGAAGCCGCTCGCAAAGGTGCACAAGTGATTTTACCCTCGGAGCTCTTCGAAGGAATCTACTTCTGCACGCGGCAGGATCCGAAGTGGTTCGAGACGGCGCATCCCGTGAGCGAGCATCCATGCGTGCTTGCGCTGACAAAGATCGCGAAAGAACTCGGCGTCGTCATTCCGATCTCGTTTTTCGAAAAGGACGGCCCGCGCTATTACAACAGCATCGCGATTGCTGACGCCGACGGCGAGATCCTTGGCGTTTACCGCAAGAGCCACATCCCCGATGGTCCCGGCTACCAGGAAAAATATTATTTCCGCCCCGGCGACACGGGCTTCAAAGCCTGGACGACGAAGCACGGCCGCATCGGCGTCGGTATCTGCTGGGACCAATGGTATCCTGAATCTGCCCGCGCCATGGTGCTTCAAGGCGCTGAAATTCTGTTTTATCCGACCGCCATCGGCTCCGAACCCTACGACGCGTCACTCGACACGCACTTGCAGTGGCAGCGCGCGATGCAGGGCCACGCCGTCTCGAACGCCGTCCCGATCGTTGCCGCGAACCGCATCGGCCTCGAGGACAACGGCGGCACGAAGCAGAAATTCTATGGTCACTCATTCATCGCCGACCACCGCGGCGAGCTTGTCGAAACTTTCGGCGCCGACGACGAGGGCGTGCTTGTCCACTCCTTTGACCTCGATCTGATCGAAAGCTATCGTGCCGACTGGGGATTTTTCCGCGATCGCCGGACCGATCTCTACGCAAAAAGCATCGTCTAAAGATCAATCGAAGCGACAAATCCGGAGCCGCCATGAAAATCAGCGCCAGGAACGTCCTCAAAGGAAAAGTCGTCGATATCGTCAAAGGCGCGACGACGGCCCATGTCCGGATCGACGTCAATGGCACGATCGTCACCGCGTCGATCACCAACGAGTCCGTTGACGACCTCGGCCTCGTGAAAGGCATGACGGCGTCGGCCGTCATCAAGTCTTCCGACGTCATGGTGGCAGTCGAATAAAGACAAACATGAAGACATCGATTTGCGCAGCAATTGGAGTGGCAGCACTTCTGTTGCCACTCAACGGCTACGCCGCTGAGACCGGCGGTTGCGAAAGTTTCGCCTGGCCTATCCAGACCGAGCTGCAATGGCTGAAAGCCGCCGAAAGTGAATCCGCGGCTTCCGGCTCGACCCTCAAGGAGCCGCCCGCGAAAGCAATTTCGCTGTCGCTGCTACCGATGGACAAAGTCACGTTCCCCGTCGCGCCCACGAGTCGCCGGAAGAATGCCGACGGGCAGCGCTACGGCGGCGTGATGACATTCGACAGCATCGGCGACCCTGGCATCTATCAGATCTCGCTTCCGATGGCCGGCTGGATCGATGTCGTCCAGGATGGAAAGGCGCTCAAGTCGGCCGCGCATACCGGAAAAAAGGATTGCGATGGCGTCCGCAAAAGCGTCCGCTTCGATATTGGCCGGGGTCCGGTGACGGTTGAAATTAGCGGCATTCCGAGGGACACGGTCAAGTTCGCGATCCGGCGTGGCGAATGACGCCGACACGACTTCGGCATTGACGAAATGCTGCGTCTTGCCGAAGGCTTGCTGCCATGAACTTTATCGATGATACGCCGCGGCTGGAGGTCTTCCGCCTGGGGGGCATTCCCGTCCGGATCGACGCGACCTTCATTCTCGTGCCGATCTTTCTGATCGGCATCCTGCAACAAGCCCCGCTCGCAGTTTCTGGCCCGGCGTTCGCAGCCATCGTCGTCGGCGTCTTTTTATCCGTGTTGTTTCACGAACTCGGCCACGCGACGCTCGCACGGCTTTTCGGCGTCCCCGTCGGCGAAATTCTCGTCGGCGGCTTTTACGGCTACGCGCGAATGCTCGCCAACCCGAGTTCGACCGTCGCAAGCATCATCATCCTGTTCGCGGGCCCATTGGCAAATGCCGTGCTCTTCTTCGCTCTCTGGCACCTGCTCGGCTCGCCGGAAGTTACGAGCGGCGGGTATTTCCACTATGTCGAAAGGCCCGACTGGATGGCGGAGAAGCCCTGGCTGGCCTATGTCGTGGCAATACTTGCGCGTATCAACCTAGCCATGGCCATTTTCAATCTTCTGCCCGCATTCCCACTCGACGGCGGCCGCATCTACCGGGACATCATCGCGACCTTCGCGTCCCGCGTCGCTGCCGCAAAAATCATCGCGGGGCTCGGCGTCGTTGTAGGTCTTTGGGCGGCCGTTACCGGTTTCCGCATCGATCTCGTCCTGATGCTGATCGGAGCCCAAATTGCCATCATGAACTGGGCGATCCTGAAGCAACCGGCGGATGCGGAGCAGCTTTAGCGCACCACGCTTGCCGCATTGCACCCATACACGTTTGCCAAAGAGGCCTCATCCGGCCATATCTCGGGCAATCCCACGATCACCCCGTCGCTATCCGGTCACGAAAGTCCGGAACACTCCCTTCGATCTCCCGCACGGCAAATCCAGCTTTGAATGCCTGACCGATGACCCGCGTTTCCGTCAACCGCACGCTCAATCGCCTCTATTGGCTGCTGTCGATCGTGCTGTTGCTTCTGCTGGCCTCGAAGTTCGCCGAAGACATCCCGGGGCTTCCGCCGTTTGTCGTGTCCGCCGCCAACAAGGTCTACGACTTCATGCGTGACATGTCGTTGCTGATCGCCACCGGCGGCGTCGCCTACCTGTCGAACATCTTCCAGAAACGCTCGAAGTTCGTCGATAGCCTGGAAGAGGAATGGCGCAACATCGTGCGCACCAAATCGGTTCTGCTCTCGACCTGCGAGAAACCTTATCTTGCGACCGATGATTATCTCGCCGCATTCTATAAAATCAGCGAGACCATCGACACGATACGCATCGTCTATCGAAACTCCGGCGAGACCGGCAGTCTTGTCGGGCTCTATCCCTACGCACCGCTGCACGATATGCGTCGGGCGCTGCAGACGCTCGATCCGCGCATCACGCCGGAAGCGACAATGGAGCAAAAGAATTTGGTGCGTGACGCCATTCTGCAATCGTTCTTCGCATTACGAGAAACGTTTCTCGAAGAGCTTGACCTTGAGGAACCGCAGAGCCCGCTGCTGATTTCCGGAGCCCGGCGGCTGAAGGTTCCCGGCGCGACGGTCGCCGCCCGCATCATGCAGGACCACCAGCATCGCCGCCTGGAGCGGGAGCCGCCGGGCCGACCAGACATCGATACCCTGCTGACGACCCTCAGGACGCTTGAAGAAGAAAGTGGAGGATCGACAGAAACTCCGCTAGAAAAGTAAAATTATCGCTGCCGACTGATAAGCCGCACCCGGCCGGAAACCCGCTGCCCTAGCGGCAGGGCGGCCGAACATGCTAGGTGCGGGGCGATATTGCGCCGCAGCGCGGCGCCGAACACTTCCAACACCAGGTTCCAAATGGCCCTTCGCAATATCGCGATCATCGCGCACGTCGACCATGGCAAGACGACACTGGTCGACGAGCTTCTGAAGCAATCCGGCTCCTTCCGCGAAAACCAGAAGGTTGCGGAACGCGCCATGGACTCGAACGACATCGAGCGCGAACGCGGCATCACCATTCTCGCGAAGTGCACCAGCGTGGAATGGAAGGGCACGCACATCAACATCGTCGATACGCCCGGTCACGCTGACTTCGGCGGCGAGGTCGAACGCATTCTCAATATGGTCGACGGCGTGATCGTTCTCGTCGACGCCTCCGAAGGCCCGCTGCCACAGACCAAGTTCGTCGTCTCGAAAGCCCTGAAGCGTGGTCTCCGCCCGATCGTCGCGATCAACAAGATTGACCGTCCGGACGAACGCCACCTCGACGTTCTGAACGAAGTCTTCGACCTCTTCGCCAACCTAGACGCGACCGACGAGCAGCTCGACTTCCCCGTCCTCTATGGGTCAGGTCGCAACGGTTGGATGGCGCGCGATCCTTCCGGCCCGCGGGAAAATCTGGCGCCGATGTTCGATCTGATCCTCGAGCATGTGCCGCCGCCCGCCGTCGATGACGGCCCCTTCCGCATGCTGGCGACGACGCTCGATGCCGATCCCTTCCTGGGCCGTATTCTGACGGGCCGCATTACGTCGGGAACGGTCAAGCCGAACCAAGCGCTCAAAGCCCTCGACCGCGACGGCAAGCTCCTGGAGCAGTTCCGCGTACAAAAGGTCCTCGCGTTCCACGGGCTCGAACGGACCCCCGTCGAACAGGCCGGCGCCGGAGACATCATCGCGCTCGCCGGCATGAGCTTGGCGAACGTTGCCGATACGCTGTGCGATCCCTCCGTCGAGGAGCCGCTTCCTGCGCAGCCCGTCGATCCACCGACGTTGTCGATGACCTTCCGCATCAACGACGGGCCGTTCGCCGGACAGGAAGGCGACAAGGTGCAAAGCCGCGTCATCCGCGATCGCCTGCTCAAGGAAGCCGAACGCAACATTGCGATCCGCGTAGTCGAGAATGACGATCGCGACAGCTTTTCCGTCTCGGGCCGCGGCGAACTTCAGCTTGCGATTCTGATCGAGAACATGCGCCGCGAAGGCTTCGAGCTGACAGTCTCGCGCCCGAAAGTCGTTTTCGAGACGGATCCCGAAACTGGCGTGCGCATGGAGCCGATCGAGGAAGTCATCATTGACGTCGATGACAGCTACACCGGCGTCGTCGTGCAGAAGCTTTCCGAACGCAAGGGCGATCTCCTTGAGATGCGTCCCTCGGGTGGCGGACGCACCCGCATGGTCTTCCATGTCCCGACCCGCGGTCTCTTGGGCTACCAGTCGGAGCTTCTCTCCGATACCCGCGGCACCGGCATCATGAACAAGCTGTTTCACTCCTACAAACCGTTCAAGGGCGAAATTGCCGGACGGCGCACCGGCGTGTTGATCTCGAACAGCCCGGGCGAAGCCGTCGCTTACGCGATCTTCAATTTGCAAGATCGCGGACCTTTCATGATCAATCCGCAGGATCGTGTCTATGAAGGCATGATCGTCGGCGAGCATACGCGCGACAACGATCTCGAAGTGAACGTCATCAAGGGCAAGAAGCTCACGAACGTCCGCGCCTCCGGCAAGGACGATGCCGTTCTGCTGACTCCGCCGATGCGGCTGACGCTCGAAAAGGCAATGAGCTACATCACCGACGAAGAACTCGTGGAAGTGACACCGAAGTCCATTCGCCTGCGCAAGCGTTGGCTCGATCCCAACGAGCGCAAGCGTCAGAGCCGCAAGAGCGAAGCGGAACGCGCCAGCGGCGCTGCTTAAGCCGCTAAACTTGCCGTGAACTAACGTGATCGGGAAAAATTCCTGGATTGCTGGGATGATTCAGAACGCCCATGTGATGGGCCTACCCCAGCAAATCACAGGAGATTTCGATGAAACGTACTCTTTTTGCCGCCTCGATTGTTTTTGCTCTGTCGCTGCCGGCCCTTGCTGATACGCCTTTGACCGAAGACGAGCAGAAACAGGCGACCGCAGCCGCAGCGGCCTGGGGTTGCGAAGGCGGCAAATGGGAAAAGGAAGCCGAAGCGAGCGGCGTGTTCGAACTCGACGACGCGAAGTGCAAGGACGGTCGGAATTACGACCTGAAGTTCGACAAGGACTTCAATCTGCGCAGCATGACCACGGACTAAACTCTTATCTTCCCATACTTTTGCGACGCACGAGATCTCCGACGGGTCGCGTGCGTTTTTCGTTTCAATTGACTTGCCTCGCGAGCTTTGGTTTGTGGACACGAACCGACAGCCTGCTGGAATATAGAACGCCGTGATCTGGCCCAAAGGCGTTACTCCGACACCGGCCTTCGAGCGCGCAGCTCGGTTTCTCGAACAGCCCGGCGGCAATCTTTTCGTCACGGGCCGCGCCGGCACCGGTAAATCGACTCTCCTCAAAGCGCTGCGCGATGTCTACGCCGACCGCATGGTGGTATTGGCGCCGACAGGCCTCGCCGCCATCAACATCGGCGGCCAGACGATCCATTCATTCTTTGGCTTCCCGCCACGCCTCATTCAGGAGAACGACATCAAGCGCAGCCGCAATGGCCGCGTAATGCGCAAGCTCGATTTTCTCGTCATCGACGAAGCCTCGATGGTGCGGTCGGATCTGATGTGGGGCATAGACCGCGCGATGCGCGTCAATCGCGGCCGTCCGCGAGAACCCTTCGGCGGCGCCCGTATCCTGCTCTTCGCGGATCTTCACCAGCTACCGCCTGTCGTCCAGGAACAGGAAGTGCTCGCGCATCTGATAGACACGCACGGAAGTCCCTTCTTCTTCCTGATCGATGCGTTGCGCGAAGGCAGCGGCACCTCGCTGCTCGAGCTTGAGCAGATCTTCCGGCAGACGGACGACGATCTGATCCGTGTTTTGAATGCGGTACGCGACGGCAATGTCAGCGACAGTGACCTGGAGTTCATCAACACGTGCGTCCGCCCGATCCGAACGCTCGCGGAAGGCGAACCCTACGTCATTTTAACGACCACCAACGCGGCTGCGAAGCGCATCAACAACCGCTACCTCGAAGCCCTTCCCCAGAGCGCGGTCCGATTCAACGCGACGATCACCGGCGACTTCAACACGAACATCGAACCGGCCGATCCAGCGCTCGAACTGAAGCCCGGCGCCAAGGTGATGATGCTGAGGAACGATCCGGACAAGCGCTGGGTCAACGGCACGATCGCCCGCATAGCGCGCCTGACCGATAAGCAGGTCTTCGTCGACGTGGCCGGTCGCGAGTATGAGGTCGAGCCGGTGGCGTGGGAGCACCGCCGCTACGCCTTCGACCAGTCTGCGGAAAAAATCGTCGAGACGGTTGCAGGCACTTTCAAGCAGTTTCCGCTGCGTCTCGCCTGGGCGCTGACGATTCACAAAGCCCAGGGACTGACCCTCGATAAAGTCTATGTCGATCTCGGTAGTGGAACCTTCGCCCACGGCCAGACGTATGTCGCTTTGTCGCGATGCCGGACGATGGAAGGCCTCGCTCTGGCGCGTCCGCTGACCCGGCGCGACGTAATGTTCGATTCGGCGGCCCTCGGCTATCGCGAGGTATTTCCGAGGCTTCCCGCGGAACTTTGAGACGCCGAATCTGTTTCGCAATTGCGAAGAAAAGGATGGGTATTTACCTGCCCACTAGGGTTAAGGTATCATCCTTTCGAGGCATAAGGCCGCGCGGTAACCCGGGGCGAACCCATAAAATTTAAGAAGCGCTGCAAAAACATGTTGCGGCGCACAAAATAATCGCCTATGTACTTGGACATGGTTTCGCCGTCGCGCGTCGCCCGCAGTTGAGAGCACGTTTGCCATTCTAAAAAGCCCAGGAGTGTCCCCCATGAACGATGCCTTCACACGTCAAGTCCAAGACTTCACCCGTCAGGCCCAGGAGATGTTCACCGCCGGCAAGGACGCCAAAGTCCCCGAGAACATCTCGGCATTCGCTGAAGATGCCATCGCGAAATCTCGCGACGCCTATCACAAGTTCACCACGCTCGCGAAGGACAACGCCAAGGTCGCCGAAGAAGTGCTTCTGACGACGCAGGCCGGCGCCAAGTCGATCGGCGAGAAGATCGTCGCCAACACCCTCGCCAACACGGAAGCTGCCTTCGAGGCTGCTCAGGCGATGGCGCGTGCACGCACGTTCCCCGAGATTGCGCGTCTGCAGGCCAACTACTGGCAGCAGCAGTTTGCAGTCGCCGGTTCGCAGTCCAAGGAACTCTTCGAGCTTTCGAACAAGGTTACGAAGCAGGCGCTTGAAACCGTCGGCGCCGCGACGACGAAATCGTTCGAGCAGTTCAAGAGCGCCGGTTGATCGAAGACACCCATACCGGGGACAAGTCATCGATCTTGAGTGGGGCACTTATTTCGACGTGAACAAGCGCGAGGCGGAAGCCTCGCGTTTTTTATTTGCAAACGCCCGCTGGAGACAGGTGCGTTTTCGCGCGCGTCGCGCTACAGTGCCTTCATGTTGAACCAGCGTCTTGAAGTGACCGTGCGTAACGCCCGTCCGAGCGATGCTCCGGCACTGGCGCGCATTTTCCGCGAGTCATGGCGGCTCGCCTACACCGGCATCCTGCCGGGGCAACATCTCGAACATGAGATTCAACGCCGCGACGCCACTTGGTGGCGGCGTGCCATTGCCGCTGAAAACAACCTCCTCGTAATCCTGCATGGCGAATACATCGCCGGTTACGCCACCTGCGGGCGCGCACGCGGTGGCCGCCGGGACACCGGTGAGATCTATGAACTCTATCTGGCACCCGTTTATCAGGGTATCGGCGTCGGCGAACATCTGTTCGAAGCCTGCCGCGCGACGCTCGATAGCCTCGGGCTTGAGCGGCTCATTGTCTGGGCGCTAGCCGAGAACGAACGGGCCCGCGCCTTCTACATCCGCTGCGGGGGTAGACCGACACGCCGTGCGTGCGTTCGCTTCGGCAACGCGGTTAATGCCCGGATTGCCTACGAATGGTGATGTGATCCTCGGGCGACGGCGTGTTCTTTCCGTAGCCACATGCGACGTAAGCCGCGTTGTGCGCCGTACCCTTTCGCGGCAAATGTAATTTTTTCGCTCATCCCGCCAACTAGAAAAGGTTGTCCATGCGTCTTGACGCAATCAAGCCCGGAAACACGCCGCCGGAAGACATCAACGTCGTTGTCGAAGTTCCAGTCGGCGGCGAGCCGATCAAGTACGAGATGGACAAGGCGTCGGGCGCCCTCGTCGTCGATCGTTTCCTCTACACCCCGATGCGCTACCCCGGAAACTACGGCTTCGTCCCACATACGTTGTCGCGTGACGGTGATCCGATCGACGTTCTCGTGTGCAACACGCGCGCCATCGTACCCGGCGCGATCATCAACTGCCGCCCGGTCGGTGTGCTGGTGATGGAGGATGACGGCGGCGGCGACGAAAAGATCATCGCGGTCCCATCCACCAAGCTGACCAAGCGTTATGACGGCGTGAAGACCTATACGGATCTTCCCAAGATCTCCGTGGATCAGATTGAGCATTTCTTCTCCCACTACAAAGACCTCGAGCCCAACAAATGGGCAAAGATCGACCACTGGGGCCACGTCGATGAGGCCAAAACCATGATCATCGCGGCCTTGGAGCGAGCGCGCGGCTAGGTTGAACGGCCCGCCCATACTGCAATTGGTTGACCAAGATCGGCGGTCGAGGCGATTTCCGCCTCTCCGCACTTCCTCTATCCTGGCGGCATTGCTATATCGGCCGCGCCGGATGCCGGTCGACGAACCTGCCAGGAGAAGAGATGAAGATCGCAGTCATGGGCGCGGCCGGCCGTATGGGTCGCCAGCTGATCACCGCGATCGCAGCCGATCCCCAATGCACGGTCAGCGGCGCAACCGAACCTGCTGGTTCTCCGGCCATCGGCAAAGATATCGGCGAACTGGCGGGTCTTGAGCCTATGGGCATCGCGGTTTCGAGCGATACCGCCGCTGTCATTGCCGCCGCCGATGCCATCGTCGATTTCACGGTTCCGAAGGCAAGCGTCGAGTTCGCCCGCCTTGCCGCCCGATCCGGGACGGCTCACATCATCGGAACGACCGGCTTCGATAAGGCCTCAGAAGCCGCGATCGCAGAAGCCTCGACCAAGATCGCAATCGTCAAAGCCGGAAACATGAGCCTCGGCGTCAACTTGCTTGTCGCGCTGACACGGCAAGTCGCAGCCGCTCTGGGGAACGACTTTGATATCGAGATTGTTGAAATGCATCATCGCATGAAAATCGATGCCCCGTCGGGCACGGCGTTGATGTTGGGAGAAGCCGCTGCCGCAGGCCGCAACGTTGCACTGGACAAGCATTCCGTGCGAACCCGCGACGGGCATACTGGACCACGCCACGCCGGAGACATCGGCTTTGCGACTCTCCGCGGCGGCACCGTCGTTGGCGATCACACCGTGATATTTGCAGGCGAAGGCGAACGCATTGAGCTGACGCACCGGGCAGCAGACCGCGGCATATTTGCACGAGGTGCGGTGAAAGCAGCGATTTGGGCGAGGGGAAAGCCCCCCGGACTGTATGCCATGACCGACGTGCTCGGCATTTCGTAAACGCTTGATCACCGCACCACGGGAAACGCACCGAGACTATGACAGACGCGCTGACAGACAATATTCTCGTGCTCGTGCGCCACGGTGAAAGCGAATGGAACAGGCTCAACCTGTTCACCGGCTGGCGTAATCCCGACTTGACCGAAAAAGGCGTGATCGAGGCCCGCGTCGCCGGCCGCATGATCCGCGATAACGGGGTCAAATTCGATATTGCCTTCACGAGCGTTTTGAAACGCGCCCAGCACACGCTCGACATCATCCTTGCCGAGCTCGATCAGCAAGACGTCCCGATCGTGCGCGATGCCGCTCTGAACGAACGCGATTATGGCGAGCTGTCGGGCTTGAACAAAGACGAAGCGCGCAAGAAATGGGGCGAGTCGCAAGTGCAGGTCTGGCGACGATCCTATGATATCGCACCCCCCGGCGGGGAAAGCCTGAAAGACACGCTGGCGCGCGTCAGGCCCTATTACGACAAAGCGATCTGGCCGCAGATCACCCAAAGTAAGAACGTCGTCATCGTCGCCCACGGCAATTCGCTGCGTTCGCTCGTGATGATCCTCGAAGGTTTGAACGGCGACGAAATCCTACAGCGCGAGCTTGCGACCGGAGCGCCGATTCTTTACCGGCTCGGAGCCGACGGCCGCGCCATCGACCGCAAGGATCTCTTGCCCGCACGATCACTTGCGGCGCCACCCGAGGATCGCATCGTCTGACAGGCAAGAACCAGCCAGCGGCGACTCCCTGAACGCACCGCGCCCCCATTTCGACGACGGCGAAGCTCCTCTGCACATTGCGATCGTGCTCGCGTCCCCCGCGATTGTCCGGGCGCTCGCGGGCTGACCCCACAGTCTCCCGGCCGACGGTAACCACAACGCAGCGCGGCATCCCGTATGTCTGCGCCAAAGTGCCTTTTTGCGGGCGGGCGCTTGCCCCACGGCGTCCGGAACGCTAGCACTCCCGCGACCGAATTCCCTGAGATTTGCCCCGAGGATGGCCGCCATGACCACGCATTCGCTTTTGCTCCTGCCCGGCGACGGGATCGGCGTCGAGACGATCGCCGAGGTCGAACGGCTGATCACGTTCTTCAATTCCAAGAGCAACACGGCGCGCTTCCACGTCGAGCACGATCTGGTCGGCGGTGCAGCGTATGACGCCCACGGCGTTGCAGTTACCGACGACGCGATGGCGAAGGCGCAAAAGGCCGACGCCGTGATGTTCGGTGCCGTCGGCGGACCCAAGTGGGCCGACGTTCCCTACCAGCACCGTCCGGAAGCGGGCCTTCTGCGGCTACGGAAGGATCTGGATCTCTTTGCAAATCTGCGGCCTGCGATCTGCTACCCGGCGCTTGCCGACGCATCGAGCCTCAAGCGCGAACTCGTTGAAGGCCTCGATATCATGATCGTGCGCGAGCTGACGGGCGGCGTCTATTTCGGTGAGCCGAAAGAAATCGTCACGCTGGAAAACGGCGAACGGCGCGCTGTTGATACCCAAGTCTACACCACGCATGAAATCGAGCGCATCACCAAGGTCGCCTTCGATCTCGCGAGGAAGCGCCGCAACCTCGTCCACTCCGCGGAAAAGAACAACGTCATGCGGACCGGCGTGCTGTGGAAGCAAGTCGCAACCGACGTGCACAAGTCCTACGCGCCGGACGTCAAGCTCGAGCATATTCTGGCCGACAACTGCGCGATGCAGCTCATCCGCAATCCGAAACAGTTCGACGTGATCGTGACCGACAATCTTTTCGGCGATGTGCTGTCGGACGAAGCCGCGATGATGACCGGCTCGCTCGGAATGCTGCCTTCGGCGTCTCTCGGTGCGCCCGATCCCAAGACGGGACGTCGCAAAGCGCTCTATGAGCCGGTGCACGGCTCGGCTCCCGACATCGCAGGGCAAGGCCTGGCGAACCCGATCGCAACGATCGCGTCGTTCGGTATGGCGCTCCGCTATTCCTTCGACATGGGCAAGGAAGCCGATCTCGTCGATCAGGCGATTGCGCGTGTTCTCGACAAGGGCCTGCGCACCGGCGACATCATGCAGCCCGGCATGACCAAGGTCGGAACCGGCGACATGGGCAAGGCCATCGAAACGGAACTCAAAGCGCTCGCAGCATAAGGCGCGCACCTTGCGGCCGGCTCCCGCAGGAGAGTCGCAAGTCGCAATCAAAGAATCCACTCAAACGCTTGGCTGATCGCGGCAAGCGCTCGGTTTGCCCTGCAAGGCGCCCCGCGCCGTCCAGGCCGGCTTGCCGTCCGGAGGACCGGGCGCCGCCGCTTCGGTCCGTGAGACGAAGTAGAACTCGTAGCAGTTGGTATCGACCCGTGCGACGCGATAGCACCCTCCGGACGGGTCGCCGTCGTAAATCGTGCAGAGCGTGCCTTCCGTGACCGACCAATGCCCACCAAGCGTCACGCCCGGCTCCTTGTATGTGACCCGGCCGTCTGCGGCATAGCGCTCCGTGAATGCCTTGCCGCTCGCGTAACGGCCGTCAATCGTCGCGTCTTTGAACTGCTGAGCGATCTC
>DASZVX010000132.1:0-18555 GCA_035547255.1 Hyphomicrobium sp.
TCACGCTGGTTCTCGGTGGCGATGAACCGATCGAAAGCTCGATCGATGCCATGTCGCGCGAATTTTTGGATCAGACGCGCGACTACTGGGTGGCCTGGGTGCGCGGTCTCGCCATCAGCTACGATTGGCAACCCGAGGTCATTCGCGCCGCAATTTCGCTGAAGCTCTGCACGTTCGAAGAAACCGGCGCTATCATTGCCGCGCTGACGACATCGATCCCTGAAGCGCCGAATACGCCCCGCACTTGGGATTATCGCTTCTGCTGGCTGCGCGACGCTTATTTCGTCATCCGCGCTTTGAACCGCCTCGGCGCGACGCAGTCGATGGAAAACTACCTCGATTATATTACGACGATCATCGCGGATAGAGAAAGCTTGCTAAAGCCGCTCTACGGCATCGTCCATAACGATACGATGGAAGAGCGGGTCGCGCCGGACCTCCAGGGTTTCCTCGGCATGGGTCCCGTGCGTCTTGGCAACCTCGCATCAAAGCAGCTACAGCACGACGCCTACGGCAGCGTCATTCTCGGCGCGTCGCAAATGTTCATCGACCAGCGTCTGCCGCGCATGGGCGACATCAGCCTCTTCCGCGAGCTCGAGCACCTCGGGCAGCAGGCGCGACGGCTTTATCTGCAGCCCGACGCCGGCATCTGGGAGTATCGCGGACGCGAGCGCATCCACACCCACTCCGCAACCATGTGCTGGGTCGCCTGCGATCGCTTGGCAAGAATCGCAAACCTGCTTGGTATCCACGATCGCGCCGCATACTGGAAGCAATCGGCCGACAAGATACGCTCGGAAATCCTGACCCGGGCCTGGAGCGAAAAACGCGGTGCCTTCACGGGCGCCTTCGACAACAGTGAACTCGATGCAAGCGTCCTGCTGCTTGCCGAACTCGGACTCGTCGCCCCGAACGACCCGCGGTTCGTCAAGACTTGCGATACGATAGGGCGCGAATTGATGCGCAACGGGCTGATGTTGCGCTACGCCGCCGAGGACGATTTCGGCTTGCCCGAGTCAGCCTTCCTCGCGTGCCAGTTCTGGTACATCGATGCTCTCGCTTCGATCGGCCAGAGCGGACAGGCGCGCGAGCTCTTTAGCGACTTGCTGGGCCGCCGTAACGCATACGGAATGCTGAGCGAGGATTTGCACCCGGCGACCGGCCAGCTATGGGGCAACATTCCCCAGACCTACTCGATGGCCGGACTGATCAATTCTGCAATGACGCTGTCGCGCCACTGGGACGATGCCTGGGCACCGATGCCCCACACCGACACAAAACCTGTGCCATCCTCCGAGCACGCCGAGTTCGGCGTAGAACGGGTCGAGAAAAAGTTGCAACGCCAGGCTTGATCGTCAGCCTGACTTGATCGTCAGATTGACTGCAGCGTCCGCCGTCCGCGCGTCCGACGTGTCGTCGTCTGCTTGACGACCGCGGTGATCCGGCAGACCACGCCATCTGCGCTAAACGTCCGTTCGACCTTAGCGCTCGGAAAACCGCTGTCGATCAGCAATGAACCGAGTCCGCGCCGCTCCGGTTCGCTTACCGACGGTCCACCTTTTTCGTCCCAGACCAGTTCGAAAACGGATTCATCGTCGTTGAGGCGATCGAACATCCAGGAAATTCGAACGGTACCCTTTTCTTGCGACCACGCCCCATATTTGATTGCGTTGGTTCCAAGCTCGTGCAGGGTCAACGCCAGCGCATTCGCAACATCACCAGGCACGATCCCGTCCGCTCCCTGGATCGTCACCCGTGATGCGCCGGGCGGTACGAGCGGCTTGAGGGTATCAACCACCAGATCATTCAACGACGCCCCAAGAAAACTTCGCGTCGCGACGAGATCCATGGCGGTTCCCATCGCAGCCAGACGTCCGGCCAATGCGCTCGCGAAGCTTTGAACGTCGGGACTGTATCGGGCCGATTGACTGACGAGTCCCCCGATCACAGCGAACGTGTTCTTCAGCCTGTGCCTCAATTCGACGTTCAGCTGCTCGAGTTGCAGTTCCCCCAGCGCGCTGTCCTGTAGCAAGCCTTCGTTGCGGTCGCGCTCGTCGAGGAGGCTTTCGACTTTACGGTTGAGGAGATGCACCACCGCTACGATCAACCCTGCCAACAGCGCAAAGGCTGCAAGCGCAACGGCAATTTCGAACCCGCTATATTGGTGGGAGGCAAAAAAATAGAACCGCCACGTGAACAGCAGCGAAGCCGCGACGACGAGCAATCCCGGCCCCGTTCCCGCGAGCAGAGTCGCGAGCAGAACGGCGATGAAAAAAGTCAGGAACGGCATGCTCGCAGGCAGCCAGTCGGACAGAGCCACGCGCAACAGCGCCGCGATCGCAAAGATCCCCGCCGCAATCGGATATGCGAGCATCGGCTTGCGTCGCATCCGCGGCAATACACGTTCAACCAGATTGTCGACGAGCTGAACCATCCGCCTCACGAACGGCTCCCCTGCTTCCGCTTCGAAATATATATTGGCCCGCCAATGGCTTGTGACATCCCGCGCCCACGCCCGCTACGTTAACATGATTTTTTAGCTCGTGCGAGCCGGAAGAGGCCCGCCTTACTGCCTGGAATTGTTGGTTAAAGTCGCTTGCCATAGGCTCGACTTCAATACTCCGCATCAGGCTTTTCCGTTACGGGTTCAATACTCACGGACCGCGTTGCACAAAAAACGGGAACCCCCAGAAATCTCGGGCGTTTAACGCTAAAGGCTGTGCAGCCGCGCAGTCCATCAAAACAATCAAACGATATCAGAGAGACAAAAGGACAGGACGTTGACACGACTCGTGATGGTTTCCAATCGCGTCATTGATTTCGGCGCAGCGTCGCAAGCCGGCGGCGTTAGCGTCGCGATCTACGATGCGCTTGCCCGCCACCACGGATTCTGGTTCGGATGGAACGGCCAGATTGAAGACACCGAAACACCCGAGACGGTCGTGGCGCGCTCCGACGACCACACCACCGTAACGATGCCGCTGACGGCAACCGACTATAACGACTATTACCTCGGATATTCGAACTCGGTCCTCTGGCCGGTTTTTCATAACCGTCTCGATCTCGCGCAGTTCGAGGCCGGTTACTACTCCCGTTACGTCGCGGTGAATAAAAAGTTCGCGGCCCATCTCGCGCCCTTGATCGAGCCGAGCGACATAATCTGGATTCACGATTACCACCTCTTTCCGTTGGCGCTCGAGTTGCGCCGACACGGCATCGAAAATCCGATCGGGTTCTTTCTGCACATTCCGGTAGGCCCCGCGCAGGCTCTCATCGCTATTCCCGAGCATCGCGAAATCGCGCGCGCCTTGAGCGCCTACGATCTCGTTGGCGTGCAGACCCACCGGGACGTGCGCAATCTCATCGACTTCCTGCAGCAAAGCGTGTTCGGCAGCCTTCTCCCCTCGGGCCGTATCCGCGCGTGCGACGCGGAGTTCGATATTGGATGCTTCCCGGTCGGCATAAATCCGAATGATTTCTCGGATTCACCCATTACGCGCGACGATGAAAGCCCCGAGACGAACCGCATCATCGGCATCGACCGGCTCGATTACACGAAAGGCCTTCCGCAGAAATTCCGCGCTTTCGGCAAGTTTCTCGAAGAATTCCCCGAGCATCGCCGGCGCATCGTACTCTCCCAGTTCGCACCGCCGACACGTGAGAGCGTTGAAGCTTATGCCGACATCAGGGCCGAACTCGAAGCGCTGTCGGGCGCCATCAACGGACGCTACGGCGAACTCGACTGGGTACCGATCAACTACATCCACCGGCCGATGCCGCGAAACGAACTGCGCGATGTCTATCGCTCTTCACGCGTTTGCTGGGTGACACCGCTGATGGACGGCATGAATCTGGTATCGAAGGAATATGTAGCCTCGCAAGACCCAACGGACCCCGGCGTGCTCATCTTGTCGAAGTTCGCCGGCGCAGCAGAACAGCTGCGCGATGCCGTGCTCGTCAATCCATACGATCCGAACGATATGGTGCAAGGCCTGCGGCAAGCATTGGAGATGCCGGTCGACGAACGTGTCTCGCGGCACGAAAAACTTGCGAGCATCGTTCGCAAGCCGGATGCGGCAGCGTGGAGCAAGACTTACTTTTCTGCGCTCGTCAAAGCCGGCAGACGGCGCACTGGGAAGACGCAACCATCCGCCAGAGTAATGGAGGCCATGAAACGTCTCGGCGCGGAGCCCAAGAAGAAGGCAGGCCCTAAGAAGCCGGTTGCCGTGCATGTAGGTGGCTGATGCCAGCGATCGGCGATAGAGAGCATGTCCTTCGCCAGGACGCCAGGGGCGGCAACCCGAATGTCCTGTCCGTGGATATCGGTGGCACACTGATCAAGGCCGCTGTAGTCGATCATACCGGAGCGCTCGTTTCGGAGTTCGTGACGACGCCGACGCCCCGTCCGGCAACACCCGAGACAGTCATCGCGCTGATAACACGCATCGCCGAACAGTTGCCCGATTTCGGATTGATTTCCGTGGGCTTCCCCGGTGTCGTGAAACGCGACTGCATCATAACCGCCCCGAACCTCGGCACGCAGCATTGGAAGCATTTCGACCTTGAGCGAGCCCTTCACGATACGTTCGGCGCGCCGGTCAGAATCTTGAACGACGCGATCGTCTACGGCCTTGGCGTTGCGAAAGGGCCAGGCCGCGAATGTGTGCTCACCTTCGGCACCGGCATGGGCTGCGCGCTTTTCAGCGACGGCACGATATTTTACGGGCTCGAGCTTGGCCAGCATTACGCCTGCGATGATCAGAGCTACGATCAATATGTCGGCCACGCCGCCTATCTCGAAGTCGGACTCGAAGCGTGGAATGAACGCGCCGAGCGCGCCATCACCGCTGTCCATGCCCTGACAAACAGCGACCGCGTTTATCTTGGTGGCGGCAACTCGCGGCGCATTTCATTTGCGCTGCCGCCTTGGGCCACCATCGTTCCGCCTTCATCGGGCGTCGCCGGCGGCGCTCGCCTATGGCACGCCGACATGGACCGCTGGTTCGGGCCAAGGCAGCCGGTAATCGAGGAAGCACGGGTACGCCCATGAATGTCCTCACCATCGGCGGCGCGATGGTCGATACGATCGTCACGATCGCGAGCGACAGGATTGAGCAGATGAAAATGCGCAACGCCGAGAGCTCCTACCTGCTGCTCGAAGAAGGCATCAAGACAGAGGCCGACCAGATTTCGACGAGCACGGGCGGAGGCGCCGTCAACGCCGCTGTCGCCGCGGCACGGCTTGGAAACGCCACATCGACGATCGTCAAGCTCGGACAGGACGCGAAGGCGCGCACCATCCTCGACAAGCTCACCCAAGAAAACGTCGATCTTCGCTGGATCGCGATGGACGATGAAGCGCCGACCGGCGCGTCGGTCATCGTTTCATCCCACGACCGCAATGCCGCCGTCTTTACCTACCGGGGCGCCAATACGAAGCTCGGAGCCATCGACATTCCTGCAGCGGCATTCGAGAGGAAAGACCTCGTCTACGTCGCAAATCTGAGCAATCAATCTGCCAATTGCTATCCGTTGATCGTCGAACGCGCCAAGACGGCAGGCGCAAGGCTCGCCGTCAACCCCGGCGTGCGCCAGCTGACGGCGCGCTACGATGACTTTTGGGCAAGTCTCCCCAAGATCGATGTCCTCTCCGTCAATCGCTCCGAAGCACAGGCGCTGATGCCCCGCTTGCTGCAATCGTTCGGCGAAGGCGGAGCACCCCTCGCCATCAAAAGCGGCGAACCGATCCCTCCGCTTGCGAAGCGCGGGCTTCGCAACGGCGGCTATGAAATGAGCCTCGTGAAGTTTCTCGGCGCTCTCATAGAGGTCGGGGTCGGCGCGATCGTTTTGACGGACGGCGCCAACGGTGCTTTCATAGCCAAAGGGCACGATCTCTATTTTCGCGAAGCGCCGCCCGTCGTCGCAGCAGCGACCACCGGCGCGGGGGACGCGTTCTCCGCGACGTTTGCCTGCTACGCGTCGCGAACAGACGATTTGGCGCGAGCGTTGAGCGCGGCCGTCCTCAATGCCGCAAGTGTCGTCAAGTTCGTCGACACGCAATCGGGGCTTCTCTCCCTCGAAGCCTTGGAAGCCGAGTTGCAGCGCGCCGCCACGGCGCCGTCGCTCTATAGCTGGTCGATCTAGGGACGATCACAATCATGCAGGAATTGAAGAAGGATAACGCATTGCACTGCACAGGTACCTCCCAATTGGCTCACGAGACCTCCGCTCGAAGACATGTCGAACGGCTCCTTCTTGACCGCACGCCCATCGGCCTGTTTCTCGACATCGACGGAACGCTGCTCGACGTGGCACTCACGCCTTCGACGGTTCACGTCCCGCCGGGGCTCGCCGAGTTGCTCGGCACCCTCGCGTCACGTCTTTCAGGTGCGTTGGCAATCGTGACGGGCCGGCCCATTGCCGAAGCGGACGAACTGCTCAAGCCGATGAAATTCGTCGCCGCCGGCGTGCATGGCGCCGAAATGCGCATGACCACAACGGGAGGGATTAAGCTACTGTCCCCGTCGTTCAATCCGACCCTCCTGAGCGAGATACGAGCCGTGGCGATCGCCATGCCGGGTGTCGTGACCGAGGACAAGGGAACTGGGATCGCGCTGCACTACCGGTTAGCGCCAGAATTGCGGGATTCGCTGCTGATTACGCTCGAAGCTCTGATCCCCAAGTACCCCGGTCAGTTCACGATCTGCGAGGGCCGGAAGGTCGTCGAAATTCTTCCCGTCGGCTTTTCAAAAGGCCGCGCACTCCGCAAGCTCGCGAGCCTTCCCGATTTCGCAGACCGGATACCCGTCATGATCGGCGACGACATCGCCGATCTCGACGCGTTCCGCGCCGCCGAAGAGCTTGGCGGCTATGGACTGAAGGTCGCCGGCGAGAATTTCTCCGAGGAGGAAGCGTCATTCATCGGCCCGGCCGACGTTTTGAAGTGGCTAGGGAATATCCGCACCCTCGCCGACTTTCGAAATAAGTGAGCTGAAAAACGCCTAAAGCCTCTACCGCCGTCCTGCCCGGAATAACGCTCCATTAATGTACGTCTCTCAGCTCGACCCGACGATCGAGCTGCATCAATTCCTCATAAGGGTAGCGGCTGCGATCGATTGCCGTGTATGGCTCGGTTGATCCTTTCGGCACTAAATTCAACCGGCCTTGATATCCACCTTGACGGAGCAGTTGCTCGATCACAAGAAGCCGTTGTCGCGAAAGCTCCATATTGTAGTTGGGTAAGCCCCGTTCGTCGGCGTGTCCGGTCAGCGTGACGTCCGTGAACTTTTTCAGGTTCAGATATTCGAGCAACAGGCTTGTCGCACGGCGCCCATCGCTCGTAAGCGTCGCTTCATTGTAAACGAACGTCATCGGAATCGGTATCGAAGCTGGTTCCACGATAGACGAAGAGGCCGGCGCATCGGATTGCGATGGCTTGACCGAAAGCTCGGCGACCACCGCATTAGGTTTATCCGAAGGTGGTTTATGCTCACCGGAAGGAACGTTCGCTGTCGGCTGCTTGGCCGCTTCGCGTGCAGTTGCAACGACCGTCTCGAAGCGGCTCAAGAGTTGGGCGGCCGGCCCGCCGAGTTTCGAAGGAGGCTTCTCGATAGAACGCGCGACATCTGGGGCTGGAAGGGCGGCGACCTTCTCCGACCCATCGCCGATCTGAAAATGAATCCGCGGGTCCAACGTCGCAAAACGATAGTCAGTCACCATTGACCACTCGCCGTCGGCATTTGCTGTGGCCGTTCCAACAACGGCCGTGCCATCGAGCACGATCACATGCGCGAACGGAGCCGCCCGCCCGGCAAAGACGGAAGGACCGGTTTGAGAAATGCGCGCGACGTCGAGAGATATCTTCTCATCTGACCGCACCTGCTGCGCCGAAGCTACTCCATCATGAGGTGGACTAGCTGCCGGCTGTGACGTTTCCACGCTCGCCGTCTCAATGGGAGCACCATCGCCAGGATCGAGAAGCAAATTGCGCAAGCCATCGATCTGGAGCAAAGCGATCGCACCAAGTAGAGCAAACCCGATAATTGCAACGAGATAGCGCATAGCAGACGCCTTCCAGCGAGCGTTGCCTGCAAAGGTAAATGCCCCGCTACAAGTAGATTGAAGCCGGCCACCATTAAAGTCCGTATTGTGTGGTGACGCATGCACCGAAAGCGGTACTGCATACGGCTGCAGTAATATGCAGGCATTTGAGGCGCTCGCGAGCCACAAACATACACCTTCTCGCGGCACCATAGTCCCCATTATACACTCCGGTATCGGAGCATCCAGGCCAAAATCCCGGATTTCGGCAATGCCGAGATGGGTACCACCATTGAGTACGTACCGCGGTAGCGCCGGTGCTTATAAATTGCCGCTCATTGGAGCGTACGAAGCAAAGTTCCGCGATTTTATGTTCGTAGACATCATAAACTCGGTCAGCCGTACCTTGTCATTCCCCGCACGGGAACGATCAGCTTTAACAAGCAGTCCCTGGGGAGAGGGGTTGACCGAGCTTTCTTTGTCGACCCTTTGGCGCTCACGCAATTGGTCCGATCTGAGCGACGACGAGTTCGTTCTTTTCATTCCGAACCTCATGCGCGACGGCCATACCGAATTCAACCCCGCCGCGCGCTTCAGATCGGCCGTCCTTGGCCGCCTTCGGACATCGTTACTCGTGCTTGGTGGCGATCCGCGGAAGGCCTTGAGATACGTTACTGAAACCAGCGCGCTGTCGGGCATATACCAAGACGACGAACTCGAAGCGGTCATATCGCGCGATCCGACACGCGAGGAATACGCCTTAGCCCGGCGCCTCAAATCGGGCTTACCGACAGTCTGGCGTACGGAAACTGCCATCTTTTCCAGCCTGAGCGGCCTCCTTCGCGGGGAAGAAGCCGCATCGCCGTCGTTAACCGATGCACTGATCGCATCGATACACACGGCCTTCAATGCCGCATACGTTTGCCCAAGCCATACCTACGCTCACGAACTTCTCTGCGTGGGCGCATGGTTGGGAATCTTGCTCAGAGACCGTTCTGCCTTGATGCCGGAATTCATCGCGCGCGTGCTTCTCGACAGCCTCGATCCTTCGCAGAGAGATGATCCTGTGCACCAGATCCTTCGCCATCACGTCGAACGTACGGGTGGCGCTCCGCACTTATTGCAACAGGCTAAACGTGTACTGAAATCAGGCCGGCCAGTTATCGTACGCCCCTGGCGTCCGATTTTTGCAACGCCGCCTCCGGCCCACGTGACCTAAGATCGAACCAAGCCTTGTCTGGAAACCACCCAAAATTCATCAGCTATTCTAAACATCAGATCGGATCTGGAGTGCACGCATGAAAGTTTTTTTGACCGGCCATCTCGGATATATCGGCACCGTCATGACACCGATGTTGCAGGCCGCCGGACACGACGTGACCGGCTGCGATAGCGATTTCTATGGCCGCTGCACCTTCACGCAGGGTGGCACCATCGCTTCCGTTCCGACCATCCACAAGGATATCCGGGATCTCCAACGTAGCGACCTCGAAGGTTTCGATGCGGTCATTCACCTTGCTGCGCTTTCCAACGATCCCCTGAGCAATCTCAATCGCGATACGACTTACGCGATCAACCATCGTGGCAGCGTACACGTCGCCGCAACAGCCAAAAGCGCCGGTGTCGGCCGGTTCGTCATGGCATCCTCCTGCAGCAACTACGGATTGGCTGGGGATGATCTGATCGACGAAACAGGTGAACTCAATCCCGTGACAGCCTACGGCGAATCCAAGGTCTTCGCCGAACGTGACATCTCGCGCTTGGCGGATGATGGGTTCTGCCCAACCTTTCTCCGGCCGGCGACCGCTTACGGTCTCTCTCCGCGAATGCGCTTCGATATCGTGCTGAACAACCTTGTAGCCTGGGCCGTAACACAAGGCCTGATCTATCTGAAATCCGATGGAACGCCTTGGCGGCCGATCGTGCACATCGAGGATATTTCCCGTGCGTTCATCGCCGCGATCGAGGCTCCGAAGGACAAGATATTCAAGGAGTCGTTCAACGTCGGCCAGACGACCGAAAATTATCGCATAAGCGAGATCGCGAATATTGTTGCCGAGGTCGTTCCCGGCTGCAAAGTCGAGTACGCTCCCGATGCCGGGCCCGATAAACGCTGCTATCGCGTCGACTTCGCGAAAATCACGCGCGTGCTACCCGGCTTCAAGCCGAAGTGGACAGCGCGCGCCGGTGCGGAACAAGTTTATAAGGCCTTCAAGGCTTCCGACCTGACGCTGCAGGACTTCGAAGGCCCTCGCTATCAGCGCATTGCCCACATCAAAAAGCTGTTGGCCGAGGGCATCATCGACTCCAACTTGCGCCAGGTCGCGCACGCCGCTTAACGCCGATCCTAAAGAGTTAACGGCAAATGACGCAGCAGATCGACATAAAGACGGAGCGCAATAATTACGAGGCGCTCGGACGGCAAATGTTCGATCTCGTTGCGGAGCTCTTTCCCATATGCAGAAGCATAACGGGCGATGGCGTCCGGCAAACGCTCGGTATCCTTAATCGACGCATTCCATTATCGATTGAAGAGGTACCGAGCGGCACGCCCGTCTTTGATTGGACGATCCCGCCCGAATGGAACATTTCGGATGCCTACATCAAGAACGAGCGCGGCGAACGGGTCGTCGATTTCAAGAAAAACAATCTGCACGTTCTGAATTATAGCACTCCGATCCGGACGAGACTGCCGCTGGATGAATTGAAGAAGCACATTTTTACGCTTCCAGATCAGCCGGATCTCATCCCATATCGAACGTCATACTACGCTGAGCGGTGGGGATTCTGCATGTCGCAGAACCAGCTCGACGGTTTGCAGCCAGGCACCTACGAAGCGGTCGTCGAATCGAGCTTGACCGAAGGAAGTCTGACTTATGCCGAGCATGTTGTGCCCGGCGCAACGAAAGACGAAGTTCTGCTCTCGGCGCACATCTGTCACCCATCACTGGCAAATGACAATTGTTCGGGCCTGGCTCTACTGACGACGCTGGCCCAGGAGTTACGCCGGAGAAAGACGAAGTTCACCTACCGATTCATATTTGCACCGGGGACGATCGGCGCGATTACTTGGCTCGCGCGCAATGAGGCGAACGCGAGCCGGATCAAACATGGGCTCGTCATTTCCTGCGTCGGCGACGGTGGCGGCCCCACCTACAAAAAAAGCCGCCGCGGAGACGCGACCATCGACAGAGCTCTTACCCATCTTCTGAGCCATAACTTTTCTTCGGCGACGATCCAAGATTTTACGCCGTACGGATACGACGAGCGGCAATATTGCTCGCCCGGCTTCAACCTGCCCGTCGGACTGCTCCAGCGAAGCCAGCATGGCACATTCCCGGGATATCACACGTCGGGTGACAATCTCGATTTCGTCAAGCCTTGCCACCTCGCAGACTCTTTGAAACTGGTCATGAACGCGATCGATATCCTCGAAAGCGATCGGAAGATGTTGAATACCAACCCCAAATGTGAACCCGCGCTTGGGCGACGAGGACTTTACGCGACCGTTGGCGGAGACAAGGACAGCCCGTCGCGAATAATGGCGATGCTATGGGTGCTGAACTTCTGCGATGGACAGCATTCTCTCTTGGATATCGCCGAGCGCTCCGACCTGGAATTCTCAGCGATAGAAAACGCCGCGACGCAATTGGAAGCCGCCGGGCTTCTCAAGCCGATCCAATCGTTTATGCAATGCTCAAGTCTGCAGGAGCCATCAGCGGCCAATTCAGATCGCGATCCGATATCACCGAGATTGGCAACGGCCACGTGATCGCCAAGGCAGGATCATCGTGCCGGACACCGGACGATGCATCCGGCTGATAGAAGTTCGAGATGAGATAGTCGACTTCGGTATCGTCGCAAAGCGTTTGAAACCCGTGCGCGAAACCGATGGGCACAAACAGCTGATGTCGATTTTCCGCGCTGAGTTCGAATGCCTCCCATGCGCCGAATGTCTCCGATCCCCGGCGCAAATCGACGATGACGTCGATTATCGCGCCTCTCCCGCAGCTCACGACCTTGGCTTCCTCGTGGGGATGACGTTGAAAGTGCATTCCCCTGACCGTACCGCGGTGACGCGAAACCGACCGGCTGTGCTGGACAAATCGGCAATCAATCCCATGCGCCGAAAATTCCCGCTCGCAATACGTTCGTTCGAAAAAGCCACGGTCATCCCGCGCCGGCTCCGGAACGAGCAGAAAAGCATCACGCAATTTTGCCCTGATGAATTTCATCGAACTTGCTCGACATCGAATGATGCCGCCCTGGATTACACGCGCCCCGCCACCCACAAAGGACAACTCTAGCATCACGTTAATGACAGTGCCGCCAAACTTCGCAATCAGGCTAAACGCGAGCGAGCCCATCCATCAAAAGTATTAGAGTCGATGTTCAATCCGAAGCCCATGACCAACCAATCAGACCTTCCGAGAACCATATTGAACGTCGACCGACAGAAATGCGCGAGGCATCGTCTAGCTGCGAATGCTGCGAAACCCGATGGTGAACAGAAAATCGATTGGAACCGACATGATGTTTTCCAGAATCATTTGGCCAGCAACAATTGCCTCGATAATTGGCATTTCCACTCCAGCCGCGGCCGATCTGACTTGGGGCGTCAATGGTCATCCGCTGATGTCGTATCCCGACGTGACCATCGACCAGCAACTCGATTACGTCAAAGATCTGGGAATGAAATCCTATAGGGTCGATATTCCGAACGGGACCAAGGCTCCGCAGCTTCGCAAGCTTATGATGGCGGCGAAGGCACGAGAAATTGAAATTCTCCCCGTCATTACCCCAGATTTCAATATGGACGCGCTCAGTCCAGATGTCCTGCACAAGCAAGCCTACGATTTGGGATTCGGTCTTGCCTCCCAATTCAAGGGCGACGTTCGCGTCTGGGAGCTTGCAAATGAATTCGAAAATTACGCCATCCTGAAGCCGTGCGAAATGCGCGACAATGGTGTCCAGTATAGCTGCTCCCTTGGCTCACCGGGCGGCTCCGATCCGCTCGATTACTACGGACCAAGATGGGCGAAAGCCATCGCCGTCGTGAAAGGCCTGACCGAAGGCGTCCACGCAGGCGACCCCAAGGCTCTGCGTGCCGTGGGAACGGCCGGATGGGGCCACATCGGCGCATTCGAACGGATGTATAAGGACGGGGCCGATTGGGATATCAGCGTCTGGCACATGTATGGCCAAGACCCCGAATGGGCGCTGAAGAAGCTGATTAAGTACGGCCACCCGATCTGGATAACCGAATTCAATTATCCGCTTGGCAGTACCAGCAGCGAAAAGGAACAAGCGGATGGCCTCGCGAATACGATAGCCATGCTCCGCCGCTACCAGCCGACCTATAATATCCAGGCAGCGCACATCTACGAGCTTTTGGACGAGCCTTATTGGGCTCCCAACTACGAAGCCTATATGGGCCTGATCCGAATTGGAAAATCGGATGTCGACCAGACGCCTGTCACCATACCCAAGCTCGCCTATCAGCGCGTGAAGCAATTGATCTCGGCTGAAGCACCATCATCCAGCACACGGTTCGGAACAGCAGCCAAGCCGGATCGCAAGTGCACGTTGCATACGCCGTTTCCGAGAGCCAACGTCTCCCCAAATGAGGCCATCACCTACGCCTACTGCCTCGTTCTCGACCGCGACGCCGATGGCGCGGGTCTTTCCGGCTGGACATCAAAGCTCGCCGAAGGCATGCCGATCACCGAGGTCCTGACGATAATGCTCTCGTCCGACGAATTTGAGCGGACGAACAACGTCAGCACGCTATCGCAAAAGCAATACGTTACGCTGCTTTATAGGCGCCTTCTCGGGCAGGACCCGGAGGCCGCCGTCCTGGAAAAAACCGCATTGGCGATCAAGCAAGGAACGCTGACGCGCACCGATTTCCAAAAATCGTTGATTACATCGCCTCAGTTCAAGTCGTTGCACAACGTCCTGACCCGGCGGCTGAGCTTTCCTCCCAAGCCCTCCGCGCTGCCGACTCGAACCTGCACATTGCCAACACTTCGAGCCGAGCAAATGACGCGACGCTTCCAGATCGGATACGGATATTGTTTGGTCCTCGGCCGGCAACCCGAAATATCCGGACTGAACAACTACAACGTCGCGATGCTCAACGGACTATCGATGTCCGACTTCTTGCTCGGGCTGTTGCAATCTCCCGAATTCAAGAAAAAGTACGAGATCGACCAATTCGACAACAGCGCATTCGTCACATTCGCGTACAGGCTACTTCTCGATCGCGACCCTGATGCGCAAGGCTTGAAGTCTTACGTCGCCAATCTCCACAATGGCGCGATGAATCGCAGTCAGTTGTGGCAAGCCGTCCTTGCCTCCGAGGAATTCCGCACCAAACACCCTGCCCTGTTTGTCGCGATATCAGCTGCGGCGCGCCCTCCCGCTGACGCACAAGTGTCACCCGAGCAATAACATCGAATTCCGTAGGCTTACGCACGATTGCGTATATGCCGTCGCGGCTGGCTGAATGGTTTGCTGAAGAATTACCGGATAGATTTGTTGGGATTTCAAGAGGCCCTGCAAGTTACAGCATGTCGCCAAATACGAGCGAGGAGATCGCCTTGAGTAGCAGATCGAATGAGCTCACCGCCGCCAGGCAGCTCCAGGCTCGCGCCCACCACCTCATACCCGGAGGCGCTCACACGTACGCCAAAGGTGATGATCAATATCCGGTCCTTGCGCCCCCCTTTATCGCGAGAGGCCAAGGCTGCCACGTGCAGGATCTCGAGGGAAATACCTACATTGAGTACGGGATGGGAAACCGTGCAGTCGGACTTGGCCATGCCTACGCGCCCGTCCTTGAGGCCGTCCGCAGCGAACTGGAACGCGGCTGCAATTTCACGCGTCCGTCACCGATGGAAGTCGCGTGCGCAGAACAGTTTCTGTCACTGATAGAAACTGCCGAGATGGTTAAGTTCTGCAAGGACGGATCAGATGCGACGTCCGCCGCCATGCGCCTCGCGAGAGCTTACACCGGGCGCGATATGATCGCCTGTTGCGCAGACCACCCCTTCTTCTCAACCGACGACTGGTTCATTGGAACAACCGCGATGAACGCCGGCATTCCGGATGCCGTGAAGGGGCTTACCGCAACTTTCAGATATAACGACCTCGATTCCGCCAAGAGCCTCTTCGAGCGCTATCCGGGACGCATAGCTGCGTTGATTCTGGAAGCGGCCCGCACGGACGATCCTGAAGACGGTTATCTTCACAAACTGAAGCAGCTCTGTCACGCCAATGGCGCTCTCTTCGTTCTTGATGAAATGATTACCGGCTTCCGCTGGCATAAGGGCGGCGCGCAGAGATACTACGACATTGCCCCCGATCTTTCGTGTTTCGGCAAAGCCCTTGCCAACGGCTTCTCGGTTTCAGCTCTTGCCGGCCAACGCGAATTCATGCGGCTCGGCGGCTTGGATCATTATGACCGCCCCCGCGTGTTCTTGCTGTCGACGACGCACGGGGCCGAAACGCACGCACTGGCGGCCGCAATAGCGACGATGCGCATATATCAAACTGAGCCCGTAATCGAGACAGTCGAGCGACGAGGCGAACGCTTGCGGACACTTGCGAACGCTGCAATCGAGCGTCATGGGCTAGGCGATTACGTTAAGATTCTTGGCCGTTCCTCGTGCTTATTTTATGCCACGCTCGATCAGAATAAGCAGCCGTCGCAAGCTATGCGCACGCTCTTTCTGCAAGAAACGATACGGCGCGGCGTGCTGATGCCATCTCTCGTGCTGTCCTACTCGCATTCCGAAAGCGATATCGATAGAACGGTAGAGGCAATTGACGGTGCACTGGCAATCTACCGTCAGGCTCTTGAAAGTGGCCCCGAACATTTCCTCATCGGGCGCCCGTCGGCCCCCGTCATGCGAGCCTACAATATCGCTCCGCAAAACAGCCGCCAGCCGAAGTCAGCCACCAGCGCCTGAGACAACCGCGCGAAACCGCGCTGCGGAATCAGGCATACGGAATAGCCAATCGACGGGCGGCATGAGCAGCATGCCCGGCGAGTTTCGCGATACAAAGCGCATGAGATCATAGCTGTCTCGGTAGCTGCCGCGATAAGCATGCGACAGCGCCGACCAGTAGGCTCGCGACGCTAGGCTTCGCCGCGCTAGGGCACCCAATCGGCCGCCATCCGAGAGTTGAACCTTATTGAAGAAGCTCTGGAAAGCTTGCAACCGGGCGTCATAGTCGAGCGCCGCAGCATCCCGCGCATACCCTTGAGAGAGCTGCCGCGGATGGATCCGCCTTATTCCGTGGACCGCTGAGGTCGCGGCAACGCTTCCGAGATTGGCCAAGCGCAACCACATTTCGAGATCGTCAGAATGCGGCAGCCGCGGATCATAATGACCGGCCGCCTTTTGCGCCGCGGTCCGCACCACGACCGAAGTGTTGGCGATGGTATTGACGGGATAACCGCATGTCCGGGAGATATATTGCGCGCCCGTCATGAAATCCCAGGACGCAACCCCGCTTGGATTTCCCGGGAATGGCACCTCGCCCGCAGCAAACTCAGATTGCAATTCCTTCCCATACGCAAATACGACCTTCGGGTGCGAATCGAGCATCGACATCGCTGACGCCAGACAATTTCCGGCAACAAGATCGTCCGCATCGACGATCATCATGTAATCGGCAGTCGCCCAGTCGATTCCGTCGTTGTAGCTCGCGTTCGGCCCGATGTTTTTTTTCCGGGCAATGATTTCTATCCGAATATCGCTCGACGCAAGCTCCTGAGCAACCTCGACGCTGTCATCGGTGGATGCATTATCAATGATGAGTATCCGAAGCTTCTCGATCCCCTGATGCTGGATACTACCGACACAATCGCGAAGAAATGCTCCGTACTGGTAGCAAGGAACCACGACATCGAGGCTGCTGCCTGGAACGCACGGCCGCTCATTCATTGCGATACCTCGCTAGGGTTTGTCAGACGCCGGCCAAGCCCGAGCCAACCAAAGCCCGGAATCGACATAGCCCGCGCAACGATCTGGTCAATTTCATCGAGAAGTGGATGAGCCGTGAACCAAAGGCCCACGAACCAACCCGCTCCGCACAACAAAATGGCCAAGAACGGAAGAGAGCTCATCGCGGGAAACTCAAAGCCGTGAAGCAGGACGATCGCCAGCGGCCCGGCCGTCGAACATAGGGCGACGATCGCCGACGACCGGAAAGCCATCGCCACATCTTTCCATCCGATATCGATGTAGCGATAAACGCACACGATCGAGATGTAAGCCTGAAACGGTATCGTAATCAGCATGGACAGGCTGGCGGCTTCCAATCCTTCAAGAGACGCGGCAGCCATAATGACAGCCGACACCGGCCAAATGATCAGGCTCCGCTTCATGAGTTCCCGCGTAGCCCCGACAGCCAGCAAAACTGGATGATTAAGATACTGCGAAAACGAGAAAAGGCTCGCAATCGCCATCACGCTTAAAATGCCGGCGGCGCCGAGCCATTGCTGTCCGAAAAGAACCTGCACAATCCAGTGCGATAGGAGCGCGATAAATAAAAGTGCAGGCCACAGAACGCCCGTCAAAAGCTCGACGCCTCTCAAATAGATCTTCCCGAGCGGTTTCCCCATGCGTAATTCGCTCGATAGCGCCGAAAGAAGAATGGAGTTCAAACCACCGAGAAAGAGCTTATCGGGAAGACGGCTCACCGTGATGCCGCGGTTGAAGAGAGCCGCTGCATCAAATGACAAGACGCGACTGAGAACGAAATATGGGACTGTGTCATAAATCGCATAGAGGACTGTGCCGATACCATCCGAGGCGCCGAACGACGCCACCTGTCTCCAATTCCTTAGACAGGGAATGAATATCGAACGGTCTTTCCAGATGATCCATGACAGCAACGAGATCCAGACGGTCGAAGCCAACCACGCCCATGCAAAGCTCATATAGCTTTCGCCGTGCATCGCGAGCGCGATCGTCAGGCTGACGTTAATCAGCGCTCCCGTCGAGGTGATCAGAGCAAGCACGCCGAACTCCATCCGGCGTCTGAGAAGCGCCGCGATCGGAGCACTGATCAGCTCGGTCAGGATCGCAAGAGCGCCAATATACAAAAACGTCTGCAATCGCGGCTCGGAATAGAGCTGTGCCAGAAGACCCGCCGTCGAAACCATCGTCCCGGTGATTGCGAGCGTTACGAGTAGAAGAATTGTGAAGGTTACGCGGACGTCATCGGTCGTCAGCACCGGCCGCTGAATGATGAAATTCGTCGTGGCGAGCTCGCGCACCGCTTGCCCAAATGCCGCGATCGACATCCCGACGACGGAAACGCCAATCTCCGACGGCGTCAAAATTCGCGAGATGACTGCCAACCCGACGAAGTTCGAAACCAGAGCGAAATACCGATCTGCCGTCGAAATAACGAGGGCACGCCTGAAGCCAATCATTCAACACTCATCGGCCGCCAATCAACACGAGGCCAAGTCCGCTATAGCACCGGGCCTGAAGGCCT
>DASZVX010000133.1:0-4631 GCA_035547255.1 Hyphomicrobium sp.
ATCTGGCGCAAGGAGAGACAGGCCCGCACGAGTTCCTCGTCGCGCCACCGCTTCACGAGATCGACGTTACGTTTGTAGGCCTGATCCGTGTTCATCAACATTCCGTCAGGGACGGCGCTGCCGCCGACGGCCGTATTCTGATCTGTCGTCGAAAGAGAAATGAGGCCGCGAATGCCCACTTCCTTTGCAGCCCGGCCCATCTCATCCGGATGGGGCCCCCCGGCTTCCGCAAAGCAGGTCGTTCCGACGCGCAGCATGTTCGTATAGGCGACGAGGCCGCTCAGATGGACGTCTTCGGGACTTAGCAAAGCCTCGAAGGGAACATAGTAGTTTTTCCAGGGCGGGTTGCGCAGAGGACCTTTTCGGCTGAGCTCGGCCAATTTGCCGCGCAGGAGCTGTTGGGCGGTATGAACATGGGCGTCGATTATGCCGGGCAGCGCCACGCGATTGCGCGCGTCGATTGTGGATGCCGCCTTGGGAAGACGGGTGGCATCCTCGTTCGGCCCGATCCAGACGATACGTGTACCGGAAACGGCGATCGCGGCATCGGTGAGGACCGCACCATCATCGTTCATCGTAACGATGTCGCATCCGGTGACAAGAAGGTCGATCGGCCCTGGGACCGCGTCGGAACGTGTTTCCATTCAGCCGGTCCTTATTGAGCCTTCACGGCATCTTCTACGATCGTAAAATCGGCGATCTTGTCTACGTCCGGCAAGTTCTCGCGTCCTGTCGCTCGCGCGGCTGCATACATTGGGCCGACCATCGCCTTGCGATCCAGGCTAAGAGGCAGATGGCTCGGTTCATCATACTTCGTATAAGGGATCTGTAGTTCGTTCTGCCTGATCTGCTGCTTCAGATCGAGACCGAAATCAGCGCCGTATTTCTCGACGGCCAGATGTGCGGCCACAGTCGGATCCTTTTCATTCTCCTGCCATCCTTTGACAAGGGCTCCGACATAGGCCACAACAGCCGACCGGTTTGCCGTAAGGAACGCGCGCGTGGTCGCCAGGATCGCACCATAGCTGCGGAAGCCGAGATCGTCGAAACTGACGAAGAAGAAGTCCTTGTCCTTCTTCATGCCCATCTGCTCGAGAGTAATCGTCTGATTGACCGCGAAGGCCGTATAGCCGACGCCATCGCCGGCGAGCAGCGGCTCCGGCGAGAAGCCGGCGCGAATTTCCTTCCACTGCTTCGGCAAACCGGCCAGGGCAAGCGTTGCGTTGATCGCCGTCTCTTCGTTCGGTCCCTGAACAAGCATCCGAGAGCCAACGATGTCCTGTGGCTTCAGAATCGGCTTTTTGGCTAGTGAGATGATGCCCAAAGGGTTCTTCGGCAGATCCGCCGCTACCATCACGAAATCATTGCCCTTCATGACAGCGTCGAGGAACTGGAACCAATTCGTGTATCCAAGTTCGATATTGCCGGCGGCAAGGATGACGGGCACAGGAACGGCATTCGGGCCACCGGGAATGAATTGGACGTCAAGCCCGGCCTTGGCGAAATACCCCTTCGAATCCGCGATCCATTCGCCTGCGTACTGAACATTGGGGATCCATCCGGTCTGCACGCGTAGCTTGGTCGCTGCTGCAGCCAAGGTCGGCCGCCAAAACGCCAGGCCGACTGCTCCGCCAAGGACATTACGTCGATTGAATCGCATAGGTTCCTCCGAGGTCGAAAAGAATGACGCACCCTGCATCTGGAACGTTTCCGTCTGGTAACAGATATTACATAAAACGCTAGCACATGATACAATTATTACAAGCCTTCGGGTAAGAGGATTGGGACGTGTGACCGGCGACGCGGCGCACAATTCTGCATCAGTACCGTCCTCTCCGCATTGGTTAGCGTGGCAAAGAAGTGTATGACCGCGCTATCCTTGATGGCTTTCCTCGTGCACCAAAATTCGGAGCCGCACATTGACCGAACCAAAGAACGTCGAGGATTCTGTCGCGGGACGCATTCGTCGTGCCTACGCGCATATGCCCGCTGCGCAGCGTTCTTTCGCAGATTTCGTGCTGAAACATCCGGTAGACGCAGCGCGCATGAGCATCCATGCAGCCGTGCGCGAGGTGAAAGTATCGGTCGCGACTGCTAACCGATTTGCTCGAAGCGTCGGTTTTTCAGGCTACGCCGAATTTCGTGACGAATTGATCCGGAGTTTCGACACTGTTTTTGAGCCTGTGCGGAGACTAGAGCGAAACGTATCCGGCTCTTCGAGTGCGGCAGAAATCATGCGCGGCTCTATCGCGGACGATCTTGATAATCTGAGCCGCACCGTGACGGGGCTGTCGGAGCAAGATTGCCGGAAAGCCCTACACCTCATCCTTAATGCGCGGAATATATGTGTGCTTGGGTTCGATAGCGCGGCCCACCTCGGTGCATTGCTCGCTTGGGAATTGGATCGTGTACGAGGCAATGTGCGCAGTGTGGAGAATCTCGGCGGCGGTATGGGTGCGGCGCGGCACTTGTTCCGCTTCGATCGGTCCGATCTGGCGATCGCCATTGCCTTTCCCCGCTATATCAAGGATACAGTTGAACTTGCCCGCTTCGCTGTTTCCCGCGGCGTGCCGCTTCTGGCCCTGACCGACGGACATCGTTCGCCATTGGCAAGCATTGCCGATGTTTCGCTGTTCGCCGTTTCCGAACGGCGCTTCGCGTCCACGTCGAACGCAGCCGTTCTTGCACTCATTGAGGCACTCGCCGCAGCTGTCGCGCAGAAATCGAAGAATAGCGTCAAAGCAGCAAATGAATTCGCCGCGTTCGCCTTTCCATGGATGGAGACTGATCAAATCGGAAGCGGAGTTCTCAAAACGCCTCGGAAGCGTCAGACGGATACGCGATCACGTTGAGAACGAACGTTAGCGAACAAACCTACATTTCCGATTACGAATAATGCCGGGGGCCGGCCAGTATCTGTCTATACCGTCTGTTCTGCCGTCTGTCCCCCCGTTTCAGTCGAAACAAAGCCGGCAAAAGGCCGATAGTGCGGTGACCCCCTCTCCGCCATATTATTTCGATAACGTATTGTTATAATTCGGTTTTATCTGGCGTCTATTTCTCGGCCCCACTTTCTTCCCCATTCCGCAAATTGTTGACAAGCCTGGAGTGTCCGAAAAGGGCCCTCCTGAAGGATTCATGTGTCGGCTTGCCCTGCGCGGCGGAACACCTGCGGGGAGTCCTTGATTTCTGCCCGCAATCCCAAGGATCCAATCCCACACCGCAGCCGGAACTTATCTCGGGTCGTAATGGAATGGAGACCGGCCGCGACAGGTGCCGGTCGCCATTGTCATTGCCGGTGCTTCGGCCGGCGTAGCGCACGCTCTGCAATTACGAACCCGGGAGATGCGCGAGGAACTGGCTTCACCGTTACGGGAACGGCTTCGGCGTCGTGTTGCTCCTCGATCGGCTCTGGCTCCAGATCGGGATCGCCATCAACGTCATCCAACAATTCGATCAGACGCTCGATGGCTCCTTCCAGCAATTGCCGCTTGAAGGTCATTCTTCGCGCCACTCGACGCGGAACTCACCGCCAAGCTGATCGACTGCTCGCCAAAGATGGCGATTGTGGATTCTTCGGGCTGGTGACCAGCGGGAAAACTGGCCGCCGGAGCCGCACATAGCATCTAGGTCCCTACGCGATAGATTCAGTTCGAAGGCCCTACCGAATATGGCATCCATGATCTTGTTTCCTGTCGGGGAAGGTGCCTTTGTGCGGCGGGCGTAGCGGATTTTCGCATATCCCATCCGATTGGCGACCTGGGTGACAGTGAGGCCAAGTTCCCGCGCTATCTCCGCGCGCGGGACGCCTTCCCGGACACGACGCCGGAGAAGCTGATCCTGGGGCTGGGTCCACTGGTGCAATTGCTTCCGCAGATTGCACTTCCCGGCGAAGTTGGCGATTGCGATCCGTGTCCTATACGGCAGCCGTTTCTCTATCGCCTCGATATCCGGCCAATGAGATACCACGACTTCATGTTCTCTCAGCGTCCAGGCGTCTTGGCGGCGGACTACGCGATGCACGCGGCCTTCGGGATGGCCGATCATTCCATGCATGGGCTCTGCTCCATGTTCGTGTTGTGCCCTCCGCTCGCGCCATCATGTGTTGCCGTTACCGGGGTGAGAATGCCAAATTGTGGCTGTGCCCGCGTTCCACATGGGGCGAGAGGATTGAAGGGGAGGAAGGTTTCGTGATTTGGCCGCTACCGAGCAGCGCGGCGCGGGAATGACCCTATTTCGTCAGCCCCGTCCGGAGGACCGGAGCGGCTTGCTCGTTGTGGCCGTCATGATGTTGGCGCTGATATGGCTCGGCATCGTGCCGGCCGTTATGCCCTCAAAAGAATAACCCGCCCCAGCGAACCGGGACGGGCAAAGGTACCTGCATCATACAGGTGCCTTCTGGTCTAGCGCGGCAGATGCATCTTGCGGCAGCGGTACCAGACGTTCGACTTCGTCATGCCCAGGCTGGCAGCTATGGCGTCATAGGTCATGTTCGCTCGCCGCATGCCGCGTATCTGCTTGTTGATGCCCTCGGAAGTGGTCGCCCGCGCAACTGGCGAGACCGAGGCAGCAGCCGCCTTTTTAATGCGCTTCCCACGCCTCTGGTTGGTGAGCATTGCCGCATGAATTTC
>DASZVX010000134.1:0-1889 GCA_035547255.1 Hyphomicrobium sp.
TCGAGGACGCGCAGGCGTTCACGCCGAAAGATGCATCCAATCTGGCCTATGTCACACAAACGACGCTGTCGCTCGACGACACCGCTGAAATCGTGGCCGTGCTGAAGGAGCGTTTTCCCGGCATCGGCGGCCCGGTGAAGGAAGACATCTGCTACGCGACGACCAATCGTCAGAACGCTGTTAAAGCGCTCGCTCCGCAGATCGACGGACTGCTAGTGGTCGGCGGCCCGAAAAGCTCGAACTCGCTGCGTCTTGTCGAAGTTGCGTCGCGGGCCGGTTGCCGCTTCTCGTTCCTTGTCGAGCGGGCGGCCGATATTCCGTGGGACAAACTCGAAGGCGCAGAGACCGTCGGGATCACGGCAGGCGCATCGGCGCCGGAAGTCATCGTCGAAGAAGTGGTCGAAGCGTTCCGCGACCGCTATGATGTGACGATCGATATCGTCACGACACTCGAGGAGCGCGTGGTCTTCAATGTGCCGCGTGAGGTCCGGGTCGCTCGCGCTCCGGCCGAACAGCACTAGCTCCCATTCGGCGCACAGGAACATGGCGGTCTATACGGAAGTCAGCGACGACGAGCTTGCGCGCTTTATCGCCGGGTATGATCTCGGGAAGCTGCTTTCGTTCAAGGGCATCGCGGAAGGCGTCGAAAATACCAACTATCTGGTGCACACGACCGGCGGCACATTCGTTCTGACGCTTTATGAAAAGCGCGTCGACGTCGCCGATCTACCGTTCTTCCTCGGCCTGATGGAACATCTGTGCGCGCGCGGTGTCACATGTCCGCTGCCGGTTCGAGATCGGAACGGCAACATTCTCAACGAGCTTGCCGGACGTAATGCGGTGCTCATCACATTTCTTAAGGGCGTGTGGCCGAAACGGCCGAGGGTTGAGCATTGTCTCGAGCTCGGCAAAGCACTGGCGCGCATGCACTTGGCGGGCGAGGACTTTCCCTTGCACCGCGCCAACGCTCTGGGGCTTGCGGGCTGGCGGCCTCTCTACGACAAATTTGCGGCGCGGACGGAAGAGATCTGTCCGGGCCTTGGAGCGCTGATCGCGACCGAGCTGCGGTTCCTTGAAGAGAAATGGCCGACGGATCTGCCGCATGGCGTCATTCATGCCGATCTCTTTCCCGACAACGTTTTCTTCCTCGACGACAAACTTTCCGGGATCATCGATTTCTATTTCGCGTGCGATGATGCACTGGCTTATGACATCGCGGTCTGCCTCAACGCTTGGTGCTTCGACGCGGCATCCGCATTCGAACCGGCAAAAGGCGCAGCACTGCTGAAAGGCTATGACAGCGTTCGGCCGCTTACCGATCGCGAGCGAGACGCAATGCCGATCTTAGCGCGCGGCGCGGCGATGCGCTTTCTGCTGACGCGCAGCTATGATTGGCTCAACACGCCGAAAGACGCGCTCGTTGCGCGCAAGGATCCCGCGGACTATGTCCGGCGGCTCAAATTCCACCAATCGGTCGGAAGCATCGCGGACTACGCACCACAATTGATTTCATGACAGACGAACAACGACCGAAAGTTCAAATCTACAGTGACGGCGCCTGCTCGGGTAATCCCGGCCCCGGAGGCTGGGGCGCCATTCTCATTTCCGGCGCACACCGCAAAGAGATCAACGGCGGCGAAAAGCTGACGACGAACAATCGCATGGAGTTGAAGGGCGCGATCTCGGCGCTCGAAGCCCTCAAGCGAAAAAGCGACGTCGATCTGTGGACCGACAGCAACTACGTACGCCAGGGCATCACGGCGTGGATTCACGGCTGGAAGAAGAACGGCTGGAAGACGGCCGACAAGAAGCCGGTCAAGAACGTCGAGCTCGGGCAGGCGCTCGACGCCGCGGTCGCCCGCCACAAGATCAACTGGCACTGGGTCAAG
>DASZVX010000135.1:0-18441 GCA_035547255.1 Hyphomicrobium sp.
GACGGGCGTCGCAAGCTCGTCGAGAAGGCCCAGTGCCAGTCGTTCTGCTCCCGCCCACGCAATCATCGCACCGTTGTCCGTGCATAGTCCGAGCGGCGGCGCGTGAAACGTGAATCCGAATTCTTCTGAAACCCCGACGAGCGCGGTGCGCAAGACCTTGTTTGCCGCAACCCCTCCGGCAACGACAAAAGGTTTCGGCCGGCCCTCGAGAAAATACGGCAGAACGGAATGCGCGGCGCGCCGCACGCGATCTGCAACGCTCTCGCAGACCGCTGCCTGGAACGACGCACAGAGGTCGGCAACATCCTCCTGCGACAAAGGTGCAATTTTCATCGCCGCATGCCGCACGGCCGTTTTCAGGCCGGCGAATGAGAAATGCGGATCCTCGCGCCCGGCCATCGGTCGCGGCAAATCGAACCGATCGGGGTTGCCGCTGAGCGCAGCCTTCTCGACTGCCGGGCCTCCCGGCATCGGCAGGCCCAACAACTTCGCGGTCTTGTCGTAGGCCTCCCCAAGCGCGTCATCGATCGTGGTCGCAAGCCGACGATACCGGCCGACGTCTTCCACCAGCAGCAGTTGCGTATGCCCGCCCGACACGAGAAGCATCAAATAGGGCGGCCTGACGCCGTCGGTCAGACCGACGGTCAACGCGTGCGCTTCGAGATGGTTGATCGCCAGAAACGGTTTGCCGGTCGCGAGCGCCAGCGCCTTGGCAGTCGTCGCCCCGACGATAAGGCCGCCGATAAGCCCCGGACCCGACGCCGCCGCAATCCCCGACAGATCCGAAAGCCCGATTTTCGCTTCCGCCAAGGCGACCTGAACGAGCCGGTCGAGGCAATCGGTGTGGGCGCGGGCGGCAATCTCGGGAACGACGCCGCCGTAGATCGCGTGCTTGTCGAACTGCGAAAGAACGACGTTCGAAAGGATCCGTCCCTGACCATCGGCACGCCGCTCGACGACAGCCGCGGCTGTTTCGTCGCAGCTCGTCTCGATACCGAGAACAAGCGAGAAATTCTGAGCGGAATCGACGTGCGGCATCATCTCGTTAAGTTCTTGACAGGCGAGGTTGGAATTCGCGTTCCTTTGGAGCATTAATGTCGCCGAATTGGCCAGCGGGCCAAGTGCCCCGCCTAGCATCCGGAGAAACCCTTTTGCAAGCTGCCCGCATTCGTATCGGGACACGTGGCTCGCCGTTGGCGCTTGCCCAGGCCCATGAAGTCCGTGACCGGCTTGCCAAAGCCCACGGTCTTCCCGAGGACGCCATCGCGATCACGATCATCAAGACCACCGGCGACCGCGTGACCGACCGGCCGCTCTCCGACATCGGCGGCAAGGGTCTGTTTACGAAAGAAATCGAAGACGCGCTGTTCGCCAGAGAAATCGATGTCGCCGTACACTCGATGAAGGACATGCAGACTGCGCTGCCCGACGGGCTCGCCATCGGCGCGGTATTGCCGCGCGAGGATCCGCGCGACGCCTTCATCTCGTTGAAGCACGCAAATATCGGCGCACTGCCTTCGGGAGCAGTCGTCGGAACATCGTCCCTCCGGCGCAAGTCCCAAGTGCTCAGCGTGCGCCCTGACCTCAAAGTCATTGATTTTCGAGGCAACGTCGAGACACGGCTGAAGAAGCTCAAGGACGGAATTGCCGAAGCGACATTCCTTGCCGTTGCTGGATTGAACAGGCTTGGCCTCGCAGACCGGATCACTGCGATTGTGCCGGCCGAAGACATGCTTCCGGCTGCTGCGCAGGGAGCAATCGGCCTTGAAATTCGCGCTGGCGATCAAGATGCGGCAGCGCTCGTCGCACCGCTGAACGACGCCCGGACTGCGCTCGCCGTCACGGCAGAACGCGCTTTCCTGGCCCGTCTCGAAGGCTCATGCCGAACGCCGATCGCCGGACACGCCATCATCGAAGGCGACCGGCTGTCGTTCCGCGGGCAGGTTCTCTCTGTCGATGGCAAGCAGAGATATGATGTCTCGCGCACCGGTCCGTCGGATGCGGCCCGCGAAATCGGTCTCGCTGCAGCAGATGAAATCTTGAGCAAGGCCGATCCCGCCATTCTTGCCCACTCGAGCGCCTGATGCACGTCCTCGTCACGCGCCCAAAAGGCGATGGAGAAACACTCAAGGCCGAGATCGAGCAGCTCGGCTGCGAGGTGAGCCTCGAACCGCTGATACGCATCGTACCGAACGAAATTCCTCAAAGCGCAATCGACGGCGCATCGACGTTAATCGTGACAAGTCGTAACGCTCTGAAGGCGCTGGCAGCGTCCCCCGCGCTTGCGCCCGCAGTGACGCTGCCGCTGATGACCGTCGGACCCGGAACGGCAGCGCTGGCACTCGAAATGGGCTTCAAGAATGTTTTCGAAGGCCCCGGCACGGGCGCCGAGCTCGCGCCGGAGATCGCCCGGAGAGCGAAAACGGACGGTGGAACGTTCGTTTACCTTTCTGGCGACAAATTGGCCTTCGACCTCCCGAAAGTTCTCGCCGAAGGCGGCGTGAACATCCGACGGACCATCGCCTATCGATCCGTTGCAGCGGAAACGCTGTCAGCGCACGTTGCCGAAGCGCTGCGGAGAGGCACGATCGACGTCGTCGTTTTAATGTCTCCGAGAACGGCCGAAACCTGGGCCAGCGTCGCCCCAGGTATCGCAATACCTAACGATCTTTCCAGGATCACCTACGTCTGCATTTCCGAAGCCGTAGCAAATGTCCTAAGGTCGCGGTCAATGTCGCAAAACACCATAATTGCGGACCGCCCTAATCTCGAAGAAATAGTTATCGTGCTGAAACGTCTCGCGGCACGTCCAGAAGCGGAGTAAGAAGACGGGCGCAGGGGCGGTCTCATAGTCCAGCGGCAAGTCATAAGGCTCAATGATTTTTGCCCGGAATTAACCTGCATTGAGTGGCATACGGGAATTTCGTACGGAGTCGTAAGTTTCTAATGACAGACGGCAAATCGAGTAAAGGCACGGGTAGCCCCCCCGGCGGCCCAGCCAAACGGCCTTACGCGACGCTCGACCTTAAGGCGACCGAAATCAAGACGACGCCGGTCGGAAAAGGAACGGCGTCCGCGGCGCCCAAAGGCGCTTCCACAGCCACGCCCCCGAGGGAACAGCAAGTTCCCCTTCCGGCCGCAGCTTCGACGTATGCGGCGCAATCGAGCACACGTGCCCAATCGAATTCCGAGGCTAGGATGCAAGCCGAACCCGAAAAGTCCGAACAAGCGAAATCTGCGTCGTCGGCAGCAAGCAAGCCTGCCGATGCAAAAGTCGTCGTCGAGCGGCGCAGTGGCTTTTTCAGCCATCTCATCCCCGGCGTCGTTGGCGGTGTTCTGTCGTTCCTGGTGTTGCAATGGGCGATACCGGAGCTCGGCCTTGAAACGACATCGTCGCGCTTCGCCAACAACACGGCATCGCTATCTGATCGTCTCGGGGCGCTTGAAAGAAAAGTGTCTCAGGACGCATCGGCCTCCGATCTGAGCGGCATCGCAAATCGTATCGCGGATCTCGAGAAAACTGCGCAGACGATACCTGCGCTGACCGATAGCCAGAAACGCCTCATCGCAGAAACCAAAGCCGCACTTGCTTCGGCCGCATCGGATACCGGACCGACGCAGCTCGTCGAGCGCGTCAGCAAACTTGAAGACAAGCTCAAGGCTCTGGCCGACGCCGGCGTCAACGATCCGAACCCCACGCGCATCGAGCAACTCGCAGGCCTGACCGCGAAGGTCACGGACCTCGAAACCACCTTGTCGACGCAGCTCGCGGCCTTGCGGACCAACGTGACGAAGGACGTCGACAGCCGCGTTCAGGTTGCGACGGCCGCAGGCGAGACCGCACAAGCGGCCACCCAACGGCTCGACAAAGATGTCGCGAGCCTCAAGACAGACGCCGCACAGATCGAGGCAAACGTCGACGCCAACAAGAATGCGACAGCCCGCGTCGCCGCCGATCTCAAGACCGCTCAAGCTCAGACGGCCGAGGTCGCGACTGCGCTCGAAACGCTTAAAGCGAATGTTGCAAAGCCGGCCGAGATCGCGGCCGCCATCGCACCGGTTGCAGAGCGTACCGCCGCCCTCGAAAAGAGCATTGAACAGGTCGTTCAAAGCGAAGGCGACCGGCAAAAGACCGCCAAGCAGGTGGTTCTGGCACTCCAGCTGCAGAACCTGAAACGGCTCATCGACGGCGGCCAGAAATATTCGTCGCAACTCGCAGATATCGAAAAGCTCGCCGGCGGTTCTCAAGACTTGACGGCGCTGAAGGACCTGCAGAACACCGGAGCCCCGACGCTCGCCGACCTCAAGAATGAGTTCCGCCCCGCCGCCAATGCCGCGATGGATGCCGAATCCGGAGCCCAGAACACCGGCGTCATGGATCGTTTGTGGACCGAGGCCAAATCGGTGGTCCGCGTCCGCCGCATCGACCTGAAACCCGATGACAAGAGCACGGAAGCGATCCTTGGCCGTATGCAGGTTGCGCTCAACGACGGCCGGCTGAGCGACGTTCTCGAAATGTCGAAAGACCTGTCACCGGCCGCGCAGGATGCGGCTCGCCCCTTCCTCGACAGACTGACCGCCCGCGTCGGCGTCGATAGCACGCTCGCTCAGCTCGAAGCACAGCTCAAATCGTCGATTGCTCCGGGCTCCGCGCCCGCAGCCAAGTCAGCGCCTTAATCCAGCGAAGGGTCTGCGTCATGGTGCGCCTCGTCGTCTATCTGCTCACAATCGCGTTGATCGCGTCGGGCCTTGCATGGCTTGCCGATCGCCCCGGGACGCTGCAGATCGTTTGGCAGGGGTACGATATCGAAACATCGGTGTTTCGCGCTATCGTGCTCCTCTCTGCGCTCATCGCCTCTATCGTCTTTCTGTGGTCGATGTTTCGCGCGGTATGGAACAGCCCCGCAGCCATCGGTGACCGTCTCGTCCGACGGCGTCAGCGGAAGGGACTTGATGCTGTATCGAGCGGTCTGATCGCGGTTGGCGCGGGTGACAGCGCACTCGCATCGCGTTTCGCATTGCAGGCCCGCAAATCGCTGCCGCATGAGCCGCTGACCCATCTTCTGCGCGCACAGTCGGCCGAGCTTTCCGGCGACCGCGCTACCGCGCGGCGCATCTACGAAGCGATGCTCGCGTCTCCTGAGACGGAGCAGCTTGGTTTGCGTGGACTTTTCCTTGAGGCAGAACGCCAAGGCGCGGGCGAAGCAGCCCGCCAATTCGCGAGCCGGGCGCTGAAAGCCAACCCGAAGCTCGGCTGGTCCGCAAACGCACTGTTCGAGCAGCAGTGCAAACAGAAGGATTGGTCGGGGGCGCTCGAGACGTTGGACCACGCCAAGAGAAACGGACACATCGCCAAGGCCGAAGCCGAGCGCAAGCGTGCCGTTCTGCTCGCCGCGAGGGCGCAAGAAGCCGAGGAAGACGCACCGGACAAAGCTCTCACGCTGGCACTCGAGGCGCATGGTCTGGCCCCGGATCTGGTGCCCGCAGCGGTTCTCGCCGGACGTATCCTCGCCTCGCGTGGGAACACCGCCAAAGCCGCCAAAGTGCTGCAGAAGACGTGGGCGAAGTCGCCACATCCGGATCTTGCGGCGGTCTACGCTTACGCCCGCATCGGCGATAGCACGCGTGATCGGTTCGACCGCGTCCGCCAGCTCGCCGCTCTCAATCCTCTTTCGATCGAAAGCCCGATCGCCGTTGCGACAGCCGCGATCGAAGCCCGGATGTATGATGAAGCGCGTCACACTCTCGAACCGCTGCTCCCCGAGCGGCTGACCCAGCGCATCGCGACACTGATGGCGCGTATCGAAGCCGGCGAAAACGGCGAGAAAGGCCGCGTCCGCGAATGGCTGGCGCGCGCCATGAACGCCGCACGCGATCCAGCGTGGATTGCCGACGGAGTCATCTCGGATCATTGGGAGCCGACCTCGCCGGTCGATGGCAGACTTGATGCCTTCCAATGGCGTGTCCCCGTTGAGACACGTGACGCGACGCGCACTGAAATCTTGGCGCGGCGGCTTGAAGAGCTGATTGCAATCGGAGCACCGACCGAGGCATCTGCGTCCCAGAGTCTGGATGGCACCGGCGTGGAACAGGAAGACGTGATCGACGCGGAACCCGTCACGGCTACGGTAAAACCCAAGCCGGAGCCGGTTACAGAAACCACAGCGAGGGTGTCGGACGAGCCGCCCGCGCAAAATACCGAGGCCGCCAAGCCCGCCGCCGCCGCGGCAAAAACCGAGGCGGCAAACAATCCGCCGGCGCAGCCGCAACGCGAGGTGCGACCAGTTCAACCCGTTCAAAAGGGCGACGCGAAACCTTTCGTCGCGCCGCGAGCCCCAGACGACCCCGGGACGGAACCGCCCGCGCCCGAGCCAGAGCAGCCGATTGCACGGCGCAGCTTCAGGGCCGTCAGCTAAATCGTCACGAAAGGTCGCAGATGCGGCTCCGGAAGCCGCCAGCAATCGCACCAAGCGCCTTTCGGAGGCGCTTGCAATTCCGAACCGGTGAGGGTATCCCTCGCGCCTTCCCGTGAGGTCTGATCCTCCGGGCGGTTTGCCGCTTTAGCTCAGCCGGTAGAGCACGTCATTCGTAATGACGGGGTCGGGTGTTCGAGTCACCCAAGCGGCACCATTTAAATCAATTACTTAGCTGACAAGTAGCGCCTGCATCATTCCCACTGATGCGGATTTGATCCCACTTTAATACCACAAAGCACGGACGCTTCGCATCAACGCCCGAAGGGCTCCACCCCGGACACCGAATGGTCCAGTGCTCATTCGCTCCCATTGGTCGCTGCACACTCGCCAGCAAGTGAAGGGCTGGCTCGCGTGTCCCGGCTGAGCTTCCCCCAAGCGGAAGACCAAACTGCTAAGCCTTGGGTGCGTGTATGTGTGGAAAGGAGCCTTCCTCCAGCGCTCCTATCAGTACCCCTCACGGTGTACGCGCAAGGGGGGTGCGGGGGCCTATTGGCCCAAGGAATTGCACCGTCCGAATCGCTAACAGAAATTCCGGGATTTGAGCAGATACAAGGAATCGGGCAGCCTTGTTCCCGTTTGGGGGACCAAAGCTTGGAAGTTAGCATGCTGTCCTTGTTTAAGCGCCTAAGGTTTAGATTCGTCCTTCACCTGTCCATACAGACTCGATAATCCTGAGGGGTACCGAAAGGTACCCCCTCTTATTATTAAACTACAACACCTGATATACGTAAGTGTTGCAGACCATATATTTCAAGTTGCTCAATTAAACCCCCATACCCTTACAAATGAGCATCTTGGCTTAAATCAAGGTGCTCAATGAGCATCTTCAAAATATATATAAATCAATAATATATATGGTTTTCCATTCAAGATGCTCAAAGATTTGGGTATACGGGAAAGGTCGAAATGGACCCTAAATCAAGGTGCTCATTTCAAGTTGCTCATTGTGCCAAGTCGCTCAATTAGAACGAATGGCTAGCAGGGTCAAAGTCCTTGGGATAGCCCCAATGCCAGACCGCTCCGATCTTCTTACTCTTGAGTCCTAGCTTGTCCTTAGCTCTCCTGATCGTGGTATCGGTGTAGCCAAGGCTCTTAAGCTGATTGAATGCTTCGTTCTGCGGTAGCGATCCCTCGCTGACCATGTCACTCAGTTCATTCATGCAACTCGGTAAAGTAGCACCGTATTCATGGTCTGCTATTACCTGATCCGCGTGCATGGGAGCAATGGAGCCTCGCCTTCGCTGCCCTGTCAGGATGCCCCCCTATAGAGGGGGAATGGGGCCTCGAGGGCCTCAGGAATTACCCCTCGAATCTTGCTAAGAGAAATTCGGAGTTAGCGAGAGAGCTCCCATGCGGCTATCCGAAATAATAGATCAAGCAATCGATTTTATCAGGCCATGCGCTGTAGGCAAACAAATAACATTCGAGATAGCGGTCTCTGATTGGATTGCTGAGGAGCAGTATTGTTGGACCATTTCTAGGGACATGCTCAAAGGTCTGTTGACTGGAGTACTCGAAAGAGTTCCGGATGGGGACACAATATCGATATTATTTGATCAGGTCGGGGATATTTCAATTGTATTCATTCAAGCAACACGCCACGACGCGGCAATACCCTTGCGGGGCCCAAAAGAGCTAATCGTGATGCTAGATAAACGGGGTGCGTTGAATCTTGGGAGACACTAAGGCGTCACGAAAAAATTCATTCAATATTCTCGCAGTTATTTCCGATATCGGTCCACCGGATTGCCCACGTCTTCCAAAGCGACCGGAACAGTAGCCCTTACAGTTGATCGACCTCCGCACGCCAGCCGTGGAAACCGAAGCCTTGGTTTTGCCGGAGCACAGTAGAGTGGGAGGGGCTTACCGGCCTCAGGAATCGACCCTCCAAAATTACTAATAAAAATTCCGAGTTGAACCCACGATGGAATCGACATATCGTAGAACGATACGAAAACAAACGATGAATAATCGATGTTTCCACTTTGGGTTTTTTGGGGGCGGCAAAAATGTCGAAAACACGCGTTTTCGTAAGTTTCGATTATGACCACGATGAAACGCTAAAAGACTTTCTTGTAGGTCAAGCCAAGCATGATGATAGCCCCTTCTCTCTGTCTGATTGGTCGATAAAAGAACCGATTTCGGGAGATTGGAAAAAAAGAGCTGAGAGCCGAATAAGAACCATCGACGTTATGGCAGTCATATGTGGCGAGTATACCCACACTGCTACAGGTGTCAGTGCCGAGATAGAAATCGCTCAAAAGGTAGGCGCTCCTTATTTTCTCCTCAAGGGTTACTCTAGTCGACTTTGCACAAAGCCCATTGCCGCTTTATCGAGCGATAAAATTTACAATTGGACGTGGGACAATCTGAAGATGCTGATCGGGGGAGCCCGGTGATGAAACGTGCATTGATTGTCGGCATCGATGGCTATGCCAGTTGCCCTCTAGGGGGGTGCGTCCATGACGCACGTTTGATAGCGAGTCTTCTCGAAAAGAATGGTGACGGCTCTCCAAATTTCTCCGTCAAATTGTTAACAAGCGATACGAGCTTTGTTTCTGCCGAAGCGTTAAGTAATGGCATCAGTCATCTATTCACAGGCGAAGCCGATTTAGTTCTCCTCTTTTTTGCCGGACACGGATGTTTAAATTCGGAAATGAATTCCGGCTATCTTGTCAGCCAGGATGGAAAAAGAGGAAGTCTCGGAATTCCGCTGTCTGACATTATGGGGCACGCCAACGGCGCCCGGCCCAAGATAAAATCCACGGTCATTATTCTGGATAGTTGCCATTCTGGTTACGCCGGAGAAGTGCCGGCGCTTGGAAAAGATTCCCCATCCCCAATCGGAGAGGGCGTAACCATTTTGACCGCCTGCCACAGGGAAGAGGGTGCCGCGGAAGACAACGGACAAGGTCTGTTCACCAGTTTACTAGTTGACGGTTTAAGCGGAAGTTCAGCGGACATTTGTGGACGCATCACGCCAGCTGCACTTTACTCGCATATTGATCAAACGTTGGGCGCTTGGGAGCAAAGGCCGATTTATAAAGCTAACGTACAAACGTTCGTCGTTCTACGAACGGTTGATGCTAAAGTCCCCTTAGCTGTACTTCGTAGACTTCCTCAATACTTTCCTGATGCCGCGTATGTATTTCCGCTCGATCCATCGTACGAACCGGATAGACAAAACATTCCCGAACATCTTAGGCACCTGCCAGTTGACCAGGATCACAGCAGAATTTTCAAAGAACTCCAGCTCTGCAATCGATACGGACTCGTTACCCCAGTTGATGCGGAACATATGTACTATGCTGCAATTCATTCGACCGGTTGCAAACTAACGGCGCTAGGCGCTCACTATAGAAATCTCGCGCTACTCCAAAGGATCTGAGATTTGAATAGACTGTTGGGGGCGGCTTCAGGATGTTTATCGTGCACTCGCAAGCCATCCTCAGTGGATCAGCGGAAAGCAGCTCTGACCCCAGAACAATATGACCGAGGCGAGTGCTCTTTTCATTTCGTATTCCCGTTCCCCGTCTTAGGACCAGATTTTTCGCTCGAGATCGAAAATGAAAACTCGCTGACAAGAAGAGATTGAGCGGCACGGTCGCCAACGTCCCACTGATACTCTGAAGACCAGCCGCACTTCGGATCATCCTGCATGTGTTTCCCGAAAACGGCGATGCTCATGCTTCCAACGCGGTCCCGACCGAAACGCGCCCATGACCAGATGTCGTTGAATACAGCATCTCTTATGCGAAGTTCTGCATAGAGTGAGTCCGGTTCGTTGGCCCCAAGCTCCTTGTCCGACCAAGCCGGCGCAAACCAGATCCATCCGAGACATTGCTGGATGAAAGCAGGCTTCGGTCCCGCGTGGGTAAGCTTCGTCTGCTCTTCGGCCGCGTTCTCCAAGATAATCGGTTCGCCGGATGCGAGGTTTACGGAAATCGGAAGGCTATCAGCCCACGTTTTCTTGTCGCCGATGACGAGAGCGTGCCCCATTCGCTTTCGTTCGATTTTACCCGTCAGTTGAACCCATCGTTTCTCCCGGAATGTATTGCTCTTGTCGTCGTATTCGACGCCATTTCCGGAAACCAATTCGTCGATCGATGATCGACACAAGTAAGTCCCTATCAACATAAAATCCCCCCTTCCAAAGTGAAGTTAATCTGCTTTTTTATTCGCACATCAAGACTGCCAGGTTTCAGCTTTGCTGCCTTGAGGCATTGTCTGGAAAAACTAGATACTCAGCCGGGCGTTAGACTTTGATGTCAGCCACTCTAATTGGATGCGCGTGACTGAAGACAACGCTCCGGTGTCCGAGCATGCAGTGCAAAAGTCAGCCACTGTCGTCATTTGCCGCGCAGAACTGCACTGCGTGTCGAAGACGTTTTTTTAAGTCAAGCAAACGGTCTTCGTTGGATGTTCGACCTCCCAGACTCGCAATGCTCGTCTTAGGGTCGAACGCGTTTGTTTACCCGGAGCCTGTCCTCACCCCTTGAACGGGGCTCGGGGCTCGGAAGTGGAAGACAACTAAAAGAAAGACCGCAAATCTCCGCAATAGTTAAATAATTGAGATATTTCAGAGTGTTATTATGCGAGTTCCAATTAATTTAGAGTCTGACGAGCCCACAAGATTGGTCAGACTTCCTCTTGCACACCGATGAACTTGATGAAATTCCGATCGTATAACTAATGACACTTCAGGCCCCGGTGTAGAACCGCATCCTCCAAGCATCGCTTCTTCCAACCAAGAAGTCTGTCCTGCGTTGGCGGTAGCCTGCGAAATGCGGAGCGCTTTCGTACTCACTGATCGAATCCTCGATAGACCGCACGCCTTCACTATCAAGTTCAACGGCATCTTCAGACAGCTCGGTCTCAATGAAACTAGGATCGGCATCAATTCCGATGTGCTGACTCATTCGAGCTGCATAAGCGGTCTGCATCGCACCAAGTAGGTCACTGCGTTGAGCAGGGTACGTAAGAAAGCTATCGTGAACTGGAAGCACGAGCACATCTCTTTCCATGAATGACATCATCACATCCTCGGCTATGTCAGAATCGACGCGTTGCAAACGGATGCCGATCCCTGAACGAAAGTATCGAGCAATTGTGCTGTGCTTTTCTTGTATGGCTTCCTTGAAATCTCCCCACGTCCATCCGCGTGGGAGTTCACGTCTGCGGGGTGCTCTGATCCGACCCTCCGCATTAATCAACGCAAGTAGAGTGCGTTTGATTAGTTTTCTGTATTCCTGTCCGACTCCTTCAAGTGAATAAGCGTCGCCCACGAGCTGTCGTCCTCGTTTGGCATAGAGCATCGCTATCTGCATGTTTGAGAAGTCTAGTTCTACTACAGGCGCCCAATTGATCGTAATATACTTGCGATAGTTGGATGGGATGTGTTGCCACCAACCGCCGTAGAACCTCCCTCCATGGTCGAACCTACCATTGTTGAACACTCGATAGAGCTTTCGTTGGAAAAGCAGGTCAACTACGCGGTCTTTGTCCTTGCTGGCGTCCGTCGCGTTAGGGTTTGCGTCGTTTCGGCCCGTAACTGCCAACTGGAATTCTTCGTCGGGCAATAACAAATCGATCGATTGCAAGTTGAGAAACTCGTTGTACCTTTCGAGGCGGTCTCGCATTGCGCGAGTAACTTTACGCTCTCTGAACGAGATGAGCTTTCCCTCACTTGACTTCAGTCGAATTATTGGCAGCTCTGTAATCGAGAACGAGCTAGCATTTTTATGCGACTGGCCGTCAGCTTCATAATCGGATGGGCTTGCCGTATCACCTCGTACCTGCATGCGATTGAGTTTAGCAATCAATTGGTCGGTTGCGCGGATGCGCGTCAGATGACTTCCAACAATTTGTCCTCCTGGTCCTCGAAACTGTCCACCTATCCGTCGCTGGATCAAGGGAGACCGAGTCGTGGCAAGATAGTCAACAACTCGGCGAATGCCTCTGGATCCAACCGCTGACGGATTCGCCAGCCCGCTATGATAGGAATTGGCATTCAATGAGATCGAGACGTAGAGCTTCTTACTGCGTTGAAAAGCTCGAAGAAGATTGGCAATAATGACGTCCGTCGCTATGGTCGTCGCGGCTATAGCGTCCTGTCGCATCCGTGACCCGGCACGGACGCCCGTGACAATTTCTTGGATTACTGGTTCGAACTGTGAACCGAGCCTTAAGTCGAGCCGTAATCGAACAGAAAAGTCTGGATCATCACGTACAAGAGGCGAACGAGGCATTCCATCCCCCAATTGCGAATAATTCTTCGTCCTTACGCTAGGAAGGCCTTTCCTGACTCAAAATGAGTCGCTGGCGGCGTTTCTCCCTGGATAAGTGGCAGAGACTCAACTTTCCAAAAGCCCATCACGAGTCAAATTTGGGGCTTTCAAAGGTGTTCGTAATTTTCGAACAATATCACCGCAGACCTGACCTATGAAGCATCTCATTGCAGAAAATAGCTTGCAGCCAGCAGCAAGTAATTACGATTTGCGCGGATGCCATTGCTTTCCCCCCGAATGAGCAAGCCTGGATAACAGAATTTAGAGAGCATGCAGACTGTTGGCAATTAGATCGATCCAATCGTCGTTTATTAAAAAATGGGGATCAGCAAAAATACATCTAAGGATTTCACGATCTCAGCAGTATCGGCTTCCGATGTCATCGGAGATACCAAATGCGCGCCTTGCTTCGGTTGCTGAGCAGATTTTGCTTCTTAGCGTTGATGTCGATACCGGCGGTAGCTCAACGATACACGGAAGATCTTGATGATCGATATAACGACAACAGTAGTCTTGCGATGCACCTGCTTGGCCAAGGAATTGGAAAGATCGTAATTTGGATAGTTGTTCCAATAGTCGCATTCCGATTCGTGCGATCATTTTTTGCCGAACTGAGAATGTCAGACGAAGAATTCTTTTTGAAGTATCCGCACCGGCGGGCATTCGGGCGAGACAAAAAGCCCGGTATTCTCTTCTACGCCATGATGGCCTGGCTCAGCGTTGGTTTACTTTGGATCTGGATGTTGTTCGCTATGCCCGAGACTCTAAAAGCGTTGATGACTTAACTTTATCCAGTGCGCCTCGCACAATTTGTTGGACGTGTTCCGACCACAAAAGCAAAGCCTCTTTACGTTCCTCCGCGTATTGAAAGCGCTGATATATTCCCGTTAACCCGCCTACGTCCTTCGCGGATATGTGGTTGAGCACCCGTTCAACGATGTGCGGAGGGACACCTAAGGATGCTAAGCCGGTAGCTCCCGTGCGCCTCAAGTCGTGAATACGCCAGGGCTCAAGCTTGCCGCCGAATATCTCTTTTACGGTGTCGTCCAACGTCTGCTTAGCGTCAGAGAAACAACTGATGTACGTCGCTAGCGTTGAAGACGGGAAGACATAGGGGCTGGCAAATCGTCCCTCAACTACGCGGGAAGCCTTGCTCGCAACGTCTTCTATGGTTTGCCACGCCAAAGGGGATAGGTGGACAAGATGTTCCCGACCATTCTTCGTCCGTGAGCCGGGAATGATCCATTCCTTCGTTCTGTGGTCTAGCTCCCGCCATTGCATCCCTGCCACTTCATTCCGTCGCTGTAGGGTCAGCATCAGAAGCTTGTAGAAGGCACCATAAGGGCCGGGAGTGTGCGTTGCCGCTTCCCACACCTTGGCAATCTCATCAGGCTCTAGCACCCTATCCCGTGCCGCTACGGGCTCCGGTGGTGTCAGGCCGTCCATAGGGTCAGAGGGAATTAGCTCGCGAGAGGCACACCATTTAAAGAACGGACGCATAGCATTGAAGACCTGCTTAGCTCCGCTTTGTGTGTCTCGCTCCTTATTGTCGATTAGCGTTGTTACATCGGACTTCGATACATCAGCGACTAGCGTTTGCTCTCCGAGCTTGGGCAACACTTCAACCTTGAAGCGACGGCCTACCTCATACCAATACGTGCCGGGAGTTTCCCAATCATCAGCCCGGTGCTTCTCATACCATTGCTGATAGACGTCCTTGAGCTTGCCGTTAGCGTAGGCTTCGTGCTGCTTATTCCGTGTCTTCCGTTTCTCGTTCTGCGGATTGATACCGTCTGCAATCGAAGCAATCAGCTTGTGCGCTTCGGTCGTGGCAGCATCCAAATCCATCACAGGGTATTCCCCGAAGACGAATAGAATTTGCTTGGCATTGCGCCCGCCCTCTCCTAGACGCCGCTTAATGAGCCAGGACGCCTTGCCCTTAGGTGAGAGACGGAAGGCAAAACCCCTCAGAGATGAGTCCCAAAGGGTGCAAACAGTGCCCACTCGCACGGCCTTCTCAATCATCTTTGTTGTGAGCTTTGGCATACCGCCAATTCCTTAGATTATTCAATAATTTCAACAGCTTAAGACGTATTTTGAGTCTTCACCGAGTCTTGCTGGTGTCTCACGACGATAGATTTACTAGGAAAATCAAAGGCTCGCGACGCTAGACCTACCATTTATGGTCTGAGCACGGACACAAAAACAGGGTAGCGATTTGCTCCCACTTTGATACCACGTATTCGGATTTAATACCACGATAATCGACAAGCGAGACGCCTGAGATACGAAGTATTATCTAGTAAAATAAAGGGATTATGAGTTGTTTGAGCGAGTCTGATGAAAGGCCACTCACGTCATTCGTAATGACGGGGTCGGATGTTCGAGTCACCCAAGCGGCACCATCTTCCCTTCGCAGTCACGTCACGGAAATCGAGTTCAGCGCGGAAGGCGGGCTTGTACCTGCCGGTCGTTGTCTCGCACGCCAAAGCCCGCCAATTCGAACACAGCCTTCTCGCTTTCCTGCGTGCGCAAGACTTTTCCGAGATCAGTCTCAAACTGCGAACATATGGAGCTTGTGGATTTCCTCGTTGAAGAAGCCGGTGGTCACTGGCCAGCACGCCGGAATGACGGCGACGCTTTCGTCAGGGCTTTCGCTGCAGCGCTTTGTGCGTCCTGAGCACTGGCCGTCGCGCACATCAGCACGATACCTTATGTGCTTCCAAGCGCACTTAGGAACAAGAGAGAACGCCTCCAGGCGCTCTATCATGAGACGAACACATGACGCGGAAGGAAGCTAAACGCTGGGTTGAGCTGCGAGGGACGTTAAGGCGCAAAATAACAAATCGATGTCCGCGAAATAAGAAGCCCCACCGCTTGGGCGGCAGGGCTTACAGGATCGCACCGCCCTCGTGTCTGCCGGTTTCGGTCCCGCCAAGTCCGACCTGACAGCAACGATGCTCTTCCCGCTGTCTCAAGCGGTAACTAATGCTGCCGTCATGAACAAGTCACAAAACATGTAAGTGAACGTAACAAAGAAAAAGGAGCGACGGTTTTTCCATCGTTCCCAGGCTTTTGACCTTTTTCGTATCGTATCCAGTTCGCATGGCGCTGATGCCAAGGTCACGAATCTGAGTACCGTTCGCATCCTCCGCACCAAGTCACACGGCACTGGTCAGTTTTGCGAGGAACATTTCTTAGCGCGGCCTGGACTCGGACGGCGGCGAATTGTCTGTGTTGGACCGCCCTTGTTCGCCAGCGCCGCTGCCCGACGACCCAGACTCGGCAGGCAGATTGATATCGGGCGGCGGCTGCGCATGCGTCGGAATATCGGGCGACGTCGGCGAGACCTGCGAATTCTTCTCGCTGCCTGGGCCAACCTTCCCCGGCTCAATCTGCTCGGCGCCCTTCACACTAGGCTCCCGATTTTTGGGCGCAACATCACTAGGCTCGGAGTACGCGACCATCGTCGACGCTGCAAAGAGCACCGCGGATGCGCTGGCCAGAAGCAATTTCCGCACGCGAAAAGCCTCCTCTATCACCGAATAGAGGGAAAACGCGCCCGCACGCTTCGGCGTTCCGCGAAAGAAAATCAGCCCTTGTTGGTGGGATGGATACCATTCGACGATGACGGAGCAGTCGCGGGATTTGGCAGCTCTTTGACGTTCACCTTGTCGCCATCGACGATATCATCGGGAGCGCTCTCGATTACCCGGTCTTCCGGCGCAAGCCCGGATGCGATCTCGATCTTGCTTCCGAGGTCGCGTCCGATCGTGATGTGTTTCAAAAGAACGCGATCATCCGAATCCACGGTCGCGACGCGCAAACCCTCTTTATCGAAAATAACTGCACTCGACGGCACAACCAAGACATCGCGCTTGTCGCCGACCGTCAAACGAACGCTCGCATAAGCGCCCGGCATCAATTCACCAGCCGTGTTGTCGACCACGAGCTGTATGCGCGTCGTTCCCGACGCGATATCGACTGCACCGGCGGAAGCTTCGACCTTGGCCTCGTACTTTTTACCGGGCCGTTCGGGAACGGTCAGAACCGCCGTTGTGCCGTTCGTGATCATCGGCACGTAAGCCTGCGGGACATTCACATAGAGCCAGAGCTTGTGAATGTCCGCGACAACAAACATCTCCGAGCCCGTCGCACTGCCCGTGTTGATCAGATTACCGACATCAGTGTTGCGTACGGTCACAATGCCATCGAAGGGCGCAACGATGCGCTTATATGCTGAAAGCGCCTTCAGGCGATCGACGTTTGCCTGCGCTGACTTGACGAGCGCCGTCTTCGCTTCGAAATCGGCAGCCTTCTCGTCGGCGCCCTGACGGGTTACCCAATCTTTGGGCAGCAGAGCCTGATAGCGCTCGTTCGTGACTTTCGCCAATGCTGCATTCGTTTTGGCGTTGTTGAGATCGAACTGCGCCTGAAAGAGCTGCTGATCGAGATCAGGAGCGTCGATTTCGGCCAGCAGATCTCCCGCTTTGACACGCGTACCGATATCTACCTTTCGGCTCGCCACGTAGCCGCTGACGCGCGCAAAAATCGCAGCCCGTGAATACGCATCGAGGCGTCCCGGGAGATCGAGTGAGGCGATGCTCTTCTGCACAATGGGTGTCGATGCGGCGACCGTTGGAATCGATCGCTCCGCGGATTTAATCCTGAGACTGGCAAGCGTTTGCTCACGGCATTCGATGCCTGTGAAACCGATGAAAGTCGTGGCACCGATAAACACGACCGCCGCCAACGGCATCTTCCAGCGCGAGCGTGCCCGCGGCGCTTTGGGCAACTCAGGCGACATTGTATTCTCCTGGAATGAAATCGCTTGGCGAAGCTGCTGCTTTGCGCCGGTGCATCAGGCTGAAGACAACGGGAACAATAAATAGCGTCGCGGCCGTCGCGAAAATGAGACCGCCGATTACGGCGCGGCCAAGCGGTGCATTCTGCTCGCCACCTTCGCCCAAACCCAGCGCCATCGGTGCCATCCCGATGATCATGGCCAACGCCGTCATCAAGACCGGACGAATACGGACGTAACCCGACTCGATTGCGGCCAGGATCGGATCGCCATGCTCAGCAAGCCGCTCGCGCGCAAAGCTGACGACAAGAACGGCATTCGCAGTCGCGACACCCATGCACATGATCGCTCCGGTCAACGCCGGAACCGACAGCGTCGTGCCAGTCGTGAACAACATCCAGACAATGCCGACGAGAGCAGCCGGAAGCGCCATGATAATGACCAGAGGATCCGCCCAGGATTGGAAGTTCACCACGATGAGCAGGTATATAAGCACGATAGCGCCGACAAGTCCGAACAACATTCCGGAATATGCGCTATTCATTGTGCGCACTTGCCCGAGCAGCACGGCGGTCGCGCCCTTGGGCAAATCTCCCTTGGTCTCGTCAACGATCTTCTGAATATCCGCAGCGACGGCGCCGAGATCTCGTCCTTCTCTCGTCGTCAAAATCTGCACCATGGACTGAATGTCATACTGCGAGACGACAGCATTGGAGGTCGTACGCGAAAAATCCGCAACCCCACCAAGAATCTGCGATCCGCCTGTCGATGTCGACGTAATTGGCAAATTCTGAAGTGACGCGAGGCTATCGAGCGCATACTGCGGCGTTTGGATGACAATTGGATATGACACGCCGTTCTTGGGATTTAACCA
>DASZVX010000136.1:0-2918 GCA_035547255.1 Hyphomicrobium sp.
AGGCGTCCTCGAATTTCTCAAGCCGATAACGGCCGTTGCGGCGGAAATACAATTCCTCCGGCAGGACGATCTGCTCACAGAGAAACCGGTAGTCCCTGGCGAGCGCCGGCAGGCCGCCGTCGACACTGGCGGACAGCGCGACGATCATGCCTGACAGCCGCTCGGAGTGCCGCATGAAGGCGGCATCGCGATCGGCGAAGCTTTTTTCGAGATACCGCGCATGTTCGGGCCACAAGGCGAGAACCTCGCCAGCGAGCTTTGCGACGTTCGGATAGGCCTTCAGGTCGGGGAGGTTCATCCGGCTCACTCTTTACACGATGAGGTGCCCGGCTAGGGGCAGAGATATCTTGGCGCTTTGCTACAGGTATCGGATATATTTGACAATCTCGCGCCAGCCGCCGGGCTCTATAGTCCGGGGCGGGCCGTATATAATGCGGCGACCGGGCGAGCGGCGGACTGATAGGGCACGCGTTTGAATTTTCCAGGCACCTTCCATCATGTCGGCGTGGCGTGCCGGAGCATTGAGGACGAAACGGCGAGCATCGCCCCATTGGGATATATCGCGGAAGGGTCCGCGACCGAGGATCCCATTCAGAAGGTGCGCGTGCAGTTCTTTTCCGGCGTGAGTCCGCGGATCGAGCTCATAGAGCCGACGTCCCAGGAGTCGCCGGTGTTTGGGCTGCTGAAGCGCGGCACCAAATTCTATCACCTGGCGTATGTGGTCGACGATTTCGACGGCGCGGTCGGCGCGGCAGAAAGTAACGGATTCCGCGCCGTCGGTCCCGCGGCGCCGGCGGTCGCGTTCGGCATGCGACGCATCATCTTCATGATGGCGAAGTCCGGCATGCTGATCGAGCTCATCGAGGCCGCTTCACGAGGAGGGCCGTAACATGGCGTACGAGCCCCAGCGCGCTCTAGCGCCGGTGCCCGGCGGACTACAATCCGTGGGCACGGAGCCTGACGACCTCGTTGATGCAACTCGTCTTTTCGAAAACGCCGAAAAAATAGCGCCCCGGATCACGATTGGCGAACCCATCCTGAACTATCTGTATGAAAATAGCCGCTGGCAACGCTTGCCGCGCGCAGATTGGGAGCGGGAGGTTCGCATAGCTTGCGCGACCGATCACATCGTCTTCAACTTCTTTCCGGGGCTGAAGCTTGGAGGTCTGGCTGCTCTCGTCGATCAGGCGACCATGACGAATGCTTCGCGCAGTGTCGCCTCCTCCAAAGGCACTTTGTTTCTCACCTTCCACGGTGCCCACGTCCTCGTTGCGAAAAAAATATTCGCTTCGGCCTTCGAGCGTGGCCTGCTGCTGGCGCGGCACGGCACCATTCTCGGCGCCGGGGCGGCGAAGAAGGATCAACGCGACGCGCTGTTCGCGCTGCTGCGCGCGCTCGAGGATGGCAGGAATCTCTTTTTCGCGGCCGACGGCCGCAACGGACGGCAAACCGCCACGCTGAACGTACTTGGCACGGCTACTGCCGCTGGCGAAGGCGCCGCGTTTCTTGCGCATGCCTCGGGCTGCAACACGGCGTGGTACACTGTTGTGCGTGAAGACAACCGTTTTGTGCCGATTGTCGAGGCGGGACCCACCAAAGCCAAGGGCGAATCCCTTAAAGATTTCAGCGACCGGCTCTATCGCTTCTATAGCGAGCGGATCGAGGCGATGTTCACGGGCGATCCGCGCAACATCGTGTTCCGACCGCGATGGGGCCGCGTGCTCAATGCAAAGGCGCGCGGCCTCGCCGTTCCGGGCGCGTTCGCGCCGGCAAGATAACAAATGCCGACGTCGATGAGAGCGCAACGGCTCGCGCGGCGGGAGAATCTTCTCCGACGCAGGAGCCAGATTCTTGGCGAGAGTGCGGCGCTCGACGAGCGGCAAATCCTGAGGAGAGCCGAACAGATCGCCGACAGCATTTCGATCGAAGCGCGATTGCTCGATTTCCTCTATCAGCGCAGCCGTTGGCAGCCGATGCCGCGGCCCGAATGGGAACGCTGGGTCAAGGTCGCTTGCGCCGTCGATCGGTTGCTGACGACGGAATTCAGGCGGCTTCCCCGAGCGAAACTTGCGAATCTTCTGGACGATAAATCGAGGCACGAATTCGAGACATTTCTATCCGCAAAGGGAAGGTTGCTGTTGACCTTCCACGGTGCCTTCGTGCTGATCGCACGCAGGATTTTCATCGATAGAGACAAGCAGCGCAGCGATTTCGGGCGCGGCGGCAATATCAATTCTCGGCGAGACCATCGAGGCGCATTGTTCGCTGCACTGAGAGCGCTGCAGGACGGTCAATCCGTGGTAATTTCGCCCGATGGACCGGACGGAAAATTATCCGGTGTCCTAAACTTGCTCGGCACCCAATCTCCGGCCGGGGAGGGCGCCGCCTTTCTCGCCGCCGCTTCGGGCTGCAAGACGGCCTGGTACACGGTCTGTCGCACGGGTGACACGTTTGTACCTGTGTTCGAGGAAGGGCCCACGCGCGCCAAGGATGAGTCGGCCAAGCAATTCAGCGACCGCCTGTACCAGTTCTATGCTGCAAAGATCGAAGAGAACTTTACCGGCGACCCGCGCAACATCGTTCTGCGGCGACGGTGGACGCGGCTGTTCCACTGATGCCTTTGCTTAAAGGGTACGCGCGCCACGGTTCTTCGGTGGTCAGAGATCCGGCAATGCGGCTTGAAACAGCGGGTTATGGCAAGTACAACGGCGCCTGATTTTGGGGTGCTGCTGTCGGGCGTAAGCGGTGCCAATCTGTAAATATCAGCAGCTGAATTTGGAGTTTCTCCGTGGCAACCGTGGAACTGACAAGAGCCGACCTGCTTGGAAAAATCCGGGACACCTTGGCCGAAATTACGGACAATGAAGCCCTGAAGCTGACCGAAGCCACCTCGGCCGATCAGGTGACCGATTGGGACA
>DASZVX010000137.1:0-3077 GCA_035547255.1 Hyphomicrobium sp.
GCGGAGGCGGCCATCGCCTCGCTGCTGTCGCCCGATGCGGAGGAGCGCCGGGAGGCCGCCTTGACCAAGCGTCTCGATCGGATCGATCGCACCGTTCAGCGTCTGGAGCGCGACATCGGCATTACCAACGAAGCGCTCGCCATTTTCATTCGCGCGTGGCTGACATCGACCGCGTCCTTGCCAGAAACAGCCCAAGCCGCCGCCCACGCCAAGGGTGGCGAGCGCTATGACAAGTTTCTCGAAGTGCTCGGCCGTCGTCTGGCTAAGGGACCGCGGTTCAGGCAGGAGGTGCCCGAAGAGGTCGGATAGCATTACATGTCTTTGGACGGCGACAGAGATGCGGGCCATACAGAGCCATGCCGGCCATCATCTCGGTCATCCGTCGATCTTGATTCTCACAATCCGTCTGGTGCCTTGGCGTGCATGGTTGCCACAACATCACAAGACTGGAAGACGTGACGAACTCGACTACCGTCCGCATATTCACACGTCGCATGTCACGGCTTTCGATCTTCAAATGATCGCGACATTCGCTCCGAACTGCCCGACTTGTGTCGCGCATAGTTGCAGTTCCGCAACTGCCTTAAAAATTATCAGCGAAGGCTGCGTAGTGAATACTGCGCTGCTCTAAGCGCGCCCATTGAGTAATCAACATTTTTCGACAGCCGGTGGATCGGTTCTAAGTCGGGCGCGATCTCCTTAGATCGCATCTAAACTATAGTGTTTGCAGGGCTTTATTGAAACGGTTAGGAGGCGGATGTGGATGCTATCTCAGGATATGTCCACTTTATTGCAGATACACTCAGGGGGCGTCCAGCATGGCGAGGGGATCATTTGACGTAGTATACACTACGTACAACAACAAAAACCGCGGACGAATGAAGGCCTCCGACGGCGGGCGTTGCGGTGCACGAGCGGGTGCGCTGTGCGGGTGCGGAATCTTGTGTGCTCTGGTTTGGAGCCTGCCCGCGAACGCGCAGACAGCACTTCCCCCGGTAACCGTCGTTGCGCCGAAGCACAGAGAGCAATCGAATGTGAGGCCGCAGCGTGCGTCGAATCCGAACCGCACGCACCGCCAAGCTGCCCGCCGCACCGCGCCGACGCAGCCGGTCGCAGCGGTGCCACGTCAGGTCAATCCGAATTCGACGATCACACCGATGCCCGCTTATGCTGGGGGGCAAGTTGCCTCGGGAACACGTGTCGGTGTTCTCGGCAATAAGAGCTATATGGACACGCCGTTCAGTACGACTGGTTACACGGCCCAAAAAATTCAGGACGATCAAGCGAGAAGTATTGCGGAGGTATTGTTCGCAAACGATCCTTCGGTGCGGGCATCTATCGGGAGCAGCAACAGATACGACGCATATACGATCCGTGGGTTGCGTGTCAGTCAATTGGATATTGCACTGGACGGGCTCTACGGACTCGTACCCAGTTGGCGGGTCGGCACAAATCCGATCGAGCGGGTCGAGTTACTGAAAGGGCCCGCTGCCTTCCTTAACGGAATGGCGCCGGCGGGCAGCGTCGGCGGCTCTATCAACCTTATCACGAAGCGAGCAGACGACACGCCGCTGACCAGATTGACGACTTTCTATTCCTCGGACGCAGTTTTTGGTGAGCACCTCGATTTTGGCCGTCGTTTTGGAGATCAAAACCAGTTCGGTGTTCGCGTGAATGCAGCGCTTTCTGGAGGGCAACCTCCTTATGATCTGGAGCGCGCTCGAAACAGCGACGTCTCTCTCGGCTTCGACTATCGCGGCGATCGGTTTCGGTGGTCGACTGACATCATCTATCAGAACGATTGGATAAAGGCGCAAGAACGAGGTTACAACTTTGCAAAAGGCGTAGTGGTACCCGCGGCTCCAGATCCACGAATCAATCTCAGCCAGCCTTACGACTTCGGGCGCTCAGAAAGTATAACGGGACTGACGCGTGGAGAATACGATCTTACTGATAGTATCACGGCGTTCGCGGCGATCGGCGCAAATGGATTCAACTTCAGCAAGCGCGAAACCAACGGTGGCACGATCATCAACAATGCCGGCGACGTGGATACAACGGGGTCAAACGCTCTGCAGAACGGTCGATATACTACCGTCACCGGCGAAGCGGGACTGAGAGCGCGCTTTACAACGGGGCCGTTTGATCATCAGGCCACCATCAGCGCGAACGGTTTTGATCAAGTATACCAAGTCGGCCAGACCTCTTATGGAGGATATCTGACCAACATCTATTCGCCGGTGAGAACTGATACCGCGGTGCTTTCGTCATACCCGGTTGGCAACGCAAGTAAACTTAGGATGGGTGGCGTCGCATTTGCTGACACGATGTCATGGCATGACGTTGTCCAACTGACGCTCGGCGGACGACAGCAGAGCATCGAGGGAATAAATTATTCGGGTACGACCGGACGCGTGACGTCTCAATACGACGATAGCGGGTTTTCGCCGTCGGTAGGTTTGGTTGTCAGGCCCATCAAGCAACTCTCCCTCTATGCGAATTATATTGAGGGTCTGACTCCCGGTGGAATCGCGCCGTCCAGTGCGGTCAATAGCGGGGAGATTTTCGCGCCATTTAGGACCAAGCAGTATGAGGTGGGGACGAAGCTCGACTTGGGTCGGCTAGGATTCGGCATCAGTGCGTTCCAGATCACTGTTCCCCAAGGCATCACGGATCCGACCACCCATATCTTTGCCCTCGATGGTCAACAACGCAATCGAGGCATTGAGCTGACGACATTTGGTGAAGTGACGCCGGGGATCAGGGTTCTCGGCGGGATAACCTTCTTTGATGCGCGTCAAACAGCTACAGCCGGTGGCGTAACCGATGGCAATTTTGCCGTTGGCGTGCCCAAGACCCAGATCACAATGGGGGGCGAATGGGACATCCCTGCGATTCCTGGTCTAACGCTGACCGGCCGCGTGATTTATACCGGTCGGACATTCGTGGATGCTGCCAATCTGCAACCCGTGCCGGACTGGACCCGCCTCGATCTCGGTGCGCGATATAAGTTCATCGCAGGCAAAACGCCGATTGTCGTCCGTGCCAATATCACCAATGCGCTGAACAGTCGGTAC
>DASZVX010000138.1:0-69735 GCA_035547255.1 Hyphomicrobium sp.
GACCAAAAGAGTTAGGCGCGAAGGAAATCCGCATTTACAAATAATCGCGAAATAGAAGTTGCTCTTGTTCAGAAAGCTCCTCCCTGTAGCGCTTCGTCTTTTCGCGGATGCGGGTCTCGTAGAATTTGCGGCCAGCGACAAGCTTGCGGAATTGGGAAATGAGTTCGTCGACATCCAGCGTCTCGATACGTTGGCAGAACTCCGCAAGTCCCATATCAGCCATCAACTCGTCGTTCTTCGCCGCATAGCCGATCGACAGAACCGGGCGCCCGAGTTTCAAAGCGCAGACGACATTGTGATATCGCGTGGCAACGACGACATCGGTCGTCGCGATTTGGCTCATGACATCATGCAGCGTCTCGGCGGTCTGGCCTTTCAGGCTCGGCTCCGCCTGGTTCGTGGGAGCCGTCAAGAAGCTATCGAGAGTCGACTGGTCGATCCCGTCACCCATAATGATGCGAACAGGATATCCCTCTTCGGTGAGCCAGCTCAAAAAGTGCCGCATCTTCGCAAGATATGACTTGTAGATGCGTTCGCTCGCGTCATCGCTTCGCCAGCCGTTGTAATACATGATGCCCACGGCGACTGCGACCGGCGCCCCCTCGGCACTGGTCTCGCTGGCGCCCGATGGCTCAGGCAAAGCGAATGCGACATCGGGATAGACGCGGTCAATTCCTGTGTCGAACCCGATACTGCGCATATACGCGAGCGAATATTGATCGCGATAAGATCGAAAACAGGCCATCCCTGCCGCCGCCTTCATGAGCCAACGGCTTAGTGGATGATGAATTGGACCAGCACCGATGCTGACGAAGACAACGCGTGTACCCATCAGACGCGCCAGCAGAATCCATCGGAACAGCCAGTAAGGCATTCCACCTGGTCCGGTGCAGAAGTCGTCAAGTATCCCGGTACCTGGAATGATGAGCACATCCAGCTTCGCAAGACGCCAGGTTGCCTGCACCAGCGTTCCGATTTCTCGAGGAATGTGGAACAGAAACGTATCTAGTTGCTGCAGCAGCCGGCTCTTCGGTTTCCAGTTGATCCGGATGCAATCGACACCGAGCCGCGGCGCTACCTTGTCGGGTTCGGCACAGACGCAAAGAACACGCACAGCCGGAAAGCGGGCTCGGACGACGCTGAGCACCGTTTCAAGCGATCCATCGTTTCCCGAATTGCCACTACCGAAATAACCGAAAAATCCGATGCGCTTCCGGCCGGCGTCGGCATAGCCATCCGCCCGGCTTTGTTTTTCTCGCTCCGAGCGCGTCAAAATGGCTTCGACTGTCATCGCTATCGAGATTCCTCATTGGCAGCAGCAACGCCAGCGATGCCTTTGCTCTGTTGACGACGCTTTAATGTTAAAAATGCCGAGGGAAATCGCCGGGCAGCTTCCGCAGCCACATACTTTGCTGCGAAGAAAGCCTCCAGCAGCAATTGCAAGAGGTGCCGCCCGCGCGGAAATTGTTCCGCCAAATACCCCTCTCGCCAGTATGCAGAGCGAAGTCCGCTGATGCCTCCCGTTCGCGGAACTTCCGGATCACCGGATCCACTTCGCCCGAGATCGCGGGTCGGCTGCCGTATCGCGAGAGACGCGATGCTCGACGGTTTTGGAAAGAGGATCGCAGAACGCAATGCCGGCCACGCCATGTCGCAATCCGACATGATTTGAGAAAACCAGCGGCGGCGATCAAGGGATTGCAGATATTGCAGCGACGACAGGAATGCGGGCTGGCAGAACGCTTCTGGAAAAGCAGCCCAATCAGCCGTTTCCACGGTCGAGACCACCGACCCATCCGTAGCTCGACCGAATGTCTTGCAGCTTGGAATATTTGGTTCGAAGAGAGACTCGATCAATTGCCAATATCGCAGGATTGATGTGCGCGGGCGAAACGGATCGTAGTGATCAGACTGAACCGAAAGCCCTGCAGTCCTCGCAAAATGCGGCGACGGAAACCCTTTGTAGTTCCTGCGAGCGAACAAAACACATTCCCATTCGTACTCCGGATAGGTCGACTGCAGCAGCCTCATCGTGCTGCCGTAAAGCCCGGTATCGCAAAGAACCAAGCGCGTGGCCCCAGCTGCGCAATCCGCCAAGTATTCGGTGAAAAGGTCGGCCTGCTCTGAGAGTGTCCGCCGGACGTCTGCGCCCGCCGGCGTTGTGCCCATCAATCGCAGGAATTCTTGCGAATCGAATGGCTTGTCCCAGGCCGGCTCAAAGGAAAACTCGGCCCCGGTGAGCGCCCTGGCCGTATCGGCAAGCGTCGAGTCGGAAAATTCCCGCGCCAGTTCCTCGCACGCGGCGACATCACCTCGGAGCAACGGCCCGCGCACGGCGACAAGCCGGGAAACCATGAAATTTACGCATCGCGCCGGAACAGAAAGACCAACGAGCGAAGCAAATCGCTCAAAAGACAATCGCATGCTCAGGCCACCGCGAGCACAGAACAGCACGACAGTTCTATCGCGATCCGGAATACTCGAAAGATAAAGCCATAGTCGCATGCAGAAATCCGCGACGATCGGCCCGAGCAACTCGCCCGCCGGAAGTGCGCGCGATTCCATTCGCGGCCCGATTGATCGACCTGCGGACCGCCCAAAAAATCGTCTTTCGATCTCGAAACGTAGGGCGTCCGCTTTGCGCGCAACCGCATGACCGGTGGACCGGGGCACATGCAGCGCACTTACACCTCTGGCGCGCGCCGATCGCAGATCCGCAATCTCGTCGTCGCCGACGTGAAAAATCTCGGATGGCGCAACAGCCTCAGCCCGCGCCAGAGCATTAAATGCATCTCCTGCGCGCTTCGTCGCCTGCAGGTCTGCGCTGGTGTAAAGATTATCGAGAATATGCGGCCCACAATGCGCATCAATGACCGCCAGCAATTCGACACGCGACATGGCCGTATCACTCAGCCCGACAACCCGAATGCCCGAACGACGGCAGCGTTCTATTTGCGCCACGATATCCGCGTTCGCCCGTACCGCATGTATTTCGACGCCGATCTCCGCGGCCTGCAAGACAGGCAATACATCTTCAGAAAGGCCGAGTAACGTGAGCTGCACTCGAAGAACGGCATGAAGCTGAACATCGCCTCTGCGGGCGGAATTTTGCAACTCCCGATACGCCATATCCTGCGCAATCCGGCGGGCACGAAATATTGCATCGGGATGACAGCCTGCCAGGCGAGGATCGCTGGCGACAATTCGAGCGGCCATCATGTGCCGCCGCCGTTCGCAAATCGCGCGCCGCAGGAGCAAGGTGTCGAAAATATCGACAGTCAGCACACGAGCATTCGACGCCGCGCAAAGTTCGTAGAGGTTTCGGGGCTGGCCCATGCTCGTCCCAGTCAATTCCGCCGCTAATGCCGCTTCGCTTATCGCCGCGCAAATGGCCGCTTAACTTGATCGAGAATACGCCATATCGAGCAACCCCTGAAAAGGTCGGCCGATGGTGATGCGTTAAGTGTCTCCATACGCCTTTTGGCCGACAGACGCTTCGCGACTGGCCTGCGGCCTCGAGCGACGAACGTGGATCAGCTCCCATCCAGCCGGCACAGCGGATTAACCTGCTGGGCGGGATTCGTTCGTGGACACTTATCGCAATCAACTATTCCGAGAACCGCGATTTCGGTCTCGCCGATACATTGACGATCCGTTGACGCCGGACACTGCGGAAATATTCATCTTCCGTCGGATGCAGACGCTAGACAGTTAGCAGACAGTTGATCGCTGAATTCGGCGCAACGCAGTGATGGAAGCCTCCCGGAAGCTCACCATACGCCATCGGCACTGAACCAAAGATGTAGCCACCGTCAGCCAATTCTACACCTATTTGCACGGTCGTCGTGTTCGCTCGCAATGGTACAGTTTTGCCGAACTTCGATGAGGAAGCTTCATTTTCCATGACAGCCGCCGTTCTCAAGCGCGAAAAGCGCCCCTCCCGCGATCATCTCGACGTGTCGCTGCGAGACACAACAGTTTCCAACGACACCAATTGCTGCAGACTTTGCGGCAGTCATCATTTCCGCTCGTTTGTCGATTTGGGAATGAGCCCTCTTTGCGAGAGTTTCCTCGCGAAAGAACAGATCGATGCAATGGAGCCATTTTATCCATTACATGCCCTGGTATGTGAGGAATGCCTGCTGGTTCAGCTGAAGCAGTACGTAACGCCGGGTCACATATTCAAGGAATATGCCTATTTTTCGTCGTATTCGACATCATGGGTGGCGCACGCCAGAACATATTGCGAATCCATCAAGCAGCGCCTGAATCTCAACTCCGATAGCCTGGTCGTCGAGGTTGCGAGTAATGATGGTTACCTCTTGCAGCACATGCTTCCGTTGGGCATCCCGGTCCTTGGGATCGAGCCCGCCGCGAATGTCGCGCAAGCCGCCATCGACAAAGGCATTCCGACACGCGTGGAATTTTTTGGAGAAGCACTAGCTCGAGAACTGCAGTACGAAGGAAAAAGCGCCGACCTTATCATCGGCAACAACGTCATCGCGCAGGTGCCGGATCTCAACGATTTTGTCGCCGGTCTCGCCATCCTTTTGAAGCCGAACGGCGTTATCACGCTCGAATTCCCGCATATCGAAAAGCTGATTGCTCAGCGCCAATTCGACACGATCTACCACGAGCACTTCTCTTACTTCTCACTGAGCACCATCGAGACGCTCGCGGCCCGGCACCGACTGAAAGTCATCGATGTCGAAGAGCTGCCAACTCATGGCGGGTCACTGAGAGTGTATTTGACGCACGCTGCGTCAACTCGCCCTCTAAATAACCGCGTCGGAGCGGTGATCGGGCGAGAGCGCAGCGCCGCCATCTGCAGCATAGAGCGCTATGCTTCGTTCGATGATCAAGTCCGGCTCATCAAGAGACAGCTGCTGAGCTTCTTGATCTCAGCAAAAAACGGCGGCAAGAAAATCGTCGGCTATGGTGCGCCTGGCAAGGGCAACACTCTGCTCAATTATTGCGGAATCGGGCCGGATTTCCTTGATTTCACGGTCGATCAGAACCCGTACAAGCACGGAAAATTCACGCCCGGCATGCACATTCCAATTTTCCCGGTCGACGAAATCGCCAAGGCGAAGCCGGATTACATCCTCATCCTTCCATGGAATCTGAAGGATGAGATCATCCGGCAAATGCAATTCGTGAAGGATTGGGGCGCTCGCTTCATTATCCCAATCCCCTCCGTTTCGATCATAGACCCGAAGGATTTGCCGATATGAAAGTCGTGCTGTTTTGCGGGGGCTTGGGAACGCGCATCCGCGAATATTCCGAAAACATTCCGAAGCCGATGATACCCGTCGGCAACCAGCCCATCATGTGGCACGTGATGAATTACTACAGCCAATACGGCCATACCGACTTCGTCTTGTGCCTGGGTTACAAAGCAAACATCGTAAAAAATTTTTTCTTGGATTATCGCCCGCAAACGTTCTCTGACTGCGTCGTATCGAGCTTCGGATCCAAGGTCGAGCTACTTGGTGGACGGCAGGAAGATTGGCGCGTGACGCTGATCGACACGGGAATTTGGAGAAACATCGGTCAACGGCTTTGGGCAGTTCGAGATCATGTCAAAGGCGAAGAGATGTTCCTCGCCAATTACAGCGACGGACTGACTGACGTCGATCTCGATGATATGATCAGCAAGTTCAAGGCGAGCGGTAAACTCGCATGCTTCCTGGCCGTGCGACCGCCGCTGACCTATCATCTCGCCCAGATTGACGAGACTGGTCGCGTCGTCGACTTCCAATCCTCCGAAACTGCGGAGATATGGATAAACGGCGGCTACTTCATCTTTCGTTCCGAGATTTTCGATTACATGCGCGAAGGGGAAGAGTTGGTTTTGGAGCCGTTCAACCGGCTCATTCGCGACGACATGCTTATGGCGTACAAGCACGAGGGCTTCTGGCGTTCAATGGACACGCTAAAAGACCGTCAGATCCTCGAAGACCTTGTAGAGCATGGGAAAATGCCCTGGAGAATAGGCCAGCCTGCCAAACCCCAGGAAATGATCGTCGTTTAATATGCGTGCTCTCAGTTTAGCCGAGCCGGATAAGGAGTTGAGCGTTCTCTGCGTCGGGGCCCACTCCGACGATATTGAAATAGGATGCGGCGCAACGATCCTCGGCTGGATCGACCGAGGCGTAAAACTCAACGTTCATTGGTGCGTCCTGAGCGCGATCGGCGCCCGCGCAGAAGAGGCTGCGGCCTCAGCCGAAGCGTATCTCCGGGGTGCCCATAGTCAAAAAATTGAACTTGGCGATTTGAAGGATGGCTATTTTCCTTATCAGGGCGCCAAACTGAAGGATCGCTTCGAGCTCCTGAAACAGCGGATTAAACCGGATATAATCTTCACGCATCGCAAAGACGACGCACACCAGGATCACCGCGAAGTCTCTAAACTCACATGGAATTCATTTCGCGACCACGTGATATTGGAATATGAAATTCCGAAATGGGATGGCGACATTGGCCAACCCAATCTGTACCAGCCGGTTCAAAGAAGAATCATGGATCGCAAAGTCGATCTTTTGCTGACACACTTTGGTACCCAGCGTTCGAAAGATTGGTTCGACGCAAATACTTTCCTTGGCCTAGCGCGCCTTCGCGGCATGGAATGCCGAGCGCCAGAAATGCTGGCCGAAGCGTTTTTCGTCAAAAAACTGACACTCGACTGATACGATAAAATTATAGGTCAGGGCCATTGCGTTCACATGTCCGTTAGAAGCGGACATTCGCTTCGTCTGTGCGCAGCACCGGTCGCCTACTAATCAGCATTTAAAATACGAAAATCCGGCAGATCGTTGGTTAATCTGGCATCAGGTTTGCTGAGCCCGCATAACCATAATGCAGGATACCTCCCAATGAGGTATGCTCACTAATTAAAAATCATTTGCCAAGAAACATAAATTTTGATCTGCTCTACGACTTACTAGGCAAGTTTTTTGCACGTTGCCGGTTCAGCAATCTTGTTGCGTATGCGGGAACCTTAAAATGTCGAGCATTTTTGAGAATACGCCTGCGAATGGTGGGCGAGCGGTATCCTCATGGGATAATAAAGCTAAAACCGCCTCAACCGAATTCCCAGAATCGAGCATCATATTAATCGAACGACGCGTTCTAATTCGAGAATGCCTTACTCAATGTTTCAAATTGTCGGCTGAGCCAAATGTCGTTTCATTTCCGACAATCCAGAAATGGATGGAGGTGGCGGCGAAGTTTCCGGCGTCGCTCATCGTTCTGTGTGTTGCAGGACGTTCGAGAGATGAACACGTCGAGCAAGAGATTTCACTGCTTGCAGAGATGGAACAGCACATTCCAACCGTGCTCCTCTCGGATGCCGAAGATCTCGAGCAAATTGTCGATGCGCTCGACCAGGGCGCTCGAGGCTACATCCCGACAAGCCTGCCGTTCGATGTCGCGGTAGAAGCCATGAGATTGGTGCGGGCTGGCGGTGTATATATTCCGGCCAGCAGCGTTGTCGCCGCCCAGCGATCAAACGATGCCGCATCATCGTCCAAAACGTTCTGCAATGGAATGTTTACTGCGCGCCAAGCCGCGGTGGTAGAAGCTCTTCGCCGTGGCAAGGCAAATAAAATCATCGCCTATGAGCTGAAAATGCGCGAAAGCACGGTTAAAGTCCATGTTCGCGCTATTATGAAAAAGCTAAAAGCACGGAATAGAACAGAAGTGGCGTTTTTGGCGAATGGCCTTATGGGCGAAGGCGGCAATTCATCGAGCCTGGAAAGAGGCTAATGGATATGTCGGGAAAAATAGGCCCGTGCTAATACGGCCCGATGCATGAATTTAATTTTTCCGACGCCGCTCATAGCGGCTTTGAATCAGGAAAATTCGGTCTAACGAGATAGTATTAGTAGGTTCGGTCACATTTGCCGAACCTACTCCTATTGCTCTCCTTGTTTCCGCACCTTCCTGGCCCGATTCTTCGCGGGCATAGCTCGGCGTGATTGGTTTCGTCGAATATCCCGTTCTCGCTCGGCTTGCTTTTCGCTCTCTCAACGAAAGTCGCCTGGCAGTGTCCCAAGTCTTCCTTCGCGATGGCTGCGATCAGCAAGAATTTGGCTCAACGCTAAATGACACTCAGACATGGCCAACGCGCGCCGTGACTCCACCACCAAACTCTCAGTCGCTGGGCCCCGGAGACATTGCGCCGGCGCGCACGGATGCGGCCACCGTGAATTCAGTCTATTTGATATCGCTCGGCCGCGAAGTACCCAGTTCTGGACGAATGGTGCCACGGCCCCATGGCTCGACTGTAGGAGGATGGTCGAAAAGAGCGCTCGATATTTTGATAGCAACTACTGCTCTAATTCTATTGTCCCCCCTTCTCTTAATGATAAGTCTCCTGATTTTCTTTACTCTGAAGCGGCCGATCATTTTTTCCCATGTCCGGATAGGGCACGGTGGACGGCTTTTCCGCTGCTATAAATTCCGGACAATGGTCGCCAACGCAGACGAGGTCTTAAAAAGACATCTCGAGAGCGACGAATCTGCGAGGGAAGAGTGGCAAGCAACACATAAACTGGCCCACGATCCGCGAGTGACTTTTTTCGGCCGACTACTCCGTGTTTCGAGCCTTGATGAACTGCCTCAGCTCATCAATATCATACGCGGAGATATGAGCTGCGTTGGGCCCAGGCCGATCGTTCCGGACGAGCTGAAAAAATACGGGGAAAGCGCCGAAGCATACCTCAACGCCCGGCCGGGATTGACAGGCGCTTGGCAAGTCAGCGGTCGTAGCACTTTAAAGTATGATGACCGCGTGGCTCTGGATCGCGAGTACGTCGAAAACTGGTCGTTCTGGAAGGATGTCGGTATCCTGTTCAAGACCATCCCGGCGGTGCTCCGCTTCGGGGAAACGTCATGAGTAAGCGCCGGCACGCAACGATATCGCCCCTCCTCTGCTACAATCAACTTTTGAGCCGAGCCGACCACTCGAATGCCATCGGCAGCCGAAAGGTCTCTGAACGTCCATACCTTGGGCAGCGCGGGCCACGGCATCCGGCCAGCATGAAAGCATTCAAAGCTTTTTCCAGCTCATCACATCCGGCTTAGAGACGTCGAGGTTAGCACGGATGCAACTTTCTCTGGTCGGCACCCTCATCTGCATAATGCTGATCCTTGCAGCCCGCTGGTCAGGCGGCCTTCTCGCGGTGCTCATCGGCTCTCTGGCATTCGGAGCGACAGCCGCAGTATCGCTTCCCTCCTTGGGCGGATCGTCTCCGCTGATATTCACCATGCTGCAGATCTTCTTGATCTGTTCAGTCGTTCTGAAACGAAGCTTCATCCACGACCTATGGTCCGTAATGAGCCAGCAGCCGATAGCCTGGGTCGTTCTCATCTTCATGATCTACACCATCGGCGGTTCTGTCATTTTGCCCAGACTTTTCTTCGGCCAGACGACGGCGTTTGTCCCGATCAAAACGGAATTGCGAATTGCCGAAGTGCCGCTGTCGCCCGTCTCAGGTAACGTGACGCAGACTCTCTACTTCGTTTTGAACGTTTTGACCTTCTTTGCAGTTGCCATTCTCTTCTCCAAAGAAAACCACGCGAAAGCAGTTCGCAACGGCTTCTTCATTTGGGCGACATTGTTGGTCTCGACTGGGTTCATGGATCTTATCGGCAAGCTCATCGGCGCCGGGGATCTTCTGGAGCCGATACGAACGGCCTCCTATTCTATGTTAACGGACGTCGAGCAGGCGGGCTTTTTCCGCATCGCCGGCCCTTACGCTGAAGCTTCGGCGTTCGGGGCCGCAACCGTTGTGACGTTAGCCTTCATGTTCACATACTGGCGTGCTACACGCGACAGGATAGCCCTTATCATTTCGATCTTTCTCCTGCTGCTGCTACTGCTCTCGACGTCAAGCACCGCCTATGTCGGCGCAGCGCTCATTGCGATGCCCCTATTCTTCTCCATTTTGAGAACGGCAACGACTGGCCGAATCTCGCGACCCGATCTGTTTCTGCTTTCCTGCGGGATTGGCGCAATCGTCATGGTCGTCGCGATCGAACTCTACGATGATAAGATCCTGGATCCGATATGGGATCTTTTCAATACGATGATTTTCAACAAGGCCTCCTCTGCGTCCGGACAAGAACGCGCGTACTGGAATCTCAGAAGCATCGATTCATTCTTCGATACGGCAGGTCTTGGTATCGGCCTTGGCAGTTCCCGTGCATCGAGCTGGATCGTCGCCGTCATTTCTCAGTTGGGCTTGATTGGCTCGCTGCTGCTCGCGGCTATGACCTACCAGATTATCAGCAAGCGATGGATCCGGATGGCTGAGAATGGCGACGGGCAAACTCAGGTGATCGCGCGGAGCTTACGCTCGGCGGTGCTGGCATCCCTCGTGACAGCGACCGTTGCCGGAGGCGGCGCCGACCCCGGCCTCCTCTTCTTCGTGGGGCTGGCGGTCAGTTCCTCGTTCAGGCGGCGCCCGCAATACGACCGGCTTTATGCGGCAAGCGCCATCGAGTTCCCAACAGTGCGGCGCTTCGCGACGGAGAGCCCGTAAATGCTGATCGCAATGTCGTCTCTCTGGAGTAGCTAGACTTGCAGTCCACTATTGAGAGGATTGTGATTATCAGCGACGATTCCGTCGAAGGCGGGGGCGCAGCTGCCGTCGCACTCGAGTCCGCGCGTATGCTGAGCAGCCGCGGTCTTCGCGTGACATTTTTCACGGGCGATAGCGGAAGCAACCCGTCGCTCAAACGCGAAAATATCGACGTAATCGCGCTCGGGGGCGCCAATCTGCTCGAACGCTCGCGCGCGACTGCAGCTTGGCGGGGACTATACGATAGCCATGCGCGCTCGACCCTGCAAAGCTGGATCGAAGAGAACGATACGCCCCAAACCGTCTATCACCTGCACAACTGGCATAAAATTCTTTCGCCAGCCATCTTCTCTGCGGTCTCCACTATCGGCAATCGCCTGTTTCTAACCGCGCACGACTACTTCCTGACATGCCCGAACGGCGGATATACCAATTTTCGGAAAAATTCTCCGTGCACTCTCACGCCGCTGAGCAGCGGTTGCATCTTGTCGAATTGCGACAAAAGGAATTACGGCCATAAACTGTGGCGCGTTGCCCGCCATATGGTTCGCGCCAGCTTGTTCGATCCGCGCAAAACCGACGCGACGATCCTCGCGGTCTCGGATCCTATGATCCCGATGCTTGAAAAAGGTGGAATTCCGCGCCGTTCGATCCAAGTCCTGCGCAATCCCGTCACGCCTTGGCGCACAACACGTGTGGCAGCGGAGAGCAATCGCGAAATCTTCTACGTCGGCCGTCTCGAGATAGACAAAGGCGCCGACATCGCCGCCGAAGCCGCAGCACTTATCCAAGCTCCGCTGACGGTCGTTGGCGAGGGTCCTCTAAAGTCGACAATAACTACCCTATATCCGGGTGCGCGCTTGACCGGACGTTTGAATAAACGCGAGCTTGGCGAGTTGATCGGCGAGGCGCGTCTTTTGGTTATGCCGACCCGATGGTCGGAAACGTTCGGGCTGGTCGCCGCAGAGGCCTTGATGTGTGGCGTGCCTGTCGTCGCGTCGAACCGCGCTCCGATATCCGCCGACATCGTCAAGAATGGATTTGGTCTTGCGTGCTCACCGGGAGACGTCGCGCAACTCGCTCATCAGCTGAACAAGCTAATGGCTGACGATGAAACGGTCGCCGCAATGAGTCACGCCGCCTACTCTAGAGCGCGCTTGCTCGCGCCTACACCGGACCAATGGTGCGATGAGCTCATTCAGTTGTATGAGCAGAAATTACACAACGCGCGACATCAGCAGAACGCATGGCCCACGCTCGTGGCCGCAACCGCATCGTAAGATACACACACTGCGATCAGGCGCGCCTTTCAGCGTGGCGAAGGCTTTCCGGACGCATCCGTTCTACCATCAGAGCCAGCTGATCATAGGTGGCCGCCAGCCACCCTCGCAGCTTCCCTTCGAATGCGTAAGAGAAGAGAAGCGATACTGCCAGACAAAGGGCGATGGACAGCCCTATGGCTAAGCCCTTCTGCAGCCCCATCGCCAAAAGCGACGTTGAGATCCAACGTCCTGTTACGAAGTGCACGAGATAGAGCGGATAGCTCGCCAACCCGAGCAGTTTGATCACCTGCCCGCGGCCTCGCGAGCGAGATCCCGGCGCGTTGCTCATTGCAACCGAGACGATGATGGCGAATGTACCGGCCGCAAAAACGAGTCCCGGCACGATGAGCGATACGCTCGCATCGTGTGGGCGCATCTCTAAACTCGAGAAATAGATCGAAATCTCCGCGGCGATAAAACTTCCTGCGAGCATGAAGATCCGTCCGAACGTCATGCCCTGCCTGAAAATGAAATAGATCGCCAGCCCCATCACGAAATACGGTCCGCTCGTCAGCAGCAGGTAACGAGACGCATAGGCATCGCGGACAGTATGCAGGATTTGGTCGAAGGGCTCTGGATAGTGCCAGAAAAGATCGACAACACAGGACAATGCGAACAGCGTCGTCAATAGAAACCAGACCGTCGCGAACGACCACAGCCATTTGAAGCAGCCGCCGGCAAGTAATATAAAGACGATACTATAAAACAGCACTTCGACCGTCAGGCTCCAATAGACCCCATCGACCCAAGGACCGATGGGCCACAACACGAAGGACTTCGCCAAAAGAAAAGCCGCCGCTGGAAATTCCCTGGCATTCGTAAGAACCAAGACCAGAAACGCCAGAGTCGCGAAGAACCATAATCCGGGTGCTATTCGCAGCAACCGTCCGCGCAGAAAATCATTGGCTGTCCGCCCTTCTGCCGATAGCGCGATAACGAAACCTGAAATTACGAAAAAAATCGGCACTCCGATCCATCCCCACCATGAATAAGGGACGAGACTCGGAAACGTCGCATCGACGCAAGCGCACTCATGCCAATTCCAATAGGCAAAATGGTAGAAAACGACCATCAACGCGGCCCCGAGGCGAATGATGTCGAATCCCTCGATATGAGCATGCGTTGGTTTTGCCAGACTGCAGCCTTCCGACCCCGTGGATGAATATCTGTTATGGAAATGCATGAGATCCTTACGCCACCGCATGCATTTTCAAGGTGCGGTCAAACGCCTGCTGGATCTCTGTGAGGAAGCGGCTTCTCGAAAAGCGCATGGCGTTATCTCGACAAGCCGCTGGTGAAATTTCCCTACGATGCGATTCGAAAAACTCAACGGCCTCCTTCGTAGCCTCCACGGTTTGACGCGCGAACAAAATCCCAGTGGGTCGATTGGATACGCCCAACCTCTGCACGATGTCGTTCGCTCCGCCGCGCGCAAATGCGATAAGTGGCGTTCCGCAAGCCTGGGCCTCCGCAAGAGCGATACCGAAGTCTTCGCATCCCGCAAAGACCAGCGCACGTGCCTCGCTTACGGTTCGCACATAGGCTTGGCGCGGAAGGTAGCCGGTGAACGAAACGTTGGGGCCAGCCATCTGCCTCAACGCCGAGTTTTGCTGCCCTTCGCCCACGACGATGAGGCGGCGATGAGGCATTTCGTTGAAGGCCTGAACGACAAGATCCACGCGCTTGTACGGCGCAAGGAACGATGCCGTGACGAAGTAATCATCTTTGTCCGCACGGAACGACATTTCCTCCATCGCGACCGGCGGAAACACGACATCCGCATCTCGGCCATAAATTCGACGGATGCGGCCTTGGACGTAGCTCGAATTGGCGAGCATCAGGTCTGGCCCATGCGCCGTGCGCGCGTCCCACGTTCTCAGCTTGTGCAGCAGATACCTGAACAGCAATCCTTTCGGGCCGAACTTCAGACCGCCCTGCGAAAGATATGAGAACTGCTCGTCCCACGCATAGCGAATGGGGCTGTGAACGTAACAAAGATGCGGCTGGTCGGGCCGCGTCAGGACACCCCGCGCAAATGCCGCCGACGAGGAGATGACGGCGTCATATCCGGTCACGTCAAATTGCTCGATAAGAAACGGACAAGCAAAAAACAGGTGCCTGTAATATTTCTGGATCAGCGGCCAGCGGTCCGCAACAGACGTATGGAACGTCACATCGCTAAAGTATTGCTCTTTGACGTCGGCAGGTAAGAAATCGAAGAGCGTGAAGACGTCGGAATTCGGAAACAGGCTGCAAATATCCGATAAAACGCGCTCCCCGCCTCGCAGCGACGGACACCAGTCATGGACGATGGCTACTTTGAGTGGCGATCGCGCAATCGCCCCGAGATGAGTCGTCGTGCCGGTCAACTCGGAGACGACAGATCGAACTGCATTGCTTGAAAGGACGGCTGCGGGAGGCATTAGCAATTCCAACTCGAACGTCCGATCACACCATCTGGCGGTTTCGGCCGAAACCCTGCGCGCGATCTACTGTCCTGGTCATTTCCATGACATCGCCAATGGAGACAAGAACATCAATCGACGAGCTTCATAACCCTTCGGATGATGCATAGGTTCATAGGCGTAGAAGCGCTTCTTTCGGCATACTTCACGGCCAATCAGCCTATGAGCTTCCGTGGCCTACTACGTCGATTTCGGACCTCCCGCTGCCGCACCGGACCGCTAGGGTGCTTCCGATCACAGTCGCATTGGGCCCGCATGCTTCGGCTGCTCGTTTGCCCGGAATTGAACTGGCCAGCCAGGAATGAAACTCGCGGTTATCATCCCGACCTGCGGACGTAAGCCGCTGCTTCCGAGACTCATCGCGCATTTGCAGCGTCAAACACGAAAACCCGACATCGTCTTGATTTCGGCGCCCGACGCGACGCAGGCCGAAATTACGGAAACTGCTGCCTTCAAAGTCGTTTACCTATTTGGAAAACAGGGCTTAACGGCGCAACGAAATGTCGGATTGATATATGCGCTGCCTATTTACGATATCGTCGTCTTCTTCGACGACGATTTCCTGCCGGCCGATGATTATCTGGCCGAAGTCGAAAAGGCATTCGAAACGCACCACGATTGGGTCGGGCTCACGGGAAACGTCATACATGACGGAATCGGCAGCAAGGGTCTGAGCTTCGACGAAGGCCTTCAAATTCTCGACGCGCAAAAGCCGAGCGCTTCGGAGTTCCCAACGGCATCGGACGAGCTATCCACATATGGATGCAACATGGCATTTCGTTCCGCATCCATCGGCGACCTACGGTTCGACGAGCGGCTGCCACTCTATGCCTGGCAGGAAGACGTCGATTTCAGCACTCAGGTCGGTCGGCAAGGCCACATCATTCGCCTGAGCGCGCTTCGTGGCGTGCACCTAGGCGTCAAGTCCGGACGTCAAAGCGGGGTGCGCTTGGGTTACTCTCAGATCGTTAATCCGCTCTACTTGATGCGCAAGGGCACCGTTCCTCGCGCCAAAGCGATGACGCTGATGGCCCGAAACGTAGCGGCAAACATCATGCGTAGCATGTGGCCCGAACCGTACATCGACCGGCGCGGTCGTCTTTGGGGCAACTTGCTCGCCGCATACCACGTACTCGGGCGGCGGATCGAACCCGAGCACATTCTCAATCTCTGATCGCGAAGAGGCAGCGATAATGATGATATGGCAGAAACAGAGCGCCGCGGAGCGAAGCAGCAAGATGCATCGACTTTGCCTAGGTGCTTGCGTCGCAGCTGTCGCGCTCGGCGCATTTCTCGCTCCAGCCATAGCTGCGGGCACTGAGGATTATAAACTCGGTCCGCTCGATAAGATCCGGCTCCGCGTTCAGGAATGGCGCGCCTCCAAAGACGAAGTCTACGAGTGGTCGACGCTCAAAGAAAATTACATTGTCGGTCCCTCCGGCACGGTATCCATACCGCTGGCGGGAGAAATTCGCGCCTCCGGTCTGACGACACGGGAACTCGGCAATGCCATTGGTGAAAAATTGAAAGACCGACTCGGCATGGTCGAGGCGCCCGACACAGCAGTCGAGATCGTCCAATATCGGCCATTTTACATCGTTGGTCAGGTCGATAAGCCCGGCGAATATCCCTATCGGCCTGGCATTACGGTGTTGCAGGCTATTTCCGTCGCCGGCGGAATGCAGCGCGTCAACGATATGGGCCTGTTCCGTCTCAGTCGCGATTCCATCGGCTCAAGAGGCGAACTCGCAATCACCATGGCTCAGACCAGAAACATGCTTGCCCGCAAGGCGCGCCTGGAGGCAGAACTCAATTCTGCGACTGATATTTCCTTCCCGAAAGAGCTGACCGATCACGCGGACGACCAATCGGTAAAAATACTACTTGAGCAGGAGCAGACGATTTTCGCGACGCGACGACGGGCTCTCGATACGCAGATTTCCGCCCTCGAACACTTGAAATCATACCTAAACAAGGAAGTAGAATCCCTGACCGCGCAGGTTCAAACAGAAACGACGCAGATGGATCTCGTCAACAAGGAGCTTTCCAGCGTGTCGTCCCTCGTCGAACGAGGATTGTCATCAGCGCCGCGTCAACTTCTGCTGCAACGGACCATAGCCCAGATCGAGGGTGAGCGACTGCGGCTGCAGACGAGTGTCGTCAAAGCTCAGCAGGATATCAGCAAGACCGACATCGAAATCGTCGACGCCCGCAACAAATACAACAGCGAGGTTACGGTTGAGCTGCGTGCCACCCAAGCCGCGCTCGAAGAACTGAAGGACAAGGCCGAAACAACGGCAAAGCTGATTTATGAATCCGAGGTCACCGCACCGCAGTTCATCCATGACCGGATGAACTCGAGAAAGATGCAACCGATATTGAAGATCGTCAGAGACACGAACGGTACGTCCAGCGAACTCTATGTCGGAGAAACGACAGAGGTTCTGCCGGGAGACACGATCAAAGTCGAGATGCCCATAAGAGATGATCAGACGTTAAATTTCTCGAGCAAGAGCACGGGCACTGAGGATAAGGAAAGTACCGTCTCATCCACGCAGTAAGCGATCGGGGAGCCGCATTGGCTGAAGTTTCGGATGACGCACCGTCATCCAGGCGCCCCGCCGCCAACACTGATCGTCTCAGCTCAGTGTCTTGAATTGGCGAATTGCGAAGCCCGCCGCCGGCTTCTCGGATCTGTTGATAATCGCACCAAGAATTGTCGATTGGCACTTTCTCAACATATCGGCGGCCTCGGCCAAACTTTCTGCCGACGTCCTGCCGCACGAAACTGCAAGAATCACCCCGTCGAGGAGAGCGCTGACCGAGAGCGCATGGAGGTCATTCTTGATTTCCGGCATATCAACGATGACCATATCATGAGTGGTCGCCGCCTTCTTGAGAAGCGCCCGCATGCCATCGGCCGGGAAGGCCCCGCGGTGCAGAGGAACTTCGGAGCTGATTGGCAATAGATCGATCCCGAGGGAATCGATGCGCACCATCGCAGACTCGAGACTTGCGTCTCCGCTCAAAGCTTCCCAAAGACCGCTTTCCACCCCCGGTGCAAATTTATTGCTCAGCGTGGGAGCGCGGGAATCACAATCAATCAGCAAAACGCGCAGACCTGATTTTGCTTGTAGCGCGGCGAAATTGGCGGCAAGCGTCGTTTTCCCCTCGCACTCTGACGCCGACGTGAAGCCGATGCTGCGAACCGGAGTTCGCCATGTCGCGAGGCTGATCGCCGTTTGCGCCGACACGAGCCCCTTCGTAAACGCGGAGTCGGGCGATCGGAGCACCTCGCCGAAATGGCAGGTCGGTTTTCTACGGATGGTCAGGCCAGGAACTCCAAAGCTCGATTGTGCGCTGTAACTTGGCACATCGCCGAGGCAATCCACGTTGGCAGCCTCCGTGATGTGACGCGAAACGCGGATCGTGCTGTCAAATATGTGCCGAGCGAACGAAATTCCAATGCCGGCAAGACCGCCAAGCATCGTCCCGAAGGCAAGCAGCATGATCGTCTTCGGGCTGCTCTTTGTAAGCGGCTGCGTGGCGGGTGTGATGACGCGCGCGTCGGCGACCGGGAACGACTGGCGTTGAACGGATTCGGTGAATGCCTGTAGATAGCTTTCATAAATCCGCTTATAGGTCGCGGCCGTCGATTCAAGTTCTTCCAAACTATTTTTGGGTCCACGCGCCGCGTCTTGTCCATCGGCTTGGACGGCGGCTCCGTTCTTCTTGTCAATTGAACCCAACAAGCTGTCGAGATCGCCAGCGGCTGGTTTCCGTGCGATCCGGTAATCGTGCGTCGCCTTGAACAGCTGAACCTTTTCGGCCGCTTCATTCATCTGACCGCGAAGCTGATCTATGCGCTCCTCGAGCCATTCCGATCCCTGCCGCGACGTTTGAGCTTTGCTCTCCAATTGGTCATCGACATAGGCAGCCGTGACAGCATTGGCGATTTTCGCTGCTTTCACCGGATCATTGGAGCTGAAGTAAATTTCAATGACGTAGGACATGCCGACGCGTCCGACGTCGAGACCATCCTCAAATGCCCGAATAGCGGCGCGCCGTCGCTCCAGCTGAGTTTCGGCGGTATCGACTGGTTTGTGCGGTCGGAGCCGATCCTCGATAAGCCCAAAAAGGCTTCTTTTTCTCGGCCCGAACTCGGGATCGTTCATCAAATTCAGCCGATCCACCACCGTCGCAGCAATCTTCTCCGACCGCAAAACGGCCATTTGGCTTTCAACCTGCGCCGTGTCCATCGAGAACGAAATTTCGCCTGTCTGCTCCCGCAGCATCTGAGGCATCTTCGGATCGATGATGATTTCCGTACGCGCCTTAAAAACCGGCTCAGTTACGACCAGGTAGGCGATGACTGCGAAGAGGGTCACGCCGACGGACAATATGATCGTTCCGGCATAGTGGCTAACCAGCCGGAAGATATCGCTATATGAAACGAACCCCGATTGCTGAGTAGCGGAGTGAACGTTCAGATTATTCGGGACAAATCGTTCCTGCACGCTGATGTCTCGACGCTGCCGCTAACTATGGGGAAAAACGCGAATGGATGAATCGGCGAAAGCCTCTCGCGGAAAACCGCGAACCTGAAAATACGGGAGCGATCCGTCGTCGTTAATGCCTCAAAAGGAGGTATGTCGACAACTTGTGAGGTAAAGCAGCACAGGCTTACGACACGCTCCGCAGGCATAAGACCAGAACATCTGCCGATATTGGAAATGTGATAGCCGAAATACTCGGCATCTTCGCGCTCAAAAACCCTAAAATCGCGGCACCGCTCGGACGAGTTTATAAGTAAGCAAAAAAAGATACGCGTATGCCGATCGTGAACGTAAAAAAAGGTACTAAAATTAAGATCCCTGCTGCCGGATTGGTAAACCTGCGCGATTGCACGATCGGGGATGAGGCTAGAATTGGCGTTTTCGTCGACATTCAAAAAAATGCTGTCATCGGCGCGCGATGCGATGTCCACTCGCATGCGCGAATTGGTGAAAACGTGATCCTCGAAGATGAGGTTTTTATCGGATCCGGCGTATCCATCGGGGGCGACATCTACCCTCGAGCGCACAAGATGCCAAGCGATCCCCTGAGTCCCAGGAAGCGAGTAACGTTGCTAAAGAAGCGATCCGCGATCGGCGCTAATGCGACGATATTGGCAGGGGTAGTCATAGGCGCGGGTGCCCTTGTCGGCGCAGGCTCAGTCGTAACTCGTAGCGTTCCTGACAATTATATTGTCGCTGGCATCCCTGCTCGGATCATCGGACGCGTCAAGGTGCGCGAAAAGCGGCGCAAGGCTATTGAGCGCGCCAAGAAAATACTCGAATTCGAAATCGTGTCCCAACGCAAAACCGCAAAGGCGCGTCACTAATCAAACCCCGGCGACACTCTGGACATAGGCACCGCGAATATATTCGTAATTCGATGCGCGCTTGGCGTTCGACCGATGCCGGCGTAGATCCGCGTTGACCATCATCTTGCAAAGCTTGTCGATCGTCGTCATCGGTTGCCAATCAAGCTTTTGCCGAGCCTTCTCTGGACATCCGATAAGAACATCCACCTCTGTCGGCCGGTAGTACGTCGGATCGACCTCCACTAGCACGCGCCCGTCGTCGGTCGAGATCCCACGTTCGTCTGCACCACTTCCGATCCAATCGATGGAAATACCGGCGGCCTTGAAAGCCATCGTCGCAAAACTACGTACGGTATGCGTCGCGCCGGTTGCCAGAACATACGTATCAGGTTCGTCCGCCTGAAGAATCTTCCACATGCCCTCGACAAATTCGCCCGCATAGCCCCAATCCCGCTGCGCGTTGAGATTGCCGAGCGTCAGGACGTCCAGCTTGCCGAGCTTAATACGTGCGACAGCATCGGTGATTTTTCGCGTGACAAATTCAAGGCCACGAAGAGGAGATTCGTGATTGAAGAGAATGCCTGAGGCACCAAAAAGCCCGTAGCATTCACGGTAATTGACCGTCATCCAGTGCGCGTGGAGCTTGGCGACCCCGTAAGGGCTACGCGGATAGAACGGGGTCGTCTCCCTTTGCGGCGTCTCTTGTACCTTGCCGAACATTTCGGCCGATGACGCTTGATAATAGCGGATTGACGGATTGACGATCCGAATGGCCTCGAGAAGGCAAAGCGGACCGACACCCGTCGTCGTGGCAGTCGTGACCGGCAAATCGAACGATGCTTTGACGAAACTTTGTCCCGCCAGGTTATAGACCTCGTCCGGTTGCACGGCCTCGATCAAGCGAATGGCGCCACCAGGCTCATTGAGCTCGAATTCTCTAAGCGAAAGATTCGGGTGATCCTTTGCACCGAGTTCATCCAGTCTCCAGAAATTTGGCGCACTCGACCGTCTGTGCGTCGCAACGACCTGATAATCTTTATTGAGAAGAAGCTGTGTAAGAAGGGCGCCGTCCTGGCCGGTTACACCGGTAACTAATGCTGTCTTCATGCGACGGCCTCCGACGGTGCGATCGAGAACTGATTTCTCAGAGCGCGCTGGTGCTCTGACCATCTGCTTTTTACAAAATGCTGAAAGTTTTGCCGGAATGCCCTGTCCGAGAATCGCTCGGCATGTGCTCGGATAAGTTTGGGATCAAAACGATCTTCATTGCGCTCGAAGCGTTCGACAGCGTCGCAAATTGCGGGCGCGGACTGCTCGTAAAAAAACAGCCCCGTAACACCATCGACAACAGTCTCGCGTGCACCGCCTTTGCCGAATGCCAAAACGGGAGTTCCACATGCCTGGGCTTCCAGCGGCGCGATTCCGAAGTCCTCTTCAGCCGCGAAAATGAACGCTTTTGCCTGCTGAAGGTGCTTCAACAGGACATCGTAGGGCTGATAACCAAGCATGGTGACATTCGGCGTCGCGACGGCTTTGGCGCCTTCAAATTGCGGGCCATCGCCAATGACGACGAGGCGCTTGTCGGGCATTTCCGCAAATGCCTCGACGATCAAGCGCATTCTTTTGTAGGGGACCATGCGCGAAGCAGTGACGTAATAATCTTCTTTCGTTTCGCCGATCGGGAAATCCTGCACTGAAACGTTCGGATAGATGACCGCCGCATCTCTGCGGTATGCTTTCCGGATGCGGCGCGCGATATATTGAGAGCAGGCGATGAAATGATCGACGCCCGACGCCGTCCTTGTATCCCAGATACGAATCCGATGCAGATACCATCGCGCGAGCACGCTACGCAGCCCGCGCGACATCCCAGCTTCAGCTAGATATTGATGTTGAAGATCCCACGCGTATCGCATGGGCGTGTAGCAGTAGCAGATATGTAGCTGATCTGGCCCCGTAATGACGCCCTTGGCGACGGCATGGCTATTCGAAACAACAATATCGTATCCGCTCAAATCCAATTGCTCGATCGCAAATGGCATGAATGGTAGGAGATACTTGTACAGTTTTTTGGAAAAAGGAATTTTCTGGATGAATGTCGTCTTCGGCGACTTACGGCAAATTATTTTGCGATGCTGCTCGGGTAGAAAATCAACGAGGCAGAAGACGTCCGCGTCCGGAAATTCCGCAAGCATTGCCTCAAGAACTTTTTCGGCGCCCGCGTACGTTACTAGCCACTCGTGCACAACAGCAATGCGCATTGGTCCCGTCCTAGGAGCCCGCGAATTAACGGTGGGTCACATCAAGTGAGCGAAATATGGAGCCAGTCTGCATCATCCCCCCTGCACTCGCATTCGTCCAATCTGCGCAAACGCATCATCAGTTAGACGTACCTAATTCCAAGACGCCAAAATAAAACATCGTTCGAAAACGGCAGCATGATTAACCGGCAAACGACTAAGGGGCGCAGGAGAAAGCCAATCGGCATCGCCTTGAAAATTTCCAGGCAGATACTGGGATGCAGAACACGCACACTTTCGATGGCTATTAGACCAGCTGGCCCCACCTACCTCACGAGCTGACGAGCTACCGAATTCGAGATATTTCTCGCGCTATCCCGGCGTGCTTTCTCTAGGCGCCGAACGAAATTTACCCATGGCCGTTCGACATAAATGTACGTAAGACTGCCGATTGCGAGCGCACTAACGACAAAGAAAATTTGCGATCCCGCCTCACCAACCACGCCGAAAAGGTGAGTAGCATTAATAATGCAATTCACGAAACCTAGTGAAAAAAAGTGCGACAGTATCGTGGAATACGATGCGTCACCGATATTATTTAATATTCCAAAGTCAATCCAACCAAAGCCCTTTTCAATCGAAATAAGTCCGGCAAGCAAACAGGCGCTTGATGTGCCCCAATACCAAACTCGTGCGGGATCCTCAGAAACATGTGACTTTAAGCCTGCAGCAAGAATTGCTAGTCCCAAAACAAGAATTGCCGACGCGTACAACGGCCTCATGTGTCCGAGTTCCAGATAAAGCGCACCGATGGTGAGCCCAAAAAGAAATTCCAAGCTGATAGGCGAACCATAGAAACTGACCAAGCCAAATCGATCCTTCACAAACAGATTGAGGACAATGATCGCCCCGAGGGTGGTGCCGACAAGAAAGACCCTTTTTCTCACGGATAAGCCAAGAAAGGCCGCGTAGACTACGCTAATGGGGATCAACAAGTTGAGGATCCAACCCCACACTAAAAGCGGCCGCGGCAAACCAGTGAAGGGATGAGGATACGGCACGAATGCATAGGAAGCTGCTACATGCCAAACATCCAATTTTGTGGTGTGAAAGAGCTTCGGCGCGATGATTAAAATCGCGAGCATCAAAGACGTAAATAGCCAGTACAGCGGTATCAATCGCGCGATACGAGGGACTATGAACTGCCTGAACGTTAGAGACTTCCCCGCAGTCACGTAGACCATAAGAAATCCGGATATGACAAAAAATAGATCAGTTCCGAAAGGGATGACTATCAACGGCGTGATGCGCGCGCCCCCTGCCATTCGAAGTAGATATGTTTCTGCGTGGAATACCACTATAGAGATGGCCGCAAAAAAGCGAAGCAATCGAATACTTTGCAACGTGGTGGTCTGATTATGAATTGCACGCGGCTGCATAAAATTCCAACACAACCTAATCCGGCGGGATTGCCAGCGGCCCGCAATTCTCAAATTAAAAGGGCATTTCATGAAGGGCAGCAAGCGATCTTAGGAATGAGCTCCGACGTGGACGTGGTCTATTTCTTTATAAGTATGACCACACCGCGAACATGCTGGACGTCACCGGACTCATTAACTTTGTCGATCGACACAAACATTTCACGCGACAGAATAAGACTTGCTTGGATCTCGAAGCCGGAAAAAGAGTGGCTTTAACATTGCCATACACATAGAACCGCAATGGCAAATACGTTGGGTTGCCCCGTCCGGGTAGACGGAGGCAGCCAAAACGCAAACTACCTTCGGACGATCGCATGCCTCTCGACACAATCGAACACAATGCCCCCTCCCCCCGCTCCTGACATCGAAACCGTCGTCATCGGCGGAGGCATCGTCGGCCTCGCCATCGCCGCGGAGTGTGCGAGGGCCGGGCAAGAGACCTACGTCCTGGAGCGGCACAACACGATCGGCCAGGAAGTCAGCTCGCGCTCGAGCGAAGTCATCCACGCGGGCATCTATTATCCAAGCGGATCGCTGAAGGCGCGGCTGTGCGTCGAAGGCAAAGGTCTTCTCTACGCCTATGCCCGAGATAGAGATCTCGGCGTTCAGCGCCTCGGAAAGCTCATCATCGCGACATCGCCTGCGGAGGAGGTCGCGCTCGATGCAATCGCCAATCGCGCAAGAGCGAATGGTGTTGACGACATCCGGACCCTGTCCGCTGCCGACATTCACGCGCTCGAGCCAGAAATCATCGGCACTAAGGGATTATTCTCGCCATCGACGGGCATAGTAGATAGCCACGGCGTGATGCGCGCACTTGCAACCGATCTCGCCAACTGCGGCGGCGCCGTTGTGCTGCAGACGGACGTTGAGAACGTCACGCTCCGTGCCGATGGTCTCTTTGAAATCGCTATGACCAGCAGCGGAGAGCCCGCAAAGATCACCGCGCGTAACCTGATTGCAGCCGCCGGGCTTGGAATGGCCGAACTCGGTCCGCTTCTCCCGCGTGCGACACCGTACACGCCGCCGCCTCTCTATTTTGCCAAAGGCCACTATTTCGCTCTTCGCCACAAATCGACGTTCCGGCATTTGATCTATCCGGTACCAGTCGACGGCGGCCTCGGCACCCACCTGACGCTCGACCTCGAAGGGAATGTCCGCTTCGGGCCCGACGTTCAATGGATCGAACGGATCGATTATACTTTCGACGATCCGGATGGAGCACGAACGGCGGAATTTGAACGATCGATACGCCGCTATTGGCCGGCACTTCCTGATGGCGAACTCAGCCCGAACTACACCGGCATCCGTCCAAAAATCTCAAGACAAGGCGAACCCGCACAAGATTTCGCGATCCACGGCCCGCGCCAGCACGGCATCCCGCATCTCGTTGCGCTTTACGGCATCGAGAGCCCTGGCCTGACATCAAGTCTCGCAATAGCTCGTCATTGCGCGACGATAACCCCCGAGCATTAAATACCGGCGGTTTTCATCAGCGTAGCAAGGCATGGCCATTGGTAGACAGCCGATCGCAACCTAAATTTCTGATGACCAATGCCGATAGGAAAGGACCGATCCGATGAGCAGCTCCTCAAGCTTGGCATGTCGGGTAATTCGCGCGAGCGAGACCTATGACGGCAAACAAGGCCTGACCTATTTCTGCGGCATCGCCGCCGAGAACGTGGGGTCGAAAGGCATATGTATGCACCTTCTCACCATTCCGCCCGGCGGGCGAGCCAAAGCTCACCTGCATGAGAACCATGAGACCGCCGTCTATGTCTTGGATGGCGAGACCGTAACTCTTTACGGCGAACGCCTTGAGAACTGCATACGCTCGAGCGCGGGGGACATTGTTTATATTCCTGCCGGAGTGCCACACCTGCCGATCAATCTGAGCGACAGACCGGCGTCCGCTGTGATCGCTCGCACGGACCCGAATGAGCAGGAAAGCGTTGTTCTGCTGCCGGACCTCGAGCACTTCGCCGAAAAGGCGATTGAGTCGCTAAAACAGCAGTCAGCCGCGCAAGGAAGAAATTAGAAAAGAAATCCTCCGCATGGGCCGCCAGCCACCGCGTCGATGATCCTCGAAGGACGGCTCATGACCGAAAGAAAGTATCTCAAGGGCGGAAGGGTGACTTCCCAATGTCCCGGCACACCCCCTCGCATGCCCGCCGAGGATGGGCCACGCATCCGCGCGCGTCCGCGAAGAACGAGGTCTGCATAGCGAAATGCACATGCCTGGTCGAAAATAGCCCGAGGGGCTTGCACCGCGGACGCCATTGAAGCTCTGCGCCGTGCTGGCGAGACGGAAGCGAACGAAATCACCGCGGCCAAGATCGCCTACCGGAATTCTTCTGGCTGGCAGGGCTTCTACTGATGCTGATCCAGGAAACCTGCACGCACGAATGGATATCGAGCGACGATTTCGCAGAGCGTTTCTGCGCGGAAATTCAGATGTGCCGCAGGATAGCGGCCGGGGGCGATCTGGCCGAGTCCGTGTGCTTGATCGCTATGTACCGCCGTTGGTTTCGCGCCGAGCTGGCCGCCACAGGGCACCGTCTTCATTGAGAAGACGCCGTGCACTCCCCGTATACCCGTGTGCTTCGCAGGCTACACGGCACAGCTTTCAGAAGCCGCTACGCACCATCTCATTGCCCTCGAATCTCTAACGTGAGCACAACGGTTGCATGAACCTCTGGGCAGGTAGGGCGGCCGCATGATTAGAGCACTCTTGATCACAGCCGGAATGTCAGTGCTCCTACCATTTGGTACGGCCTTGGCTGATGACGCGTCGATACCGGGCGCAACAGTATCTTGGACCGGCCTCTATGTCGGTGGTCATGTGGGATACGGACAGTCCTACACCCACTGGAAACACGAAAGCGGCAATCCGTATTCGAACCATTTCGCCGGTGCGCCAATCACGCTTCCCGGCGAGAGCTTCTCACGCGATGCTGCGATGCCAGGCGGGCAGATAGGTTATAATTACCAATTTGGCCAATGGGTCATCGGACCGGAAGTTTCATTCTCCGGCATGAGCTTCACGGACAGCCACCCGATTTCGGAGGGCGCGTTCAATCAACCGAGCACCACCACGCTGTCGAACAAGATCGGCAATATCCTGACGGTAACTGGCCGTCTTGGCTTTAGCGTCAACAATAGCTTCCTGGTATATGGCAAAGGTGGCTTTGCGAGCGCAGATATCAGCGCAAGCGGCACGGATACAAGCTTTATAAATTATAGCTTCAACACGGACCAGCGTGCGAATGGTTGGACGATCGGCGGCGGAGTCGAATATCGGCTGAGCAACAACGTCTCGCTTGCCATTGAATATGCCCACCTCGATTTCGGGGATGAGACGCTGACGGGAAAAATCGCGGACTTGCCCGAATTTCCAGTTAAAATGAAGGTAAGCTCCGAAACAGATGCCGTTATAGCGCAATTGAACCTTCATCCCTTCAACTGAGACATAATCTGCTTACCTGCCGGGACCGAAACGCACTTGATGCGTGCGGCAGGTTTTCCCGCTTACTGCAAGCGTTCGGCCGCTTCGGACGAACACGCCTCGATGCTTTTGGATAGCGGCCACCGGTACGAATAGTGTGCCGAAGATTATGAGCCGGTGTTGAACTTATAGATCGCCTGTCGAATGTCGATCATCATCGCACCGCCCTCCCGGCTCAGCGATGCGGAGACTGATCCCTTCCGGCTGAGCCCACCAGTTGTCGCACCGAACGCATCCACGGATTTGCATCGTCGGGTACAAACAGCGGCCTGGGCTGTAGGCAGAGTCATTGAGGCGTCCAATTGAATACGCGACCGTATTCGATGATATCAGTCAATCGGTCTACGGCATCGCGGTGATGGCGCATACGACCGATGACGTCTTCGATCATCGGTGCTTTGTCGTCATCGCGAAGCTGACTACACCTGATGCGGCACAGTTTGCGGTCGAGGATATCGAGCATATCGCTGTGGGCTCGAACCGCTTCTTCAAGCGTCAGAGCCTGAGAAATGCGATCGTGGCAGCGTAACAATTCGTTATCTCGATCCATGGCCGTCAGCGCCCCCACTGGCACTGTCTGCAACGGCTCATGATTGTGTTTCCGGCTCTGCCTGGTGGCCTATTACGATGGCCTATGCCTCGGCCGCAGAGCCTTCGCGCTGGCACGCAGCTTCGATCCCAACGCGATGCGGACTGTTCAGAGCGGATTCGATAAGGAAGATTTATTGAGGCGGCCGAGCGCGGGAGCAGGCAACGCTTGTTTAAATAGTCTTCCCAGATTGGCTCCGTTGCGATTTTCGCGCAATTTTAGCTCGCAGGGTATCCACGGCGAAGTAATCCGGAGACCCAGCGCTCCCTTTTGAGCAAGCCGAGTGGTCCTTCGCAACGGCTGCCCGTAGAACCGGATGTTCACTCACGAAGTGCGGGAAATCAGACCACGATGCGAAGGACAAGAAGTTTCACAATAGCGTCGCCGCTAAGAGAGGAAAGTTCTTGAATGTCGAGCTTTCCATCGTGATTTGAATCGGCAGCTTTGAATCGCTCGTCGACAATGGCCAAGTATTGATCTTTGGTAAGCGTTTTGTTGCGGCTGGCATTGCCGGCGATGATCTCACCCTCGCTCAGCCGGCCGCGCAGTTCGATCGCGTCCAAAGTGCCGTCATGGTCTGCGTCGAGCCGATCAAAGAGCGTGTTCGCTGCCTTCTTTGCTTCGGTGATATCGACGGTCGAGTCGTTGTCTGTGTCCAGCATATGCAGAATTGCTGCAGAGGATATCCTCGCATGGAGCGGCGAAACAGCGATCACAAGTCCAACGCCAAACAAGAAAATTCCTAATCTTGTCGCGTTTTTTATGCAAAGGAGAATACGCATTGGCATTCGCACCTCCTGTAAGACTAGCGCGATCATCAAAATACCTGTCGCGTCAGACCTCCAGGCACCTTAGACCTCGCGCTCCCTTGTGGGCAAGGAGCTGATGTCACTACATTAGCGTCTATGTGTAATCTCTATTCGCAAACCCGCAACGTCGAAGCGATCCGCCGCCTGTTCCGGATTTCCGACAATTGGGCGGGCGACGCGTATTGATCCGCAGCCCGCAATCTTTCCTGGCTGGACTGCACCCGTCATTCGCAAAACCGAAGATGGTGAGCGCGAATTGTTGCCAATATCATGGGGCTTCGTGCTGCTGCAGCCGGGCAAGGCACCGCGCCGCGTCACCAACGTGCGCGACGACAAGATATTGGCCTCGCGTTTCTGGCGGCCATCATTCGAGCAACGCCGTTGCCTTGTTCCCGCGTCGAGCTATTGCGAGCCTGACACCGGCAAGCCAGCGAAATGGCATTGGTTCGCCGTCAACGGCGAGCACGAGCGCGAGCTGTTTGCGTTCCCTGGCATCTGGCAGCGCTGGAAAGGTCCCGTGAAGAAAGGCGGGCCAAGCGTCGAAGTGGACGTCTACAGCTTTATGACCACCACGCCGAACGCATTGACGGACAGCATCAATCACGAACGCATGCCGGTGCTGCTATCGAAAGAAGACGAGTTTGAAACGTGGCTGAGTGGAACACCGGATGAAGCGTTCCAGATCGCTCGGAGCTTTGATCCGAACGCGATGCGGATTGTTCAGAGCGGCTTCGATAAGGAAGATCGCCTCGGCCACTCGCCAATCGCGGAACATGAACCGCGCTTGCTTTAGAGCTTTGGTAACTACAGCGCACCACCTATTTGATGAATGATCCGATCATCGCCGTAACTACAGAAATGGCACCTAACCCAGCAGCTATGCTGTTGAGATTAGCGACGTCAGTCAGATATTTTTGGATATCACCGGCCGTCACAGCCGGTTCGCCTTGAACAAATACTGATCGACCCTTACCGACGGAAAAGCTGACTTGGCTCGATCTATACCAAAACCACGCAGAGCCTAGTCCCGACACCAACACAATAAGTGAAATGACAATTTTCATCGAAGTCACCACCGCAACGATTCCGATATCTGCTCTGCCGTGTAATCGAGCGCCGCGTTCCACACGATCTGAATGTGTTCGGCGTCGACTTTGATGAGGCACCCCGGAAAGCGTTCCACCAGTAGCGCGTCGAGCAGCGCGGCTGCCCTGTTCATATCGATGGGGCTATCGACTGGCAGACTGATCGTCAGCGCCTTGACTGGACTTGTATAGCCTTCCGCTGCCCCGATGCTTTGAAGGTACCTGTCAAAATCCTCGCGCTCGAAACCGCTGCGACTGGCGCTGAGCGAAACCTTCTTCAGCCTACCGGCTTCTGCGAGGCGATCGACTTGCCGAAGGCTCAGCCGCAGGACGGCGGCAGCCTCAGCGCGCGTAACATGCTCGGGGAGCGGCTTGCTCATGGCCACGGAGATTCGGTGAGTCTCGTAAGCGCTACAAGGGCCGCTTGGGGTGACACCAGCGTGACACCAGACTAATTCCGCGCTCTTGAAAGTGTGGTCGGAGCGAGAGGATTTGAACCTCCGACCCCCAGTCCCCCAGACTGGTGCGCTAACCAGGCTGCGCTACGCTCCGTCCAAACGTCTCGACGATGTTACGCGAGGCCGCTTCACGGCCCCCACGGCCACCGTCGCGGTCGTCCGCGTTGGGTAAAGGAACGCCCCCCGCCCGTCAAGGCGCGATCCAGGCCCCACATGCGCGAGGTCACAAATGCCACAAATTACGTCCCCGGGCCGCGTTGAGCAGGCTTAGCGCCGGTATTCCGGCAACCGCTTCAAGATGTCGATGATCGGATAGTCGACCCAGGCATGGGTCACGAGATCGCGGTGCCGGCCGGAGCCGCCGGGGGCCACCGTCACCCCGCCGGACGCAAGCCGCGTATTGATATCCGGACTGACGTCGACGTCGTGCGCGGCAAGGATGCCTTCGAGCTGCGCGTTCTGATTTCGCGTGGACCCGAGATAGACGCTCACGAAGAAGGCTGACGGGTCGGCCTCGATCCAGTGTGCGAACTTGTCGAGGTCGCCATAAAGAGAATCGAGCAGCACAACGCCTCTGACGCGCTTTTTCAAACCGCCTTGCTCGATGGCCGAGGCAGCAGCGACGTACCCGCCGCTATACGCGACAAGAATGATCGGCATGCTGGCGAATGTTCTGAGCGATCGCTTATCGCCGAAGAGTCGCGCAAGCTGCTGGCCGGCCTCTCCGACAAAGCGGCCGAAAGCGCCGGGTTGCCAGAATTTCCCGGCACTCGAATCGCGCGCATCGACGGCGAGCTGCGGAGCGACGAGCACGACGTTGGCATTGGAAGCCGAGATCTGCGCCGGCACCTTTTGACGGTCGAGCACGTCACGCTCGAGCGTCGCCCCGTGACCGTGGAAGAAAACGAGCATCAGCGCCGGGCGGCGAATGTCGAACCCCTTCGGGATGTGCAGCAGCACCCGGTTATCGTTGTACGTCTGATCTTCCCAATAGACGCGGCCGGAGCCCGTCCGATGGCCTTTGCGCCCTCCTTCATCGACATTCAGGAAGGGTGCGTTCGATCCGGGCATCGTGCCATGATAGGGGAATGGCGCCGTCTCAAACGGAACAAGCGCAGTCCGCGCCGTTTTGAGCGGCGCGCTGCGCGACCGAACTTGTGTCTTCGACGGCGTAATTTGGCGATGGCTGCCGGTCTTGCGGGCCGCCCAAGCACTCGCGGCACCGAAAGTTAGAGCCAAACCTGTACCAAATGCCGCCGCGAGGAATCCCCGTCGCCCGTGGTTCATGGCCTTGAGTGCAATTTCGTTCGGACACCCCTGTCCTTAATGTGTGTCCACTGAGGTTAGAATCCGGTTTACCTTCGCCGACAATAGTCCGTCGACGGCCGGCACCATTTCCGCGCGACCCATTAAGGTCCAAAATTGTCCATATCGTGAGTTAAACGAGCAAATGACCTTCGGCCGCTTTTCGAGCACGAGCACGAAAATGCCCTGTAGCCGCACGCCAGATGCATTTTGGCAACGCATAGTGAACATGTCGCGACGCCCGTTGTTGGAAAGTGTGCGAGTCAATACTGTCGCCGAATCCGCCGGGGCCAAGCCTTTCTGATGACAAGCGCAACCAGCACGAGCGTACCGTCTCCCAAGGCATCCGGGCTTAACATCCGGACTGTGTCGACCATGACGGCCGTCGCTCTCGCCGTCGCCGATATGATCGGCATCGGCGTGTTTACGAGCCTCGGCTTTCAGGTCAAAGACATCCCCTCGGCGTTCTCCGTGCTGATGCTATGGACCGTCGGCGGCCTGGCGGCACTTTGCGGAGCGCTCTCGTATGCGGAATTGTCCGCCGCATTCCCGCGCTCGGGCGGCGAATACAATTTCCTCTCGCGGATTTATCATCCGGCACTCGGTTTCCTCGCTGGCTGGATTTCTGCGACGGTCGGCTTCTCGGCCCCGATCGCGCTTGCGGCCATGGCGTTCGGCGTTTACTTCAAAGGCGTCGTTCCGGGGTCATCCCCGCAACTTTTGGGACTCGCCGTCGCTTGGCTGATCACGTTCGTACATCTGAGCGGCGTCAAGCACTCGGCGACGTTCCAGAACGTCTCGACGCTGATCAAGGCGGCATTGATTGTCGGCCTGATCATCGCGGGCTTAGCCGTCGGCACCCCGCAGCCGATCTCGTTCGCACCGTCCGCAAATGACGTGAGCTACATGGCGAGCGCGCCGTTCGCCGTAAGCCTCGTTTTCGTCATGTACGCTTATTCCGGATGGAACGCGGCGACCTACATTGCAGGGGAGGTTCGGAACCCATCCGTCAGCCTCCCCCGGGCTATTATCGCGGCGACGCTCACCGTCATCGCGCTCTATGTCGCTTTGAACGCTGTCTTTCTCTACACGACGCCGATCGAAGCGATGGCCGGTCAGCTCGATGTCGCGTTGATTGCCGGCAAGCACATCTTCGGTGACGTTGGCGGCCGCATCGTCGGAGCCTTGATCTGCATCGGGTTGATCTCCTCGATCAGCGCCATGACATGGATCGGACCGCGCGTGACGATGGCCATGGGCATCGACCATCCGTTGCTTGCGCCGCTATCGCAGACGTCGCGTGACGGCGTGCCGACGACGGCTCTGCTGCTGCAGCTCGCAATCGTCAGCCTGCTGCTGATGACGCAAAGCTTTGAGGCCGTACTCGACGTCATACAATTCAGTCTGACGCTCTGCTCATTCCTGGCCGTTGTGGGCGTTATCGTCCTTCGCGCCAAGGAACCAGACCTTCCGCGACCCTACAGGACGTGGGGTTACCCTTTGACTCCACTGGTGTTTTTAGGCGTCACGGGATTTATGATGTATCACCTTATAGTCGAGCGGCCGCTACAGTCCCTCGCCGGGCTCGCCATTATGCTTGCCGGCCTGGGAGTTTATGCGTTGTCCCAATCACGCCCGCTTACGGCAAGGATCTGAGCTGGATCAATCACATGGCAAGAACGCGACTTATCGCAACGATCATCGGCGTCTTGGTCGCTGCATTAACGTTGACGTCGAATATGACGTTCGCCGGTCCGAGCGCCAGTTCCGATGACACGGCGCGTTTTCTCGCAGGCCTGCCACCCTCCGCGGGGTCGCCGATCGCGCCATATACCAACGATGCGTTCTGGAAGCAGTACGCACGCAGCTTCGACGAGTCCTGGAATGGCCTCGAGAAGCGCCAACTGACCAAGATCCGGTCCTTCGTTTCGAAGAACCTCACAAATCCGCAGCCGGTACTCTTCTATTTCTTCAGCGGCCCGGACTTCCTCTACGCCGATGCGTTCTTCCCGTCGGCCGACACCTACATCATGGCGGGCCTCGAACCGCCCGGCCCAGTACCCGATCTCAACAAGTTCTCACGCGGCGAGCTTCCGGGCGCCTTGCGCGAGCTTCGCGCGTCGCTCAATTCCGTATTGAGCTACAGCTTCTTTCAAACCAAGTTCATGCGGATCGATTTCAGCCACGGGCGCATGACCGGCACCCTCCCCGTGCTGATGACGTTCCTGGCCCGGTCCGGAAAGACGATCTACGACGTCTCTCTCTTCGACCTCCAGAGCGACGGGACAATCCACCCCGCGGAAGAGAAGATTCCGAACGCTACGGCCAAGGGAGCCAAGATCGTCTTCTCCGACAACATCGGCAAGAAGCGCACGCTCTATTATTTCAGCACCGATCTCTCCGATGGCGGCATCAAGACCAGCGGCTTCATGCAGTTCTGCGATACGTTCGGTCATGGCGACAGCTTCGTCAAAAGCGCGTCCTACCTGATGCACGCAGATAAATTTTCGACCGTCCGCGATTATCTCCTGAAGCGCAGCGATTCCATTCTCGAAGATGATTCCGGCATCCCGGTCCGCTACTTCGCACAAGGCTGGCGTCTGCACCCCTACGGCCGTTATGTCGGGCCGATTGCGCTGTTCGCTGGCCAACACCAATCGCAGCTTTCCGAGGTTTTCGGCAAAGGCCGCGCTACTCCGATCGATTTCGGCATCGGCTATCGCTGGCGGCCGATGGAATCGAACCTGCTCCTCGCCGTCAAAGACAGCACAGTGACGGCAATGGAAATTCCGCCCGCGAACCCTACCGCCGAAGCATCTGAACGGAAGGCCCGAGCCGACAGAGGCGACATCAGGGAAGCCAGGGCCGATCCGCCAAGACGGCGCTTCCGCACGTATCAGCGGAACAGGGAACAGACGAGCGTCTACAATCCCTACAAGCTGTTTGGATACACGCCCTAAGCCAGGCTGCTGCGAGAGGCTCTGCCCTGGGAAATGGTGGAAGCCGTACTGCCACCGCCCATAATCATGCTCTGAACGCGGAAAGAAATTCCGCTAGCTCGTCAGCGCGGTGAGGAAAGCGCCTAACCGCGATCTCGCCCGGCAGAACGTTGGCTGCAACGGCCGCGACATAGGGCGCCCCTACGTCAAGGTTCGCGACGACGGGAGAAGGTTTCCCAGATTTTTCGCGGTTCCCAGCAGCCCTTCCGATCACACCTTCTTCGGTCAACAGGACGCCGATACCGGATCCGCGAGCCTTGGCCACCGCCTCCAGCCGAACCCAGGCTCGAAGCACATCGATGTTACTATCGGGATCGGCTCCCTCGCCGCCTACGAAGCCAGCCGCGGCGGCAATGATGCGCTGGCGACGCTCAAGCGTCATCGACAAGTCCCTGAGACGTTCGATATCGACTCCGACCGGCGACGACCGGCAAACGGCAATCAGCGCCGCTTCAGCGGTGTGCGAGACATTGAAATGAGGAAATCCTTCGTCGAGCTTCGGACGCCCGCCAACTGCGATTTCGAAGTTTACCCCGCGGACCTCAGGGCCCGCCGCACGTTCGAGAACGATGCGCGTTGCGATGCGGGCCGCGCGCCAGAGAGATTGCCTGCCAGGATCACCGGAAAGCCTCTCGACACGAAGACGATCGGAATTCGAAAGCCGCGGCGTGTTCGCTTCTTCGCTTTCAAGAAGTGCGCGAGATGCATCGAGATCGACAAAGACGATTTCGAGATCGGACAAACGCGACAGTGTCACCGCTCCTGAACCGATCGCCGCCGCCCTGCTCACGTCCTGCTCGCACGCGCCTTCTTTGCCTCGATCGCACGCGATCCGCCGGGCTGTGCGATTGGCTGCCCGAGTAGGATCGCACGCGCGATCTGAAGTTCGCGGATCGCCGCCAGGACGTGAACATTCGATCCGCAGGTTTCAGCCTTCGCCGCCGGAACAGTCGGCACACTTTGCTGCAGCGATACGCTTGCCGGTGCGCTCGTAATCCGCTTGCGCCCGCGCTTGCGGGCCTGCGGCGGCGTGGTCCCATCGGCAGTCTGAACAGCCGGTGCTCTCCGTGCGGCAGCCTTCACTTGATCGACGCCGTGCTCGCGCAAAATCTTCTGGACGCCCCGGATCGTATAGCCCTCGGCGTGCAGCAACGCGCGGATGCCGCGAAGAAGTTCCATGTCTTCCGGGCGGTAATAGCGCCGGCCTCCACCACGCTTCATTGGCCGGATTTGCGGAAAGCGGCCTTCCCAGAAGCGCAGCACATGCTTCGGGATTTCCAGTTCCTCGGCGACTTCTCCGATCGTGCGAAATGCTTCCGCCGACTTGTTCATCGCCCTCTGCCTTTCCAATTTACCGAAACCCGTCGCGGACATCCTCCGCGCCGACCTGCCGTCCTGCATCAATGCTCAAGCGCCGCTAGCGCTTCACGTGGCCTTTATTGATGCGGTCCTTCATGATGTTCGAAGGACGGAAGACCAGGACCCGCCTCGGCGTGATCGGCACCTCTTCGCCTGTCTTCGGATTGCGCCCGATGCGCTCGCCTTTTTGCCGGATGCCAAACGAGCCGAACGAAGAGAGTTTGACCGGATCACCTTCCGCGAGACTGCCCGAGATTTCCTCGAGCACGCGTTCCACGAGATCCTGGCTTTCGTTCCGCGGCAACCCGACTTTTGCGACGACGGCTTCTGCAAGATCCGCCCTCGTCAATGTCTTGCCGACCATCTGTATTCTCCCATCCAACATCGTGCAGACCGATGATGGTAGCGGCAGTTGGTCGCGGGGTCAACGTAATGCGTTGAAGAAGCACATAAAAAATTGCGGGAATTCGGTTTTTAGGCGTTACCGGGACGATTGCGCAATTACCAGCGCGCCAGAGCCGCGCCCCAGGTGAAGCCGCCGCCCATCGCCTCCATGAGGATCAGGCTGCCTTCCTTGACCCTGTGGGCTTCGAACGCTTCGTTCAGCGCGAGCGGGATCGACGCGGCCGACGTATTGCCGTGCTTGTGCAGCGTCATGATGATCTTTTCGGGCGCGACTCCGAGCTTTCTCGCGATGCCGTCGAGAATCCGCTTGTTCGCCTGATGCGGAATGAAAAGATCGATCTCGTCCGCCGCGTATCCGGTTTCGACGAGCGTCTCCTCGATGACGCCGGAAATCTTCTGGATGGCGTGCCGGAATACCTCGCGGCCGTTCATCCGCAAATGCCCGACGGTTTTCGTCGAGCCCGCACCGCCGTCGACATAAAGCAGGTCTTCGTAGCGGCCATCGGATCTCAAGCGCGTCGCGAGGATACCGCGATCGTTCCGTGTGCCGTGCTGCGGCTGGGCTTCGAGAACGACCGCGCCGGCGCCGTCGCCAAACAGCACGCAGGTCGAGCGATCCGACCAATCGAGAATGCGCGAAAACGTTTCCGCACCGATGACAAGGGCGCGTTTCGATTGTCCCGTCTTCAGGAAATTGTCCGCGATCGACAGGGCGTAGACGAAGCCCGAGCAGACAGCCTGCACGTCGAAGGCCGCACCCTTGTTGACGCCGAGCATCGATTGAATTCGAACGGCCGTCGCCGGAAACGTGCGGTCAGGCGTCGCCGTCGCACAAACGATGAGATCGATGTCGAGCGGATCGATCCCCGCGCGCACGAGCGCCTGCTTCGCGGCTGCCGCACCGAGATCGGACGTCTTCTCCGTTTCGTCCGCAATATGCCGATTGACGATTCCCGAGCGTTCTCTGATCCACTCATCGCTCGTGTCGACGATCTTCGACAGATCGTCGTTCGATACGATGCGCTTGGGCAAATGTGCACCAACGCCGCGAATGACCGAACGAAGAACTGCGACCACGCCTAGACCTTTCCGAGCGCGCCGCCGGCAGAGCGTTCAGGCGGAACACCGCCACCACTGGCCGCCGACAGCCGATGATGAAAACCGTCGATATCGGCCGTCAGGCGCGCGATCAGACCGGAATCCGCCATTTCGTAAGCAAGATCGACGGCGCTCGCAAATCCAAAGGCATCGGTCCCGCCGTGGCTCTTCACCGCAATGCCGTTAAGGCCCAGAAATGTGCCCCCGTTGACGCGTCGGGGATCCATTTTCTGCTTCAAAACCCGGAATCCGCCCTGCGCGAACAGCGCGCCCAATTTACTCATTAACGAACTTGCCATGGCGGCTCTGAGATAGGCGCCGATCTGCCGCGCCGTGCCTTCCGCGGTCTTGAGGGCGATATTGCCCGCAAAGCCCTCGACGACGACCACATCGACGGCGCCCTGCCCGATCTGGTCGCCCTCGACGAAACCCTTGTAGTCGAGCGGCAGCGCCCCAGCCGATTTGAGCAGCGCATGCGCCGCCTTCACGTCCTCGTTGCCCTTCATGTCCTCGGTGCCGACATTCATCAGCCCGACCGATGGACGCTCGATGTGGAAGACAGCCCGCGCCATTGCCGCGCCCATGAGGGCGTACTCGGTGAGCTGCGCCGACGTCGCGCCGATGTTGGCGCCAACGTCGAGGACGATGCTTTCCGACTTGATCGTCGGCCATAACGCGGCGATCGCAGGACGCTCGATGCCTGCGATCGGCCTCAGCACAAGTTTGGCAATGGCCATCAGCGCACCGGTATTGCCCGCCGACACGGCAGCATCCGCTTCACCTGATTTGACCGCCTCGAGGGCGAGCCACATGCTGGAGCCCTTGCCGCGGCGCAAAGCCTGGCTCGGCTTCTCGTCCATGGCAATGACATGATCGGTGTGAACAACGCGCGATCGTGCGGCGAGCGCCGGATGTTGCGCGAGAACGGCTTCGATGCGCGTCTTCTGGCCGAAAAAGATAAAGCTCAGCGCTGGCTGCCGCTCGAGCGAAAGCGCGGCCCCGGGAACCAGGATTTCAGGTCCGTGGTCGCCGCCCATTGCATCGAGTGCGATTGTCTTGTGGCTCGCCATGCTCGCCGATCGGCCAAGAATCCGCATTCGGCGCAAGGCTGTGCCGGACGCGATCCTGAACCTTTTCTAAACCCCGAAATTCGTCGAGACCATAGTCCTTTGAAGCCCGCGAACAAGGCGAAATCGCGCCTCATGCACGGTTGCCGCAGGGCGGTTATTTCTTGTCTTTCAACTGCGACAGGACCGCGAAAGGACTTGTTTCTTCTGGCTCAACCTGGCGCGGATCCTGCCACGTAAATTCAGCCTCCGGACGGCGCGGATAGGGATCGAGCGATGCCGAAAGCGTCTCGAAGACGATGCGGCCAAGCGGAATTACACCGCGTTCGAGAATATCGACATCGGGGCCGGCGAGTACGCTCGCATCTTCGTCGTCATCGGGCGCTTCTACCTCGGGTCTGAACTCGACTTCGAACGGCGCATCGATTTCGTCGGCGACCGGATCGAGGCTGACGATGCAAGCCTGCTCGACCTTGGCCGTTATCTTTCCCGAAAGCCGGTAGCTGCCATCGCCCAGGGACTTGATACGATAGCATGTCGCCAGGCGATTGAGCTTCAGCAGCTTGAGGTCATCTGCAATCGCGGCACGCTCGCCTTCGCTTGCCTCGCGCTCGCGGTCGAGCCCACCCGCCGGAATGTCCGTCACGTTGTGGGTCCAGTCGCTCAGTTGCTCGGTCACGATATCTCTGTCCTGTTGTCATCCAGAAGGCGGCTGAGGCCGCCGCGCGCCACCAGCTCGCCGAACGGTTCCTCTGAAGAAAGTAACGCTGCGGCCCGTACATACCGGGCGAGCGCACCGGCTCCGCTGTTCACCGGAACACCCTCGTTCATCGCGCCGGGCACGAAGACATAAGTGCCGAGACTGTCTTCGAGATCCGTCCCATGCCCCGCAAGACCCTTCCGATAGGCCGCAGCACGTTCATAGAATGCGGCAGCCGCACGTTTGACCTTTTTCGGGACCGCCATGTCGCCGACGCCCATTTCGCGCATGCAGTCGTCCATATCGGTGACGAAAGCCTCGATCGTACGCTGAGCGAGTTCCGTCTCGGCCGGATTCTGCACCTTCATGCCTTCAAGCAGCAGAAAAAGGTGCAACGCGACGAGCTCAAACCGCCCTTCCGGTGTGTCTGGAGCGCCCATGTCCCTGTAAAACGCCGGGTGCCTCGCCGCGGTCACGACGCTGCCATAAAGGTCTTCTGCTCTGCGGCCGGCCTCCGCGCGTCGCCTGAACCATTGCAACATGTCTTGTAAGGTCCTTGATCCGCCTGTGAGCCGAGGGAAATGTCTGGGGATCGTGCGTGGCAGCGAGGGTAGCTCGCGTTGCCCGCTTCTGGCGCGCATTCTAAACACAGCGCGCGAGGGAGCGAAGCGATTCTGACGGGATGAAGGGTCGAATGCGACAGCATGGCAGGACGGAACGGTACGGGGCGGCGCTTTGCCGTCTGCTGGCCCTTGCCTCGCTTATGGCCCTGGCGGGCTGCGGCGGGACCGTGACCAGGCACGGCCAGCTATTCAAGGAGACCGACCTCCAGGCCGTGCAGCCCGGTATGAGCCAGGATCAGGTGCGCGCCGCTCTGGGTACGCCCGCGACGACAGCGGTCATCGGCGATGGCCGTGCGTACTATTACATCTCGAGCACGGACACGCAGTCGTCCTTCTTCCTCCCGACGGAACAAAGCCGGCAAGTCGTCGCCGTCTATTTCAACCAGGGCGGCACCGTCAATAACGTCGCCAACTACGGCTTGAAGGATGGCAAGGTCTTTGACTTCGTCAGCCGCAAGACCCCAGTGCCCGGCGGCAAGGAAGAGACCATCCTGAACCAGCTGTTCCGCAACCTCGGAAAACAGCAGCTCTTCGGCGCCGGCAGCGCATTCGGTGGCGGTTAGGCCGGGCCCAAACAAGCTGTTCGGCTGGCCTTTGCCAAATTGACGGGCGAAATTTTCGTTTCCCCGTTCTATGCTCCCTTCAAGCAGCGAGCAGGTACCGTCATGACCGAAAACATCCAGGAAGGCTTCATGGCCTTCATTGCCGACGGCCAGGAAGGCATCGGCGCCGTTCGCGAAGTCAACAACACGTCGATCGTGATTTACGTCGAGAACGCCGGCGAATTCGTCGTGCCGCGCTCGGCCGTCAAGGACGTCCACTTTCAGAAAGTGATCCTGCGGCCCGATCGCCTTGACAAACGGCTGCTTGCCGCCATCGGACACGAGCACGACAGTGAGGACCCAAACCTCGCCGGATAATGACCCGGCGATCGGCGCGGGCGATCGAGATGACAAAAAAGGCTCCGGAGTCATCCGGAGCCTTCTTCATTTGACGGGTGAGCCCGTAGTCACCAGTGCGCCAGCACTGCAAGCAGCAACAGCGCCACGATGTTGGTAATCTTGATCGCCGGATTGACGGCAGGACCGGCGGTATCCTTGTAGGGATCGCCAACGGTATCGCCGGTCACTGACGCCTTGTGCGCTTCCGAGCCCTTGACGTGCTTGGCCCCGTCCTTGTCGACGAAGCCGTCTTCGAAGCTCTTCTTGGCGTTGTCCCAGGCGCCGCCGCCCGAGGTCATCGAAATGGCGACGAAGATGCCGGTGACGATAACGCCGAGCAGCATCGCGCCGACCGCCGAGAACGCCGCGCCCTTGCCGGCGATCGCGTTGACGACAACGAACAGGATGATCGGCGACAGCACGGGCAGCAGCGATGGAACAATCATTTCCTTGATCGCGGCACGCGTCAGAAGGTCGACCGCGGCGGCATAGTCAGGCTTCTCGGTGCCCTTCATGATGCCCGGCTTCGCTTTGAACTGACGGCGAACCTCGAGCACGATCGCACCGCCCGCACGTCCGACAGCCGTCATCGCGAGGCCGCCGAAGAGGAACGGAATAAGGCCACCGAGCAGGAGACCCGCAACGACGTAGGGGTTCTCGAGGCCGAAGTTCACCTGAACGTCCTTGAAGAACTGATAGCCTGTCGCGCCGGCCTTGTTCGCCTCCTCGATGAAGTGATGGAGGTCGTAGTTGTAGGCTGCAAAGAGGACGAGCGCACCGAGACCAGCCGAACCGATCGCGTAGCCCTTCGTCACCGCCTTCGTCGTGTTGCCAACGGCGTCGAGAGCATCCGTCGAACGGCGCACTTCCTTCGGAAGCCCTGCCATCTCCGCAATGCCGCCCGCGTTATCAGTCACCGGTCCGAAAGCGTCGAGCGCCACGATCATGCCGGCGAGACCGAGCATCGTCGTCGTCGCGATCGCGGTGCCGAACAGGCCGCCGAGCTGGTACGTCGTGATGATGCTGGCAACGATGGCAAGCGTCGGCAACGCACAGGCTTCGAGCGAAACGGCAAGACCCTGAATGACGTTGGTGCCGTGTCCGGTGACGGACGCCTGACTGATCGACTTCACCGGACGATACCCGATGCCGGTATAGTACTCGGTGATCCAGACGATGAGACCCGTCAGAGCCAAGCCGACGAGGCCGCAGAGGAACAGATTCCAGCCCGAAATCGTCTGCCCGGCAGCCGTGCCGACATCGCCGAAACCGCCAAGAACGTACTGGGTTGCCGCCCAAAGGCCGGCAATCGACAAGACGCCCGAAGCAATGACGCCCCGGTAAAGCGCGCCCATGATCGAGCCGTTGGTGCCGAGCTTGACGAAGTACGTGCCGACGATCGACGTCACGATGCAAGCTGCGCAGATCGCAAGCGGATACAGCATGAGTGAGCCGAGATTCGGCTGGCCCGCAAAGAAGATCGCCGCCAGAACCATCGTCGCGACGACCGTCACGGCGTAGGTTTCGAACAAGTCGGCAGCCATGCCCGCGCAGTCGCCGACGTTGTCGCCGACGTTATCGGCAATCGTCGCCGGGTTGCGCGGATCGTCTTCCGGAATACCGGCTTCGACCTTGCCGACGAGATCGCCACCGACGTCGGCGCCCTTCGTGAAGATGCCGCCGCCGAGACGCGCGAAGATCGAGATCAGCGAAGCGCCGAAGCCAAGTGAGACGAGCGCATCGACGACATCACGACCGCCGGGTTCTTTGCCGAGACCTGCGGTCAGAAATGTGTAATAGCCGGCGACGCCGAGCAGCGCCAAACCCGCCACCAGCATCCCGGTGATGGCTCCGGATTTGAAAGCGATGTCGAGGCCCTTGGCGAGCGACACGGTTGCCGCCTGTGCCGTTCTGAGGTTGGCGCGTACCGAGACGTTCATGCCGATGAAGCCTGCGAGGCCCGACAAGATCGCACCGATCAGGAAGCCGAAAGCCTGCAGCGGTCCGAGAAGCAGCCACGCCAAAATGAAGATGACAACTCCGACGATCGCGATCGTCCGGTACTGCCGGCTGAGATACGCCTGCGCACCCTCGCGCACGGCGGCTGCAATTTCCTGCATCCGTGCGTTGCCTTGATCGGCACTGAGCACGGCATTCGAGGTGATGAACGCATATAGGATCGCCAGCGCCCCGCAGGCGATGATCCCCCAAAGTATATTGGTCATGGAGTGGTCCCTTTTGGCCCGCTTTTTATGGTTCGTGCACGCGGGCTCCACCGGTATGGCAGACCCCTGACTTGCTCCGAGGCAGACTCGGCCTCCTGAAAGCCGCGCGGACCATGCCAAAAGTGCTCATGCGTTGCAACTCGAGCACGCTAGGCTTTTCGCATCAAAAAAGCGGCCCGCGCCGGGATTGCAGCACAGACCGCTTGAAGTTGGTCGTTTAGGGACGTGAACTTAGGAAACTTCCAGATTAGCGCCGCCAGCCCCGGTGTCCCCATCCACGGTGACCCCAGCCACGATGGCCCCATCCGCGGTGCCATCCACGATGACCCCAGCCGCGGTGCCGCCAGCCGTAACCACCGTAATAAGGGTAGTACCCGCCGTAGTAATAGCGCGGACGGTAATATCCATAACCATAATACGGCCAGCCCCAACCCCAGCCATAGCCCCACCACCGGCGATGATGGCGCCAACCCCAGCGGCGATAACCCCACCCACGATGGCCCCACCCACGATGGCCCCACCCACGATGGCCCCATCCGCGGTGCCAACCGCGATGACCCCATCCATGACGCCAACGAACTTCCGTCGCGACGCCCGGAGCTTTGTCGCCTTGTGCCGGTTTCAGACCGGCGATTTGCGCCGGTGTCAGAGCGGCTGCCGCGTACGCGGGAATGGGCAACATTCCCACGAATAGAAGTCCGCACAGAACGGACAACGACATCATAAGTTTGCGCATGAGACTCTCCACATTCGGCATTCGCCCTCGGGACGCTTTTGAATGATTTAACGCTCGAAACATCGTCGTAGTTGCACGACGTTGTAGGAGCTTTGCCGTCTCTCACCTGGGCAAAAGTAGAGCCTCCAAGTATGAACAGCTTATGAATGTTGGCGCGCGATATAGCTTGTGCACCCCATCGCCAACGGACGATGGCTGTCACCAGCTACAGCTCGTGCTAGGCATCCGTTGATGCATGACGGCAGAGCGGAGTCAGACATGACAATTGCCGCAAGCTTGGAGAGTCCCGACGGGCAACGCCTGATAGATAAAGTTGCCCAGACTTTTAACGTAGATGATGACAAGGCGGGAAAAGCCGTGCACGCGCTCGCCGATGAACTTCAGGCGCGCATTCAACGAAGCATGCTCAACCGCGCCGGCGTTGCCGACGTTGCAGCGCTCGTCACAAATCCAGCCGCAGGTGCGGCCCTGTCCGATCCGGGTGCACTTACCTCCCCTGATGCCGTCGAAAGCGGAAATCACATCCTCGATATCCTGATCGGCAACAAGCATGTGAGCCGCAAAATCGCGGCGCGCACCGCGTCCCGCTCGAACCTCGATGCGGGCACCGTCGAAAAAATGCTCCCGGCGGTGGCTAGCTTGTTGATTGCAGAGTTGCAGAAACAATCGCAACCTGCGCTTGCGAAGGTTATCAGCAGTGTGCCTGGCCTCGTGAGCGCCGGAGGCAGTCCACTCCCGCTGCCGGGGGACACGCTACCGCCGGCAGGCTCCTCCAGCGATTGGACGTCCGATAGCGACCGGCCGACACCCAACGCCGCGCCGGGAGGTCCGATCGACCCTGGACAACCGCTCCCCATTCCCGGTGACAACATTCCAGGCCTTGGCCGGAAATCGAGAGGCCCATATCCGGAGCCTGACGACGACAATCCCTATCAGCGGCTGCCCGACATCATCCGGCGCGGCGGTGAGCAGGTGCCGGGAAACGGTGGCTCGCTCGAGGACATCATCCGCTCGATATTCGGCAAGGTCTTGGGATCGAACCGGGGCGTCATCGGAACGATGATCCAACTGTTCCTGATCCGCTGGCTGGCATCGCTCGCGCGCCGCATTCTTTCGCGCGTCTTCGCCGGGCGATAGAAAACGAACGAGGGCCGCGCGCAAAAGCGCCGGCCCTCGCCTATTCCATTTCCGACTATCGAAGCGTCGTGCTCAGCGACCGCCGCGGCACGGGCGCGAGCTGACATCGCAGCTCCACGGTCCGTGGATGCCGGCCTGCGAGCACTTGATGCTCTTGCTGCCCGACCGCTTCCAGCTCGTCCAGGCAGAGCCGTATTCGAAATCGACAAAGTCGGCCCAAGACTTGATTGCGGCAGCCTGCGCGGCCCGCTTGCTCGCCAGACCCGAGCTCGAACCGTAATGGTAGTGACTCGTGAAGCAGATCGAGCCCCGCTCACGTCGCTGTTCGTGAATGTCCGCCACTTCCTGCGCCATCACGGGCGTAGAAAGCAAAATCAGCGCGGCGGCAGCGAGCCCCCGCTTAACCCAAACCGTCTTCGTCATTATCGACCTCCCCCCGAAGCAACTTTGGGGCGAAGCCCCGGGCGATTTCTTGCAGATTCAGAAGTCAGCCCGAAGTGGCCATAGCGTCCTAACACAAGAAAATTCTCAGAAAGCGGCAAACGGGGCACAGGATATCCGCTGCCCCGGACCTCGCCCCGACGCCTAAAAAGTCGCCACGCTTCGCGGATTGGACCGTCTTATTTGACGGCGACGACCGAGATTTCGACCAGCATGCGGGGGTCGATGACCTTGGCTTCGACGCAGGCCCGCGCCGGAGCATCCTTGCCGCCGAGCCACGCGCTCCAGGCCTTGTTCATGCCGTCGCGATTGCGGATGTCGTTGAGCCAGACGGTCGCCTGCACGACTTTCGACTTGTCCGTGCCGGCCAGCGCCAGAAGCCGATCGATCTCGGCCAGAACCTCGGCCGTCTGGCCTTCGACATCGCGCGACAGGTCGGTCGGGATGACGCCCGCGGTAAAGACGAAGCCGTTCGCCTCGGTCATTTTCGAATAAACTGCTGTAGATTCGTAGCGTTTGATGGTCACGTGCGCCTCCCGAGTGCTGATTTGGAGGCCTCATAGCAGTCAGCGCCCCTCGCCAGAAGGCTTAAAGCAGGGGCGGGTCGACGTGCCGCTCACCATCGATAACAAGCCCCTTGAGTGCCGCGGTCCCGTCGGACCCGACCGCAACGATGGCGTCGATTTTGTGCTCCCGGACCTGGCTCTCGAGCGCCCTCCCCGTCCCCTCGGGCACGAAATAGGTTTCTATGCCGTAGCGCATGTTGATGACGCTGTCGGAAGCCGCCGTGGCCCGCCAGGCGCGATCGACACGACCTTTGAGAACAACTTCGGACGGCGCCACCGTCGCGGGACGCCCGGTCGCGACCGCGGCGACAGTCCAGGCTCCAGCCGCATTCGGGCTGAGCGTCACGTAGGCGGTCGAGCCCGCAGGGAAATTGTCGAAGTTCCCGATCGGCACGAGAGATGTATTCAAGGTCGAGATGTCGTAACCGAGCGTCACATAATCGCCGCGGAAGATATCGCGCGGGTCGACCGGCTTGACCGGCACCGTGATCTCGCGGCCCGTTTTGAGAAGCCTGTCCTTATCGTAGACGATCTTGAACACCGCCGCCGACTGCACCACCGCGACGATGATCAGCAAGGACCACAAATGGCGAGGCGAGCCGCTCATGCCGTAGCCCCTATGCCGCGTCCACGCTGCGCAATCCGCAAGGCCATGTAAGCGAGCGCCGCAACGATGAGCGCCGCGACCAGGAAGAAGATCGAAGTGTTGAGAATGGAGCCGACGGTCTTCCAGTAGACCGATAGAACCTCCAGCGAGAATCCGATGTACCCGAGCCAGAGAACGCCGCGATTTGCCGTCGCCAAGCCGTAACTGATTGCACCGAGTAGCAGCACCAGCGTCAACGCCGCCAGCAGAACGAGTGTCCTGAGCGACGTGTTTTCGAAGAACTGCAGCGCGTAAAGCCCCGCGAACGTCACGACGACGGCATAGGCGAGGATCGGCGCCGTCAGATGATCGTAGTCCGGCAGGACTTTTTCCGCTCCGATCACCGCCGCCGCGACCAGCATGCCAATGATTGCAACGACCGTGTGCTCGTGCCCGCGTCCGAGCAGATAGCCGAGCGAAATGAGAAAGCCCGTCAACGCCAGCGCAGAAAGATGCAAGCCCGGCAGCCACCGCTGCCAGATGAAGGCTCCGCTGACCATGGCCCAACCGCCCAGGAACGGCCAATGGACCGCATTGTTCTGCAACGCCTCCATGGTCGACCACACGCAGACGAGCACCATGGCCAGTGCCAAGGCCGGATTGGATCTCAGGAGAGCCCCTGCAAAGAGCGCCCCGATCCACCACATCAGCACCGCGTCCGGCGGATTGCCGTCGATGTGGTACATCTGGCTGATCAGCATGATGCTGGCGCCGAACATCGCCACCGCAAAAAGTATGGCCGCATCGGCCAGCGCCGGATGTCCGCGTGCCGCAAGCCATCCCGCCGCGCCGTAGCCCGCCCAGATCGAGGCCAGCAGCAGGGCGAGGCGCGCAAGACGCGGCATCTCTTCCCAATGCGCTGCGACGAAGGAAATGGCCGCGAATCCGAACAGCACGCTCGCCAGAATGGCGAGTGCCGATGCCAAGCTGAAGTCACGCCCGCTGCTTGCGACGTCGGAAAGGATCGCGGTGCGACCGTCCTTGCTCACCCAACCGTTGGCTTCCCAGCGGTCGAGGTCGCGTGCCAGGCGCTTCTTGTAAGGAGCCCACATATCGAACCCTGTCTGGCGTGCACTTTGCTTTTGCCTCAGATCTTGAGCCGGAGAATGGCGACCATGCAGATGAAGCCATGCCAAAAATGATTTGGCCAGCCCACCTCTCGTATTGGTGCCGGCGAATACCTGACCCTGACGGCCGTTATCTCTAAATTTCCCGGGAAAATTCCCCGGGAGAATTCCCATGGAACCGGCGGTGCCGGCGGGCCGCAGAGCTCGAGTTTTATGCCCTACGACGCCTGGCGCGTTGTCGCGCCCGCTTGACGTATGAAGCCATGTCGGCTCTAGTTGCGAATGATTATCATTTGCGGATAGAGATCCGGTCGCCCTTTATGGACGCAAAACCTGTCATCGAGACGACATCGGCCAACCCGGCGGGCACGGCGTCCTCCGTCGACACGAGCTGGCAGGGCCAGCTTGGCGACCGCGCGCTGGCCGACGTTTTCCGGACGGTTCCCGTCGTGCGCCATGCCTCGCGCTGGCGCCGCTTCGCCGCCTTCCTTGGTCCTGGATACATGGTCGCCGTCGGCTACATGGACCCCGGGAATTGGGCGACTTCGATCGCCGGCGGCTCGAGATTCGGTTACTCGCTGCTGTTCGTTGCGCTCCTTTCGAACATTATGGCCGTGATCCTGCAGGCGCTCTGCGCGCGCCTCGCGATCGGCTCCGGCCGCGATCTGGCACAGGCCTGTCGCGACGGCTATCCACGCTGGACCTCTTTCCCACTCTGGCTTTTTGCCGAAACGGCGATCATTGCGACCGATGTCGCCGAGGTCATCGGCACCGCCATCGGCCTCAATCTGCTCTTCGGATTGCCTCTCGAAATCGGCGTCCTCGTTACCGCGCTCGACGTCTTCATCGTGCTACTGCTGCAGCGCCTCGGCTTCCGCTATCTCGAAGCCTTCATCGTCACGATGCTCGGCGTCATCACGCTCTGCTTCGCCGTTCAGATCGCACTCGCAGATCCCGAATGGGGCGCGGTCATCCGCGGGTTCGCCCCGACGACGGACATCGTCAGAAATCCCGACATGCTCTACCTCGCGCTCGGCATCCTCGGCGCGACCGTCATGCCGCACAATCTCTACCTGCATTCCGCAATCGTCCAGACGCGCGCCTTTGGCGAAACGACGGACGAAAAGCGCGAAGCACTCAAATTCGCGACCCTCGATTCGACGATTGCGCTATCGCTCGCCCTTATCATCAACGCGTCGATCCTGATCCTCGCCGCCGCCACGTTCTACAAAACCGGACAGATCGACGTTGCCGAACTCGGTCAGGCGCAGTCGTTGCTGCATCCGCTACTCGGCTCGGCCATCGCGCCGACCCTCTTCGGCGTCGCGCTGCTCTGCTGCGGTATGAATTCGACGGTGACGGCAACGCTTGCGGGTCAGGCCGTCATGGAGGGGTTCCTTCAAATCCGGCTAGCGCCGTGGGTGCGCCGCCTCGTGACGCGCATGGTGGCTTTGCTTCCGGCAGCCGGTGTCACGCTGATCTATGGCGAGGCTGAAACCGGAAAGCTCTTGATCCTCTCACAGGTCGTCCTGAGCTTGCAGTTGCCGTTCGCCGTCGTACCGCTCGTCCAGTTCACGGCAAGCCGCACGAAAATGGGAGCGCTCGTTTCCCCACGCTGGCTGACCACAATCGCCGCTCTGATCGCAATTCTGATTATTGTGCTCAACGCCAAGCTGGTTTGGGATTTCTTCGCGGGCTAACCGCCTCGCCGGGCTGCTTCACAGCTACAGCGGGCAAGCGCCACGGCAAGCCACACAAAACAGACAAACCGTTGCAAGCCCATGCCGCCCCGCTTAAGTACCGGATGGGAGCGCCCGGCGCCCCTTTTTTATCTCGCTTAACATTCGAACGCCTCGCGCCAGACCGCCACGCCGCGGAGCGACTCGAAAGCTTTGGAAGCCCTATTCATATGACCAGACCGCCTGCCATTCATGTCGTCGGAGCCGGCCTCGCAGGCTCGGAAGCTGCGCATCAGATTGCATCCGCGGGCGTTCCGGTCGTGCTGCACGAGATGCGCCCCGTACGCGGAACGGAAGCTCACAAGACGGACGGCTTCGCGGAACTCGTCTGCTCGAACTCCTTCCGCTCCGACGATTGGGAAAATAATGCCGTCGGCCTGCTGCATGAGGAGATGCGCCGCGCCGGCTCTCTGATCATGGCCGCGGGCGACAAACACAAGCTGCCTGCAGGCGGCGCGCTTGCAGTCGATCGCGATGCCTTTTCCGGCGAGGTAACCGCACGCCTTTCCGATAATCCTCTCGTGACGATTATGCGTGTCGAGATCGACGGCCTGCCGCCCGCCGATTGGGCAAACGTCATCATCGCAACGGGTCCATTGACCTCGCCTGCGCTCAGCGCTGCGCTCGCGAAACTGACCGGCGAAGAATCGCTCGCCTTCTTCGACGCGATTGCGCCGGTCATTCATCGCGACAGCATCGACACGTCGATCGCGTGGTTCCAGTCACGCTACGACAAGGCAGGCCCCGGCGGCACGGGCGCCGACTATCTCAATTGCCCGATGACGAAACCGGAGTACGAAGCATTCGTCGACGCGCTGCTCGCGGGCGAGAAAACATCCTTCAAAGAGTGGGAGGCCTCGACACCCTACTTCGACGGTTGCCTGCCGGTCGAAGTGATGGCGGAACGCGGACGCGATACACTCCGCTACGGGCCGATGAAACCTGTCGGCCTCGACGATCCACGCACCGGACGCTGGCCCTATGCGGTGGTGCAACTCCGTCAGGACAATGCACTCGGAACGCTTTGGAACATGGTCGGCTTTCAGACCAAGCTTAAGCACGCCGAGCAGGTCCGCGTCTTCCGCACGATACCGGGATTGGCGAACGCCGAGTTCGCGCGCCTCGGCGGCCTGCATCGCAATACCTACCTCAATTCTCCAAAGCTGCTCGACCGCTCGCTGCGATTGAAGGCAGAACCGCGCTTGCGCTTCGCGGGTCAGATCACCGGTGTCGAAGGTTACATCGAAAGCGCCGCGATGGGCTTGCTCGCGGGACGTTTTGCAGCGGCTCAAGCGCTCGGACACGAAACCGATGCGCCGCCCGCGACGACGGCGCTCGGTGCGCTTCTCAACCACATCACCGGCGGCCATCTCGTCAGCGAGAACGAAGAACGATCCTCGGCGCGCTCGTTCCAGCCGATGAACATCAATTACGGTCTGCTGCCCGAGCTTGCGCAAGCGCCGACCCACGATCAAAAAGGTGCGCGTCTCAAAGGTCCCGAACGCGGACGCGAGAAAAAACGCGCGATGTCACGCCGCGCGATTGCCGATCTCACGCATTGGCTCGACGGCACCGCTTCGCACGCCATCCGCCAATCCGCCTAGCGCGGGATTCCGGACAGCGGAACCGCAGACGCGCAGTGCCAAACCAGGATTGTTTCAGCCACGTCATCCCCGCGCAGGCGGGGATGACGGAACGTGGCACGATCTTCAATTCCCGCTTGCAGGCGCGAACGGCCGGACGGCCGTTTCGGGCAGCGCCCCCGACGGCACCTGATCGCTCGAGACCGGGGGCGGCGGCGCAGCGGCGGCATCAGAGACGGGCGCCTTCATGTCGGATGATGCCGGAGCACCCGCTCCGACCACCGGCACGGGCGCACCCTCGTTTCCAGGCGCAAGAATAGCCTTCGCTTCGCCGAGGCCCGTATCGGGTGTCGCGCCAGCTTTAGGCGTAGCAATATCGGCGGCAGGAGGGGGCGCGTGCGGCGGCATACCCACAGCATTTGCATTGGCATCCGCCGCTCCTGCCGCGGGAACGGGCACAGGCAGTGGCGCCAGCGGAGTGGCACCTGTCACCGGCGCGGCGGCCTTGGCATCCAACGGAGCCGCACCCTGCTGCGGCTGGGGTATGGTCCCGACCTGCACGTCATCCGGTCCTGAAACGACCGCCTTCACCCCGCCAGTCTCGCCCTCGGGCTCGACCACAGGCGCGGGAACACCCGTCGGCGGCGCCGTCAGCACCGATTTGACGTCGGGAATATTGCGCCCCGGCTCATCGACAGGCGCTGGCGCTGCATCGTCGGACTTGATCGACGAAAGATAGGCCGCATCCCGGTCCGGGCCTTCGCCGTACTTTTCAAGCACGGCGCGCGCCTTCTCGGCGACGGCATCGGCAATCGCGGCTTGACCCTCGGCCGTCGGATGAAATGCACCCGAGTAGGTCGAAGCCAGAAGCAGCTGGAACGGCGCGAACGGCTCGATTTTCAGCACACTCGTCAGCAGACCGGCGGCGACATGAAAGTTTGCCGTCATGAACGCGTCGTTCGGCGTCCGGAACCAGCGCTGACGGGAAGCATAGGGCAGATAGTCGGCGGGATTGTAGGGCGTCCATGCTCCATCGACCTTGCGCGGCAGGCGCAGGTCGTCGACTTCGCTCACGCCGGCGACGCTCAAGCCCGCACAAATACCTCGACCGATGAACGCGCGCCGGTGCGTCTCGACGAACGTCCAGCCGTATTCGTAAGCACTCTCGCGCATCTGGCGATTGAGCTTGTCGGCGAACCACGTCCCGAGCCGGAGCTTCGTTTCATCGAGATGAAAATCCGGAACGGCGTCCATGCCGGCATTGCCGCTTCCGCAGGTCTCGCTGCCGTCACCCGCGAGCGCAAGACCTGGATACGCGACGAGCAGAATGCGGTCGCTTTCATTCCAAGGCATGTAGAGGATATTGTGAAGTGCACGATTGAGCGCCTTGTAGCGCGCGCCAAGATGGCTGAGTTGAGCCGACGCTTCCGCTTCGCCGTGTACCTCTCCGAGCCAGCCGCCGAGCTCACGCAGGATGGATTCATTCGACAAGACGGCGTTCGCAAGCAGGCGCGAGAACCCGATGTCGTTGCCGCCGATCGACACCAGAACGAGATCGATCTTGCGCGCGGAATCCTGCGGACATTTCCGCAGAATGAGATCCTTCAATTCCGGCACCTGCCCATTGATATGGTAGGCTTCCGGCACGTCGGCCTGCGCGGTCGCATTGGCGCCGCACTGGGCTTCGGCAAGGGCTGAGATTTGCGAATAACGCGGAGGGTTCGGCACCCACTCGTTACCCTTGTAGCGTAGGAACAGCCCATCGGTGATTTCGGCGCCCGCGCACGACACGCCGACGAACGTCACCGCACGATGCGGGTCTTCGACCGCGAGCTGCAACGCGGTGCGCAACTGCTCGGAATAAAGCGAGCGATGGCAGGCCTGATCGAGCCAACGCGCGTTCCCCTTGATGAACTCTTTGTCTCCAAGCTCGCGCCACGGACCGACGCGCGCCGGATAGCCGGTCAAGCCGCTATAGATACCGACGCTGCTGTAGTCGGCCGACCGCACGCGCGAGAACCGCACCGCGAGATCAGGATTGCCCTCACCGGATGCGAAGCTGTCGCCTATGCCCGCGATAAGAATATCGCGAACCTTCACATCGACTTTCGCGACCTCGAGCCCGCCGATCTCAACGCTGACGACCGCACCCTTCGGATAAGGAATGACAAAACGCGCTGGCTCGCTGCAGGGCTGCGTGACGGCATCGCCGCGAGGCGTTTCCGAGCCGCGTGGGGCCGTCAGCCATGTGCACGACAGCATCTTGGCGTCGTCGACGCCTTGCACGTTGAAGATGACCGCGTGACTCGTCGGATTGATGTAATCCTCGTACGCATCGCACTTGAAGCGGTTATTGTTCCAACACGTCTTGCGATACATCGACGACGCCCAGCCGTCGGGATCGCCGCTTTGGAGCGCTCGCTCTGCGGAAAGAACGGGTGTGGCGCGCTGATCCGGGCCGAGCGAGCGGTAAATCTGCCGATGGACCTCGGTATCTCTCGGATCGACAAAGAAACGGAATGGATTTTCGACGCGCCAGACAACGGTCGCGGCCGCTTCGGCACGTCCCGGCACCGCGAGCACAGCTATGCTTGCGACGGCGATAAGCCAAAGCGCCATGACCGCGACGCGGCGCGGTATCGTTTGCGAACGAGATATCATCTGCCCCCTTCGCGTTGGTCGTCAGACGACCGCTCCTCAGAGCGCTCCGGTCCAATGCGCGCGTGCGATGCGCCACAAACGAGTGAGCGGTGCGATATCCACGATGTCACGGCTCGGCTCGTGTCCAGGCTTCTGCAAAGCGCGAAAATAGGGCTCGATGAGGGCAAGGGGTAACAGGGCAGTCGTAAAATCCCGTGTTTTGCCCGTCAGTTGACGCCGCACCGCTGCAAGCGCCGCACCCGCCTCTTGCCCCAGCCATGCGACTTGCGGGCGCCAGTCCATATCGGGCGGCGCCGGAGAACGCGACGCGGGGAGCGGCGCGCGATGGGCGGCAAGGGTGTACGGAAGCGTCAGCGCTATGCGTGTCAGTCCGCTCGCCCGCCCGGCGGCGCCGATAAGGTCGTTGGCATCCGCATCGAGAGGTCCGTGTAAAATCTGCAGCGCGAACGCGAGCGGCGTTCCGTCAATGGCGCGAAAGGTGTCGTTGAGAGCGACGTCGTCTGCGGGCGGATCGGCAAAGAGCGCATCCATATGCGCATCGAAATAGGCTTCGAGCGCTGCGCTCGAAAGTTCGTGCCGCTGCGCGACATCCGCGAATTGATCAAGCACCGGATTGCCGGTGAGATCGGCTGTGCGATCGTTGCCGAGAAGCGCGTCCCGCCACCACGCGATGCGAATTTCGCCAAGCGCCGCGTCGCTGACAAGCTGAGCGATACGCGCGATCTCGCCGTCGAAGGCCGCAAGCGCAATCAGATCTCCGCGAACCGCCGCCGGAGCGAAGAGCGCCGCGTAATAGCGATCCGGTGCGTTGAGGCGCGCGCTCGAGCGCACGGCCTCGATGTTGACGGTCGTTTCGCGGGCATCGCGCACGAGCTGCTCCAGGAACCAAATCTACGGAACCGCCAGCAGCGCCGCCGCAATCCGCCGCTTCTCTGCGATCAGGATGTTGTAAGTGCGGGCCGCTGCGCCTGTCGACATCGGTTCGAGCCCGATATTGGCTTTCGCGAAGGCCTCGTAAATCCGGGGTTCCGGCCAGACCTGCTGCGTTCCGGTCCCAAGCAAAAGGGTGATCGGCGGCTCAAGCGACGTGAGAACGAAATCGAAGTCTTCGGGGCGAAGGCTCTCGGCCGACGTCGCGCTCCAGGCGTAAACACCGCCAGGCAGGCACAGAATCGAACCGCGATGGCTCATGTCCGCAAAACGAAAGCCGCCGTTACCATATGCGGTAACGGCGGTCTCGTAAGGATAGCGGGGGACTGTTTCCATCGATGCAGCGCCGCGCCCGTCGCGGCATCAAGCCTTGGCTTTTGACTTCGTTGCAGCAACCGCCTTCGCCGCCATATCGCTCCAATCGCGCTTGACGCCCAGATAGCCGAGCAGCGGTGCAGCAATGAAGATCGACGAATATGTTCCGATCACCACGCCGAGCAGCATCGCGAGGTTGAAGTTCCGGATCACCTCGCCGCCGAAAATATAAAGCGAGATAAGCACTGCGAGTGCAGTCATGCCGGTAAGGATCGTGCGCGATAGCGTTTCGTTGATCGACAGGTTCAAGAGCTCGTTGAGCTCCATTTTCTTGAACTTGCGTAGGTTTTCGCGGATGCGGTCCGACACGACGACGGTGTCGTTCACCGAGTAGCCGAGAATGGTCAGAAGAGCCGCAACCGTCGACAGGTCGAACTCGAACTGAAACAGCGCGAAAATCCCGGCCGTCACCAGAACGTCGTGCGACAGCGCCACGACTGCGCCCAGCGCGAACTGCCATTCGAACCGGAACCAGACGTAGGCCACGATGGCCAGAATGCCCGCCGCGACCGCGATGAAGCCCGTCATGCGCAATTCGCTCGAAACCGCAGGTCCGACGACTTCGACACGACGCTCCACATAATCCGCTGACGTTGCATCGACGACCTTCTTCAAGGCCACCTGTTGTGCCGCTTCACCGCCCGGTTGCTCTTCAAGGCGAACGAGCACGTCGTCGGGGGTGCCGAATTGCTGGATCTGGACGTTGCCGACCCCAATGCTGTTAAGCTTCTCACGCAACGCACCGATATCGGCATTTCCGGTCTTGGTTTTGAGTTCGATCAGCGACCCGCCCTTGAAGTCGACGCCATAGTTCAATCCCATGGTTGCGCAAAGCACGATCGAGATCGCCATCGCGACGAGAGATAGCCCCAGCGCCGGCCCTTTGAATTTCATGAAGGGCAGGTTTAGGTCATGGGGGAAGAAGTCGGCGCCCTTGAAGACCGGAATCAATCTCATAAGCACAGTTCAGGTCTCCTAAACGGGAACGACGGCGACGCGGCCCTTGGGTTGGGCCTTCAGCCAGTAAGAGATCAGCAGCCGGACCACGGTCACCGATGCAAAGATCGAAGTCATGATGCCGATTGTCAGCGTCACGGCGAAGCCGCGGATCGGACCGGCGCCCAGCCAGAACATGATGAGAGCGCAGGCGAGCGTCGTAAGCTGACTATCCGCGATCGTCACGAAAGCACGCTGGAAACCGGCGTCGATGGCCGCAACGGGCATCTTGCCGACGCGCAACTCTTCTCGAATGCGTTCGTAGATCAGAACGTTGGCATCGACCGCCATCGCGACGCCCAGGACGAGACCGGCGATGCCGGGCAGCGTCAGTGTCGACCCGATCAGCGTCATCAACGCCAATGTCAGCATCAAGTGCACGACGAGGCCGACGCATGCGAAGATGCCGAAGGTTCCGTATGCGAGAACGGTCAGGCAAACGACGGCGATACCGCCAATGATGCCGGCGAGCTTGCCGGCCGCAATCGAGTCGGCACCGAGCGACGGTCCGACCGTCCGCTCTTCGACGATCGTGAGTTTGGTTGGAAGCGAGCCCGACCGCAGCTGCACCGCAAGCCTGTTCGTTCCTTCGACCGTGAAGTTGCCCGAGATCTGTCCCGATCCGCCGAGAATCGGCTCGCGGATGACAGGCGCGGAAAGCACCTTGTCGTCGAGCACGATGGCGAAGGGTCGGCCAACGTGATCCTTGGTGAAGTTGCCGAACTTGCGGGCGCCGATCTGATTGAAACGGAAGTTGATGACCGGCTCACCCGTGCGGCTGTCGAAACCCGGCTGCGCATCGGCAAGGTCAGAGCCCTGCACGACGGGCTGCTCACGCAGAAGAAACTCCCCGCCGCCTTCGCCTTTATCGCTCGGATAGATTTTGAATCCCGTCGGGATCTTCGTCATTTTGGCTTCATCCGCCGAAATGGACGGATGCACCTCGTGGAACGTCAGTTTCGCCGTTTCACCGATGAGCTTCTTGAGATCCTTGGTATCTTTCAAACCCGGAAACTGGATGAGGATGCGATCCGTGCCCTGGCGCACGATCGTCGATTCCGACGTTCCGAGGTTGTTGACGCGCCGGTTGATGGTTTCAATCGATGCGGAGGCCGCGTTCGCGATGCGCTGCCGGAGACCGGCCTCGCTTTCCTTGAGGATGATCGTTCCGGCATCCGGTCCTTCCGAGATATCGACGTCGTAGGCGCCCGCGCCGAGCAACGCGTTGCCGATCGGCTGCCGGACCTTATAGAGCGCCTTGATGGCGGCCGCCTGTTCTTCGGGCTTCGCGAGCTTGATGACGAGCTGCGTCAAGCCTTGCGTGCCGATGCCGGTGAAACCGATCTTCGCTTCCCGGAGTTCTTTGCGCGCTTCATCGCGAAGGTTGTTGATCCAGTCCTTCTTGATTTCGTCCTGATCCATGGCGAGCAACAGATGCGCGCCGCCCTGCAAGTCGAGACCGAGCGTCAATTGCTTTTTCGGCATAAAGGACGGCCACGACTGCACGGTCTCCTTCGGGAAGAAGTTCGGCAGCGCCACCAGGAACCCGGCAAGGCAGGTCAGCAGTGTGACGACGATTTTCCAGCGAGTGAAATGCAGCATGGCGAGGAATCTCAAAATCTCGGGTGTGCCGCCAATGCACGGTCGTGCGCTGACGGCATATTTATAGTTGCACGCAATCCGTGCTCAATCACGTTGCGTCTTTGACAGGTTCGCCCTTCGAACGGACCTCGAGCAGCGTGCTTTTGACGATCCGCACCCTGAGGTTCTCCGCGAGTTCGACCTCGATCTCGTCGCTCGTATCGGAAACCTTGAGTACTTTGCCGACCATACCGCCGGATGTGATGACCGTATCGCCGCGGCGGACGGAGTTGACGCGCTCGCGAAGCTCTTTGGCACGCTGGGACTGCGGGCGGATCAAGAAAAAGTAGAAGATGGCGAGCATCAGCAGCATCGGGATCAGAAGACCCCCGAATGGCTCCAAGGGGCTCGATGCTGCGGCCTGCGCAAACGCGGGTGTCGTGAACATTGGCTCGTGGATTCCTCTGGATGAGATGGACAAAGCACCCTTGCCCCGAGCCCGTTGGCCTCAGGGGAGCGCTCAATCAAATTCGGGCGGACTATAGTGTTCGGCAGCCCATTTGCAACCACAGAGCGGCGTCGCGCTTTGCCGTTGGCATTCCCGAGCGCAGCGATTAAACACGCTGTTTCCGATAGATAGCCCGCTGGACAGTAAATGAGCGATGCTGAAGCAATAAGGCCGCTTCTCGAACGGATTGCCGATGCGCTCGACCGTCTCGGCCCGCCTGCGGCAGAGACGCCCGATTTTGAGGCGGCCGATGCCTTCGTCTGGCAGGCCGAGAACGGCCGCTTTGAGCCGGTTCCGGAGGTAAACCGCGTACCGCTGGGGCTGCTCAAGGGGATCGATCACACCGCCGGGATCCTGCTCGATAATACGCGCCGGTTCGCGGCCGGTTTTCCGGCCAACAACGCCCTGCTCTGGGGCGCCCGCGGCATGGGCAAATCGAGCCTGGTCAAGGCCGCGCACGCCGATGCGCTGAGCCGCTCGAGCGGGCTGAAACTTGTCGAGATTCAACGCGAGGACATCAACTCGCTGCCCCAGTGCCTCTCCCTTCTCAAAGCCGCGCCGTATCGCTTCATCGTCTTCTGCGACGATCTTTCGTTCGATCATGACGATACGAGCTATAAGTCCCTGAAAGCTGTCCTCGACGGCGGTATCGAGGGACGGCCGAAAAACGTCCTTTTCTACGCCACGTCGAACCGGCGGCACCTGATGCCCCGCGACATGATCGACAACGAGCGCGCGACAGCCATCAACCCCGGCGAGGCAACGGAAGAGAAAGTCTCCCTTTCCGACCGGTTCGGCCTGTGGCTCGGATTTCATAATGCCAGCCAGGACGACTATCTGGCGATGGTCCGTGCCTACGTTGCGCACTTCAAGCTGAAGATCGATGACGAGGAACTCGAACGCGACGCGCTCGAATGGTCGACAACCCGCGGAGCGCGATCAGGCCGCGTCGCCTGGCAATACGTACAGGATCTCGCTGGCCGTCTGAAAATGCCCACGGATAAGATCTGACGCTTGGCGGCCGGCTCCGCGAAGCGGAGTCGCCAAGCGCAAGCAAAGAGACCGCGAGTCGCCGAGTGCAATAAGAAAAGAGCCGGATCGGATGACCCGGCTCTTCGTTTCCCTCTGTGCCAGCGCCTAACCCCCGCGCTAGAGGAAAGCGTCAGAGTTTTTCGAGGTAGGGGATCGGGTCCACCGGTTTCGATCCCTGACGCAATTCAAAATGCACCTGCGGCTGGTCGACGGACCCGGTCTTGCCTGCTTTCGCAATGACCTGGCCGCGTTTCACCTTGTCGCCGCGCTTCACGAGCAATTCGTCGTTGTGCGCATAGGCCGTCACCCAACCGTTGTCGTGACGGAGCAGGACGAGGTTGCCGTAGCCCTTGAGCTCGTTGCCCGCGTACGCGACGACACCCGACTCCGCTGCATGAACCTCGGTGCCGAGCGGCACGGCGAGATTGATGCCATCGTTATGCGTGCCGTCTGGACGTCCGCCGAACCCGGCGATGACCCGGCCCGTCGTCGGCCAACGAAGCTTCACGCTGTCGGCGATTGCCGATGCCGCTGCTGGAGCCGCCAGCGCAACCTTCTGCTCGGGCTTCGGCTGTTCGGCTTTCGCCGGTTCAGACTGTGCTGTCGGCTGCGCGCTCGGCGGCGGTACGGATGCCGAAGGTTCGGGCGTTGCTGCCGGCGGCGTTGCAGTCGCGGGCGGCGGCGCCGGGCTCGCATCGTTGGCCTTGTCGGTCAGAGACGCAACGCGATGTTCACCGTTGATGATCGTCGGTCGGGTCGAGAGCGACTGCCCATAGTGAGGCATCTCCGAACCCTGCTCGGTCGCGGCGAGCGGCGGCACGATGGCAGGCGGCGTATTATTCGCAACACTTGGCGGCGGAGACTGAACCGGTCGCGACGCCGGCGCGCCGGCGCCTGCGCTACCCGGCATCTTCAACACAGCGCCCGGCTTCACGCGGCGCGGATCGGTGATTCCGTTGACCTGCTGCAATTCCGCGAACTTCACGTTATGCGCACGCGCAATTCCGTAAAGCGACTCGCCCGGTTTCACCGTGTAGGTCGCATTGTAACTCGCGACATCCCGGGGCGCCTGCGCAATCGGCGCCGCCACAGGCCGTGCCGGTTCGACAGTCCTCGCCGCCGCGACGCTGCTCCGCATCCCGCGCGCGCTGCCATTACCCGGCAGATAGAGTTTCTGACCCGGATGGACGTTCGGATCGCTGAGAGAATTTGTCGACATCAGCTCGGCGAGCGATACATGATGTGCCCGCGACAGTGAGTAGAGCGTATCGCCCGGTTGCACGACGATCGCGTCGCCGCTGGCCATCGCTGGCGCCTGCGGTGCGGAGCGATTTAGGGGTGCCGTTTCGGAACGCGAACTCCCGAATGGCCTTGCATCGTACGAGCGTGCAGGAGGCGCATAGGCGGGCGGCGGTGTGTATGCCGGCGCCGAATAGGATGGCGGAGGCTGGTAGCCCGACCCGGCATCCGGCAATGCCGCGACCTGGACCGATGACGCGCCAGCGCCGTAGGGCCCCCGTGGTGCCGATCCGACGACCTGATTATCGTTAAGCGAGCTGGTCCGGATCGACTCGGAAGGAATCGGGCGCGAGTCCGGAGGATCGTTTAGGTTAAAGGACGCGCTATCAAAACGCGTCACGTCTGCGCTGCAGCCCCCGATTGCGAGACCGGCAATTACGGTCGAAAGGGCCATCGCGGACTTGAGGCTGAAATCCCCGCTTTGACCAACGCCAAAACAACTGATCATGGTACGCACCTCTACTCGTACCATCCATTAACCTTTAACCGGTTAATGAGCGGTAAACGCTGCCATCCGGATTTGCCCAAAATCCAGAAGTAGCGATGCGTACATGCCGGTAGCGTGCGCCCCGCACACAGGCGGCATGGAAGAAAAGTGGAAGACGTTTACGAAAGACGCCGCATGAAACGACACCCTATGGTTATTCCATTAGGTGAGAATTGCGCTTTATTCGCGAAGAGATTTCGGCTTTCCGGCGGCTTTTGCGAACATTGAGTTGTATCGCACAGAATTACCCGAGGCGCGACGCCAGCGCTTCGGCGGCTCCCCGATCGGTGAGATCGACACTTAACGGCGTGATCGAAATTTTATTTTCGGCGATCGCCGCGAGATCCGTTCCGGCAACGAGAGTTGACTTGCGTCGCTCGAAACCGAACCAGAAATACGGCGTCCCCCACGGATCGGCCCGGCTGTCGATGTTGAGCAGCGCCTGATCTCTCACGCCCTGCGACGTCACCGCGACGCCTGCAACGTTCCCCGGTTCCGCGTCGGGGAAATTCACGTTCATCAGCGTGTGCGGATTCCACGTCTCGGCGAGCAGCGTCTTGATGACCTGCGGCGCGTGCGCAAGCGGCGTATCCCAGATGGCTCGGCGCTCTCCATCTTCAAATCCCATCATCAACGACAGCGCGATCGAGTGGATTCCGAGAAGCGCACCTTCCATCGCCGCCGCCACCGTGCCCGAATAGGTGACGTCTTCCGCGAGATTCGATCCGTGATTGACGCCCGACAGAATAAGCTGCGGCGGCTGATGCTTGAGGATGTGGCGAACCGCCATGATCACGCAATCGGTCGGCGTGCCGGCGACGGCATGCGTGCGTTCGTCCAACGTGCGCAATCGCAGTGGCGTGTGCAGCGTCATCGAATGCGCCGTGCCCGATTGATTGGTTTCGGGTGCGATCGTCCACACGTCCGGCGAGATGCCGAGCGCGATCGCTTTCAGGATTTCGAGCCCCTTCGCGTTGATGCCGTCATCGTTGGTGATCAGTATGCGCATGCTCAATCGACAATCTCGCCATGTTCATTAACGCGGATCGGAGCGCCACGGTTTTCCAGCGCATCGAAGTCCACGACGACGCCGAGAGGCGAAAGTCCCGTCATGTGTTCTTCGCTGCTGCTATCCTCGTCAGGCCGCCCATGTAAGGCTGGAGGGCATCGGGAATTATGACACTGCCGTCAGCCTGTTGATAGTTTTCGAGCACGGCGATCAGCGTGCGACCGACAGCAAGGCCCGAACCGTTGAGCGTATGAACGTAGACGGGCTTGCCGCCGTCTTTCGGACGGTAGCGCGCATCCATCCGCCGCGCCTGGAAATCACCGCACACCGAACAGGATGAAATCTCGCGATAGGTGTTCTGCCCGGGAAGCCAAACCTCGATGTCGTAGGTTTTCTGCGAAGCAAATCCCATGTCGCCGGTGCAAAGAACGATCGTGCGGAACGGCAGACCGAGCCGCTTCAAGACTTCTTCCGCGCATGACGTCATGCGTTCGTGCTCTTCGAGCGACGTCTCCGGCGTCGTGATCGAAACAAGCTCGACCTTCGAGAACTGATGCTGCCGGATCATGCCGCGCGTGTCCTTGCCGGCCGCACCTGCTTCCGAACGGAAGCACGGCGTCCATGCCGTCACCCGCATCGGCAACCGCGCCTCGTCAATGATCTCTTCACGCACGAGGTTGGTCAGTGAAATCTCAGCGGTCGGAAGCAGCCAGAAATCGTTCGTCGTCTTGAACAGATCTTCCGCAAACTTCGGTAGCTGCGCCGTGCCGTAGGCAGCGTGATCTTTAACCAGGATCGGCGGATTGACCTCCGTATATCCGAATTCGCTCGTGTGCAGATCGAGCATGAAGCTCGCGAGCGCACGCTCGAGACGCGCCAGCGCTCCCTTCAGCACGACGAATCGCGCGCCCGAAATTTTCTGCGCCGCCTCGAAATCCATCAGGCCCAGCGCTTCGCCGATTTCGAAATGCTGCTTCGGCGCGAAATCGAAACTCGCAGGCGTCCCAACGCGGCGCACCTCGACGTTGCCCGTTTCGTCGACGCCGTCAGGAACGCCCGCACGCGGCTGGTTCGGGATGACTTCGAGCGCAGCTTTGATTTCCGCATCAAGCTTGCGTTCGTCATCCTCGCCTTTGGCGATCGTGTTCTTCAATTCCGCGACTTCGGCCATCAGCCGCGCCGCTGTCGCTTCGTCCTTCGCGCCCTTCGCCTTGCCGATCTCTTTCGATGCCGCATTACGCCGAGATTGCGCGTCCTGCAGCGTCGTCAGCGTCTGCCGGCGCTTATCGTCGAGCGCGACCAGAGCGGCGGCCTGCGGCGCCAATCCACGGCGCTTCAAGCCCGCGTCGAAGGCTTCGGCATTCTCTCTGATCCATTTGATGTCGAACACGGGCGGGCCTCGTCACGATGTGTGTGTCAAGGTCGTCGTATACGATGCAAAGGAGGCGGTCCAGCACCACTCTGGGAACAGGAAAAAGGCAGCCGAAAGTCTCGACTGCCTTACGTTCGCTACACGTCTTAACGGCAGTCCAGATAGCCGTGCGGCGTCATGTTACCTGCCTGACAAGCCTGACTAAGGCCGTCACTCGCCGAAGCGGCAGAGATGGCGCTTGCGCTGACGGCAAAGAGTGTCGCAGCGGCGAAGATGATTTTGACATACGTAGACATGGGGAGTTCCTTAGATGAAACCGAGCTGCTGCGCTTCGCCGATAGCGACTGGCTCACCTCTCAATCTAAGTCGGGGTCCTTGAGAATTAAATGATTGGCGTCATGTAAATTGGCGCATGTGCTGTTCCGACGCGAGTGCGTCAATACCGTCAGTTACTCTGAGCTGATTTCGCCTGCTGCCTTTCGACGAAGCGCACGGCCAGAATAGATGCTTCGTAAAGCGCGATCGTCGGTAGCGCCATGATCACCATGCTGAGCGCATCCGGCGGTGTCAGAAGCGCGGCGGCAGCGAAGATCACGACGACGGCGTAACGCCGTCCGCCTTTCAACGTCGCCGAAGTCACGAAGCCCGTACGCGCCAGCAGCGTCAGAATGACCGGCAGCTGGAACACAATGCCAAAGCCGAAGATCAGCGTCATGATGAGCGACAGATATTCCGAAACTTTCGGAAGCAGCTCGATCGCTGGAACGCCTTCACTGCTGTGCTGCGCCAGCCCGATCGAAAAACGGATCAGCACAGGCATCGCGATAAAGTAGACCATCATCGCACCAACGACGAACAGCACCGGCGTCGCGATCAGATACGGCAGAAACGCGCGGCGCTCGTTTCGATAGAGCCCGGGCGCGACGAACTTATAGATCTGCGTCGCGACGACGGGAAACGACAGGAACGCTGCGCCGAACATCGCCAGCTTCACCTGCGTCATGATCTGTTCGAGAAAGTGCGTCGCGATCAGCCTCACGTGCTCATCGCCGGAAGCCCACATGTAGGGCCACACGAGCACGTTGTAGATGTGCCCGGCAACGGCAAAGCACGCGAAGAACATGATGACGAATGCCCCGAGCGCCCAGATCAGGCGTTGCCGGAGTTCGATCAAATGATCGAGCAGCGGCGCCTTGCTGGCATCGATCTCTTCCTGTCCCTCGCGCGGCGGTTCATCACCCGGAAGCTTGGACGGCGGCAACCGTTCCAGCATCGCTCAGCTCTCCCCGCGCGGCGGCGCCGGCATCGGCGGCGAAAGGATCTTGGCAGTCTCGGAAGGCTGTTCCAAAGCGGCCTTGGTCGCAGCCGACGGCGGATCGACACGCGCGAGCTTGCCGGCATCGTCGATGTCGGTTTTCGCTCGCATCACCTCACTGTTGATCGAGGTTTGCATTTTCTCGACCTCTTCGCGCATCGAGTCGAGTTCGGCTTCGCGCATGGCCGCATCGAATTGCGACTTGAACTCGGTGGCGTGGCGACGGACCATCCCGGCATATTTGCCGAGCGTGCGCATCAATGCCGGCATCTCTTTCGGACCGACGAAAACCAGCGTCACGATCCCGAGGATCAGAAGCTCGCTCCAGCTGATGTCAAACATGAGGTGACCTTGTCGGGATCAGCCGCGAACGCCCGAAAAAAAATTAAGCTATCAACCGACTTTCGTGCGATCGGGCGTGCGTTCGGAATTCGAAGCTTCGTTCTCGATCGTGCGCGGCGCCGGCCTATCGGGCTCTTCGTCGTCGGCCATGCCCTTCTTGAAGCTCTTGATGCCTTTCGCGACATCGCCCATCAGCTCGGAAATCTTGCCGCGGCCAAACAGCAGCAAAGCAATGATCAGGAGCAGCAGTATGTGTTGCGCACTAAAACCCATAATAACCTCTCGGCGGCAGTTGCCACCCGGTAGTTAAGCATCTTATCGCAGAAACTGCCAGGAGCGGGCAAGGTTCGCGTAGTTGCCTTAAGAGGAACCCTTATCCTCGTATCGGCGGAGAAAATAAACGGCAAACAACGATGCCGAACTTTACATAGTATTACATTCCGTTAACTCCACGCTGAAGGTCGCGCGGCGAAGACGCCTATTCGGCTTCACCCTCCGGCGCCTTTCCGTTTTCTTCGTCGGTTTCGCCGGCTTCGTCATCAAGCGGCAGCGATTCCTGAGCTTCTTCGGCCTCTTCGTCTCCATCGTCCGATAACGGCAATTCGTCCGGCATCAGGGCCGCGACGTCGGTCGGCGCCGGCATCGTGAAGTTGGGCGGCAGATTGGCATCGAGCAGACCTGCAGCCTTGAGATCGGCGAGACCCGGCAGATCCTTGATCGTGTCGAGCCCGAAATGCACCAGAAACGTTTCCGTCGTGCCGTAGGTCAGCGGACGCCCAGGTGCCCGCCGGCGTCCGCGCGGACGGATCCACCCCGTCTCCATTAGAACGTCGAGCGTTCCGGGCGATGTCGAGACGCCGCGGATTTCCTCGATTTCGGCACGCGTGACGGGTTGGTGATACCCAATGATCGCGAGCGTTTCGAGCGCCGCTTTCGAGAGCTTGCGCTCCTCCTTCTGCTGCCGTTCGAGCAGATAGGAAAGGTCGTCCGCAGTCCGGAACTGCCATCTTCCCGCGACACGCACGAGCGCGACGCCGCGATCCTTGTAGTCGTTCTGAAGCTCGATGAGCAGCGCATTGACGTCATCGTCGGGATCGAGACAGCGCGCCAGCGTCTTTGCATCGACCGGTTCGGACGACGCAAAGAGAAGTGCCTCCAGACGGCGGAGCTTCTCGCGCAGCGCGCTCTTCGACAGACGATCGACGGCAGCCTCCGGATCGCTCAGCGCGTCAGGAATGGCTTGGTCACGCGCGTTATCGGCATCGTCATTTGCCGACATCACATCCATCCCGCGGCTATTGTCCGACACGACACTCAGTCTCGGCGGAACCATGGCTATTCGAACCCCCTTATAACGGCGTTTCCGGCAGCGCTAGCCGATCTTTTCCCACTCCGCCCCTTCTTCGCGTTTGCGCATGTAAATCGGTGCAAATGGCTCGTCCTGCCGAAGCTCGATTAACCCTTCGCGCGCCATTTCGAGCGTCGCCCCGAAAGAGCTGGCAAGCGCCGTGCGCTCCTCTTCATTGCGTGGCAGATATTGATCGAGAAACATATCGAGCTGCGCCCAATCGCCGGCGGTCGCTCCGACGAGCCTCTCGAGCCGTTGTCGCGCTTCCTTGATCGACCAGACACGCCGGGCCTTGACGACGTGAATGACCTTGATTGTCCGCTTTCGCTGATCTGCATAAGCTTTGAGCAAGTCATAGATCGTCGCGGTATACGTCGTATCCCGCGTGACCTGGATTCGTTCCGGTTGCCCGCGCGCGAACACGTCGCGTTCGAGCCGATGCCGCGTCAGAAGTGTAGCCGCCTGCTCGCGCATCGCATTGAGCCGCATCAAACGGAATGACAGGCGCTGCGCGAGTTCTTCCGCCGACGTCGCGTCGGGATCTTCCTTTTCCTTCGGCAGCAGCAGCCGCGATTTGAGGAACGCAAGCCACGCCGCCATGACGAGATAGTCGGCGGCGATTTCGAGCTTCAATTGCTGAGCTTCGGCAATGAAGCCGAGGTACTGCTCGACGAGCGCCAGAATGGAGATCTTCGCGAGATCGACCTTTTGCGTCCGGGCGAGCGCCAGCAAGAGATCGAGCGGACCTTCAAAGCCCTCGATATCGACGACGAACGCTTCGTCGGCTGCCGCCATATCCTCGAAGCCGGGGGCTTCCCAGTCTTGCGAGTCCGGGCCCTGTTCGCCCGCTTGGCCCTGTACTGTCGTATCGATCATCTGCTCTGGATTTGGTCCCGTTGAGGCACCCTTTTTGGGACCCATCGGCCGACACTACACTGATTCAGACGATGGTGAGTCTGCCCGCTGCCGTCCGTGGGAGGCTGCCAATAGTTGCAGCACCGACTATGTCTTACGAGCCTCTACGTAGGATACAACCGCATGCGGCGTCGAATCGCGCCCACGTGAGTATCGGCGCTGGCCGAATGCCGTAACGACAGACGGCCGGCGCAATTGCACCGGCCGCAGAATGTCAAACAAATTCGCGCTCCAGGTCAGTACGTTGTGACCCAGCAGCTTGTGTAGCCTTCGGCTTTGAGCTGTGAGCAAACGCTGTTGGCTTCCTGCCGCGATCCTGGCGGACCGACGACCAGACGATCGAAATTGCCTTTCGCACCGAGATTGGCCGAGGAAATGTCGGGCGTCTTGCCGGCCAGCGCCGTCGAATACTTCTGCTGCATGTCGGCAAAGCGCTTCAGGGCGTCAATGCGGCTCGACCCGGAATGGGGAATAGAGGCAAGCACCGCCACATAACCTGCCCCGCCGGAAGACGTGACCGGCGCGGACTCGGAATAGGCGTCCGACGTCGTTGCCGGTTCGGCGCGGGCGACCTTCTTCAATTTCTTGCTCGCCGCCGGCGCCGCAGCGTCGTCACGCTCCCCAATACTGCCCGTCGTCGGCGGCTTGGTGCCGGAAACAGAATTGATCTTGGAAACCTTTATCGGTGCGGCCGCCGCTGCTTTTTTCATCGGAACCGGCGTATCGTCCCCACTGACGGATCTGCCCTGACGGGGTTGCGGCAACGGCTCATCGCGTCCCTGCGCCTGTCCGCCGCCATTCTGTCCAAACGCATCGACAAGAGACGTTCCAGGAACCGCGACCTGAGAGGAAGGCGCTGGCGGCTCCGGCGGAGGCGCTTGAATCGATCCGTCACGGCCTACCACGAGCGTCGATACCTTGCGCGGACCGCCGTCGTTGGCGGAATCATCTGGCGGGGTCGCTTGCGCTGTGTCCGATGGCGCAGGCGCCGCCTGATCCGGCGATCCATCGGCAGGCGCCGACGATGTGCCATCGCCAAGGCGGCCCATGATCTTCGTATCGGAGTACGGGAACGTCTTGCCCCCAGCATCGGCAGGCTTCGTCTTGGACGGGAAGTCTTCGCTCTTGATGATCGGCGGATCACCCTGCGGCGTAGTCGACGACAGCTTCTTGTAGCCGTAAGCCATGCCGCCGCCGATCAGAATGGCCCCCGCGAGGGCCACGACGACCATCAGGGGACGGCGACTGCGCGGAGCGTCTTCGTCTTCGTACTCGAGATCGTCCTCGGCATAGGCCTGATCGAGCTCGCCGCCTTCGGCCGTCGCGAAACCGAGGTCCGCGCCTCCACGCGCGTTTTGCTGGTAGGGATCGTGCCCGAATTCGCTCGGCTGTCCCGCCCAATCGGCCGCGCTCAACTCTGGTTCATTGTAGCCGTCGGAATAGCCCGAGGCCTGACCAGGTTGTGCCTGCGCATATCCCGGCCCGCCATAGCCGCTGCCCGCATCAAAGCCGCGCGGGTCGTTCGAGCCGCCCCGTCCCGGCCACTGCGGCGCTGCCGGTTGTTGTCCGTATCCCGAGGCCTGCTGCTGGCGTCCATAGGGCGTACCGCCTGGTGCGGTGTAAGGCTCGAATTGCGGAGCATAGGGGTCTGTCCGAGCCGGGCTTGACTGACCCGACGGTCCGCCCTGGAGCGAGCCCCAATGGCCGTAATCCGGCTGCTGTGGCGCCTGCTGCGGCTGCCCATAATCTGCCGACTGACCAAAACCGCCGCCCTGGAATCCACCCCCCTGCTGCGGAGGCCAGGCATCCGCCGATTGCTGCGGAAAACCCGGCTGCGCTTGAGGATTGACCCACGAGGGCTGGCGCAAACGCTCCTGATCGGATGGGGTGGCAACCGGCCTTGCCCCGGCCGGCCGCGGAAATGAATTCTGCGAGGACATTGCGAAACCCCTCAATATCGGGCGCAGAACCGAGCTGCACCAAATCTTCGATTCGAGACTTTAGCGCATCGCATCGGGAGCCTCGACGCCGAGGATCTCCAGTCCCGATTTTATCACCGTCTTTGTCGCGGCAATCAGCGCGAGCCGCGCAGAAGTCGCAACCCCGTCATTTGATTGAATAAATCTTAAATGTGGCGAATCGTTGCCTCGCGTCCATTGGGAGTGGAGAGCACTGGCGAGATCATAGAGATAGAATGCGAGGCGATGCGGCTCGTGCGCCGAGGCTGCTCCATCGATCAACCTCGGGAAGCTCGCAAGCCGTTTGACGAGATCAATTTCTCCCGGATCGGTCAGACGCGAAAGATCAGCTTGTTGAAGCGCACCGATCGAAACATCGAGGCCCGCAATCTGTTCGGCTGCGTTGCGCAGCACACTCGCTGATCTCGCATGCGCGTATTGCACGTAGAAGACAGGATTGTCTTTCGACTGCTCCGTCACCTTCGCAAAGTCGAAATCGAGGGTCTCTTGATTCTTCCGGTACAGCATCATGTACCGCACTGGATCGCGCCCCACTTCATCGACGACATCGCGTAGCGTCACGAACGTCCCCGCCCGCTTCGACATCTTGTAGGGCTCGCCCGCTTTGAAGAGCCGGACAAGTTGTACAACCTTCACATCAAGGTCTGCACTCTTGTCCGAGAGCGCTGCAACGACAGCCTTGATGCGCGGAATGTAGCCGACATGATCGGCGCCGAAGACGTTGATCAGGTGCCGGAAGCCCCGGCTCAACTTGTCGTAGTGGTAGGCGACGTCTCCGGCGAAATACGTGTAGCTGCCGTCGGATTTCTGCAGCGCCCGATCCTCATCGTCCCCGAACGCCGTCGATTTGAAGAGCGTCTGGACCCGGTCTTCCCAGTCGTCGTCGTCATGGCCTTTGGGCTTCTCGAGCTTACCCTCGTAGATCAGCCCCTTCTTCCGCAGTTCCTCGATCGCCGCCTTGATCTGATCCTTGCCGTTCGACTGCAGCGAAGCTTCCGAAAAGAAGACATCGTGCCGAATGTTGAGCGCGGCGAGATCGCCTTT